>CAYFYE010000114.1:2089-5034 GCA_964347285.1 uncultured Acidimicrobiia bacterium
CAACATCCCGTTCAACAAACCGCTGACCAAGCCGAAGGAGCTCGTCCGGGAGAAGCCGGCCACGATCGTTTGATGGGTCGGGTCGGTCGGATCGAAGACCATAGCGCCGATCGAGTTTGACGACTGTGTGTCGGTGAGGGGCGTCCACGTCGGAGAGGCGGCAGTGGCGTTGGTGGTCTTCCAGATGCCGCCGTTGACCGATCCGACGTAAGCGACATCGGCATTCCCGGGTTGAGCCAGCACGGTATGGAGGGCACCGCCGGTCTCGCCGTTCGCAATGCCTTCCACCTGGCCGTTGATCGTCGGGGCGCCTCCTTCGAACACCCAGGTTCCTCCGACCGTGGTTTCAGGAAGGGCAGGTGGTTCGGGAGGCTGGGGAACAACTCTGTAGTCGACGGCACCGGGCGGCGCGTCGATCGGGTCGGCCCGCAGCTCGGCTGCAACGCTCGGCGATGCCGTGTCGGCAGCCCCGGCGTCCTCGGATGCCGCGATTGGAGCGGCGGCGGTTTCCCGGCCCTCTTGGTCCGCGACCACCTCGGGAACGGTGTCGTGCGCCCCGGCCTCGGGAAGAACCTCGGCACTGCCCCCTGCCGGGAAGTCCTGGGCGGCTGCTCCTGCCGTCATGAGCTGCGACGCCACCACCATCACCACCGCGGTCAACGTCAGGAGAGGCCGCTTGGTCATGCCATCCCTACCCCGGAAAGGGCTCCTCCCCGCCGCTGACGTGCCGAATGGCGCGGCTCGATCAAGCAGCGGTCTGAGTACGCCGGCGTGTCCGCTTGGAACGGGGTCACAGCCTCAGAAACGGGGAATGCCCCATCGGGAGGCGCAGGTAAATCAAGCCCTCGTGTTGCAGAGCACGGGACTGCCGTACCCGACGAGGCGACCGCGGACCAGCCTCGTCGCCGACTCGCCAGCGCACCCCCGTCGAGCGGAGAGCCGGGGACAACGGCCCTGATCGCAAGGCTCTCTCGGCGCCAGCCCGCCACTCGGAGCATCCTGGCCCCCCCGGTTACCCAAGAGTGTACCAGAAACCGCCTACTGATAGGGTCTTTCGACCCTAGTGCGATTGTGAATCAGTTCACGAAACCCGAGGCCCCCTACTGCTTGTGGTCAGACCGGGCCCGCCCCGGGGGTCGGTCGGGTTCGTGCGCTCGGGAGACCGATCACGAACTCCCGATGAATTGCACCCTTTCTGCATCCTGAGATGAGCGCTCTGCAAGGCGGGACAGCCTTTGATCACCGCTCTCGAAGAGCGCGAACCTCAAGTAGGGACCTTGCCGGTTCAAGGTCCTCACGAATCTCTGGCCTCTGGGTGAGTAGGCGACCCCGGGGGTCTTTGGGCGCGGCCAACCGATAGGGGGGCGGCGACCCATCCGCTCTTTGGGTGCCGAGCACACCTTGGGGGGCGAGGCGACCCCCTGGGTCTTGGGCGTGCGAGCCCACCTTGGGGGGGAGGCGACCCCCTGGGTCTTTGGGGTGCGAGCCCACCGTAAGGGGCGAACATCGCCCGAACTGTCGCACTGGGAGCCCGGCGCCTGCCATGCGCCTGGGCGCGCAGGCGTGGTGCCCAACTCGGATCCGGCCTCCTTTCGCCTACCGGCTCACCACTGATAGCCAGAAATCCCCCAGTTGAGTATCGAACCTTCCATGGGGTCCTCTATGCGCCGACTGCGCTCTCCGCCCATCGCAGCGCCGCCTCAACGCGACGCGCCGTGGCTGCGGGCCAGTCCGCCTGCTGGACGCGGAAGGGTCCCGTGGCGAATCCCAACAAAGCCCCGGCGACTCGCAGGCGAAGGGCACGCCTATCCACCTCGGTATCGAACGCGTCGATCAACCCGGCACCGTACCTGAAAATGGCGTCGGAACGCGGCGACTCGAGACCGAGGGTGTGGACATGCCCGAGCAGCGTGGCGAGGTCGTCGGACCGTCGACCGAGGCCGGCTCCGTCTATGTCCACTATGCCGCGTATCCGCCCGCCGTCGAGTATGACCTGGGACAAGTGAAGATCGCCGTGGACTGGTACCAGCTCCTCGTCAAGCAGCTTTGCACAGCCGTCGACGACGGTGGCCACCGCCTTCGCCTGCTCCGGACGCACGGCCGCAATCAGCCGGCCGTAACCGGCAGCCAGGTCGGCCGGGCCCCGCGTACGGCGCTTGGGGAGTTCGGGCAAGCTGTCGAGCAGCGTGGTCAAGTCATCGGCGCCGGGAAGAGGCCGTCCCTCCTCAAGGGCCGCCCGCATAGTCCGACCGGGAAGGGCTTCGAAGACGATGACACCGGACTCCCCCGACCACCCGAGGCTCCTCGGAACAGGGACCTTCCGAGCGAATTCCGTGTGCGCCACCTGGAGGCCGGCGACTTCCGAAGGCGGCACGACCTTGACAAACAGCCGGTGATGTGCCGTGGTGACCTCCACCACCGCCCGCCGACCGGGCCGATATGACCTGGTTCGCAGGTTGGCGGGTTCGTCCGGCACTCCCAGCTCCGAGAGGAGCGAGCGGAGCTTGTCTCCGTCCAACACGCTCGCCAACCCAGGGAGCAGGGGATCATTGGGGAAGGACCAGACGGCGATCTCGTCGGCGCCGTCACTGACCACGACTGTGCCGCTCGGCACCGGAATGCCGGAACTGGCCACCAGCAGCTGGGGCTTCCTCGCCCCGCCGGGACCCTTCAGCCCGACGCGGTAGGAAACGGTGATCCTTCGCCCGGGGCGATAGCGAACTTGCTGAAGCTCGATCGACGCGACGCTCAGGCCGATCGGCTCGACGGCGGCCCTGAGGACGGCGGAGGCTTCCCCGCCCAGGAGGGTGCGGACCGCCGGGACCGCTGGGTCGTCGATGGGGGTCATCAGCCCGAGCATGGTGGTGCTCACCTTATCGACGGCCCGGCCCGGCCCAAGTCCGCACGCGGGAAGGCTACGGGGTGTCGTCGGGCGAAGGGGAATC
>CAYFYE010000114.1:5134-6874 GCA_964347285.1 uncultured Acidimicrobiia bacterium
CGGGGTCGGGGTCTCCTCGTCCGGGGTCGGGGTCTCCTCGTCCGGGGTCGGGGTCTCCTCGTCCGGGGTCGGGGTCGGGTCGTTCCGATCATCGGCGACCGTCACCTCGGTCACCGCGGGTTCCGTTTGGCTCGCAGCCACAACCGAGTCATCGAACGGAGAGCCGACCGAGGCTTCGGCGATCGACGTCGAAGGCGCTGAGTTCGGCGTGATCGATGAAGCCGGCTCGAGGTCGTCGACCCTGATGACATCTGCGAGTCGGAATTGCGGCGTGCGGACCCAAAAGGTGTGCTTCGTCGGCTCCTGCTCCGGCTCTTCGTCGTCACCGAGCGCCGATGCGGCAGCTCCCGAGCTCAACGCCACCGCGACGGTGACCGACCCGGATACGACCTTCCACTTCCGAGGTATGACCATGCCTCACTCCTATATCGGAAGGCTTGAGCCTGATCTGAACTTGTTTAGGAGCTCTTCTCATAGTGGTTAAGAAATCGCCAAACCGAGCATCGCAGAGCTGTACCACCCAAGTGGTCCACCTCGGAGCTGAAGATCCAGGCCCTTCTTGCCAAAGCGAGTGACGAACGCGGCCGCGACGGCCGCACGCGCAGGCTTGAGGATGCGATGAGAACAGCAGCGTGCCGGTCCTACCCCAGTCCGTGAAGCCGATCATGTCGGTGTTACCCGGCTCGCGGTTGTGGTGGCGCTGGTCCGTGTCGGGTCGCCGCTCCTCGACGTTGAGATTCGTGCCGGAGTTGCTCACCCTGCGACGTTGGGATTCACGACGAGGGTGCCGCCGGTCAGTTCTCCGAAGGATCACGACGGGTTGGTCGGTCCAGGTGACTCCCTGGGCGGTGCTCAGCGGCCCGACGTCCACGGCCTGGTAACCCGCCACCATCAGCTTTGGCGCATCGGCTGATGGCTTTGGCGAGCGCGGCAGTTGAACGATGGCCCGACTACCGAACCTCATCCAGCGCCACTGCGCTCCCTCGACACCCAAGTCGCTCGTCGCACGCGTCGCGATCAAGGGTTTCACCGCCACTCGCCTGCGCCACCGCGACCGAGCCTGTCACCGGCCGACGTGCGACTGCGTCTGGTGCAGCCACGGCGCCACGGAACCCGTCGCCTCACCAGAAACCCCTTGACCTTCCAGTCGAATAGAAGGCGTAGGTTGACGTCGGACGAGAGGGCTGCCACACAAGATGAGATAGGAGCGGTGATGACACAGATCACCTACGGGATGAAGACCCGAACCTCGATGGACATTCACGGAACCGAGACACGGTTGCGTGAAGCATTGACCGCCGAGGGTTCGGGGTCCTGACCGAGATCGACGTGGCCGCCACCCTCCGTGACAAGCTCGGGATCGAGGTGGCCCCGTATCGATCTTGGGGGCCTGCAATCCGTCGCTGGCGGCACGGGCGCTCGACGCCGAACAGGATATCGGGCTGCTGCTGCCCTGCAACGTCGCCCTGTACGAGGACGTAGACGGAACCGTGGTCTCGGTTCTCGACCCACGAACCATGGTGGACCTCACCAACAATGCTGCGTTAGAGCCAATCGCCAAGGAGGCACAGACCCGCCTGGAACGGGTCGTCGCCGTATTCGAGACCGCCGGGAAGGAGGATGCTGATGCGTGACCCAGTGTGTGGAATGACCGTCGGTGAAGGAGCGCTCACCGTCGAGGGCTACCCAGAGTTTGGGTTCTGTTCGGAGCATTGCCGCAAGACGTTTCAGGCCGATCCG
>CAYFYE010000115.1:0-2134 GCA_964347285.1 uncultured Acidimicrobiia bacterium
GTGAGGGCCGGATCGTTCCACACCATGATCCCCGACTGTGGTCCGGAGTAGGTCTTGCCGGCCGACCCGATCATCACCGCCGCCCCCTCCCGCAGCGGGTCCTGAAATTGGCCGCAGGCCACCAGTCCCAGCTGGTGGGCCCCGTCGAAGACGATGCGGGCCCCCCAGTCCTCGACGACCTTGGACATCTCCACCAAGGGGAAGGGAAACAGCGTCATCGAGGCCCCCAACACCACCAGCTTGGGCCGCACCAGCGGGGCCATCTCCCGAAACAACTCGAGGTCGACTTCCAGCTCGTGGGGGTCGAACGGGACGTCGACGATGCGCAGTCCCCGTACCCCGGCCGGACCGTCGGCACGGTTGGATGAGTGGCCGCCGTGCGGTTGGGCCAGGGTCATGACCACGTCCCCCGGCTCGGTCATGGCGGTGTAGACGGCGAGGTTGCCGATCATCGAGGCCACCAGGCGGTGCTCGGCGTAGTCGGCCCTGAAGAGTTTCTTCATGAGCTCGACGCACAGCGCTTCGACCTCGTCGATGTGCCTGGTGCCGGCAAACCAGCGGGTGTCCCGCCCGATGTGGCCCTCGGCGGCCCGGGTGCCGATCTCGGTGCCGAGCAGCCGGCGCACCGTGGGGCTGGTGGGGGCCTCGGGGGCAAGCAGGTTGATGCACTCTCGCCCCCGCCACTGCGCATTGCGCTCCACCGCCGCCAAGACCTCGGCCTGGGCCGCCTCGGGGGAGCCGGCGGCCTCGATGAGGTGGGCCGCTTCGGCCAGCAGGTCGACGTCGTGGATCTGGCGTGCGCCGGAGAGGCGGGCTCGGATCTGGTCGAGGGTGGCGGGCACGGCGACTCCTTCGCTGAACTGGACGGCACCCTAGGCGACGACCACGCATCGAGGGCGGTCACAGACTGGGGCGTCGAGGTCGTGGTGAGAACCCCCGCTGGGCCGGCCGGCAATGAGCCGCTCCCGAGGTCGAGGCCCGTCCCCAACTAGCCTCTCCCGGCCCTGACGTCCCAACGCGGCACCGAGCTCGAGCTGCGGGTCTCGGCGCTAGAGCTGTTCTTCGACCTGGTCTACGTCTTTGCCATCATCCAGATCACCGTCTTCATTCGTCTCGATTCCGATCCGGCCGGCTTCGGGAGGGCGGTGCTGCTGCTGGCCCGGTGTGGTGGTCGTTGGACCAGTACAGCTGGTCGCTCAACGCCGTCACCGCCGAGCGTCTCGGCGTGCGACTGTCTCTCATCGGTGCCATGGGCGGGCCCTGCTCATGGCGGTGGCGATCGACGGAGCCTTCGACGAGCGGGGGTTGCTCTTTGCCCTCGCCTATCTGGCCATTCGCGTACTCGGCATCCTGGTCTACCGGGTGGGCCTGCGCGGCGACCCCATTCATCAGCGGGCCATCCTGACCTTCGCCCCGGTGTCGGCCATCGCCATGGGCTTGGTGTTGGCCGGGCCCTGGTCGATGACCCGGCCCCCACCGGGCTGTGGCTGGCCGCCGTCCTCTTTGAGATCGGGGCCGGGCTCACCGCCGGCAGCGGCGACTTTCTGATCCGCCCCGGATACTTCGCCGAGCGCCACGCCCTCTTCATCATCATCGCCCTCGGCGAGTCGGTGGTGGCCACCGGGTTGAGTGCGGTCGAGGCCGGCCTGGAACCGGAAACCGTGCTCGGCTTGATCGTTGCGTTTGCCGGCTCGGCGGCGCTGTGGTGGTCCTATTTCGACTGGGCCGCCGAGGCCACGGAAGACACGATACGAGCGACGCCGGACGAGCGCCGAGGCTCCATGGCTCGCGACCTCTACTCGTTCTTTCACTTCCCGTTCGTGGTCGGGCGAGTCTCCTACGCGGTCGCCGCCGAAGAGATCGTGGCCCATCCGCTCGACCCGGCCGTGGCGGCGACGAGGTGGGCACTGGCGGTCGGGGTCGCTCTCTTCCTGGGTGGCTTCGTCGCCGCCAGCCTGCGCGCCGCAAGACGGAGTTCGCGCCGGCTCCGGCCTGAGGGCGCCGGCTCGGTTCACCCACAGGGCTCGTTGGCCGGCATCCGTCACCGGGCCGGGCGGAACTCCTCTTTGCTCACCGAGTCGCGCACGACGTCGCTGACCCGCTGCAGGTGGTCGTGGGCCTCGTTGGTGAGCCA
>CAYFYE010000115.1:2234-6854 GCA_964347285.1 uncultured Acidimicrobiia bacterium
CTGGTCGGTCGAACCGCCGAAGGCAGGGGCGAATTCGGGCCCGGCCAGCAGATCCAAGGCGTCCGAAAGGCTCCGGAGGAGGACGACGTCCCGCCGATCGGCCGGGTCGTCCACGCCGGGAACGGCAAAGAAGTCCAACCCCGAGGCCCCGACGCCCTGGTTGAGGTCGAAGTTGTCGAGCAGGTTGCGTACCGCCTTCATCGCCTCCCCACTGCCCGGGCCGCGGCCGGACAGGCCAACGCCGTCGAGGGTGGCGTCGATGGTGTTGGCGATGAGCCGGCCCCGCCACACCGAGTAGATGGTGGCGGCGACGCTGGCCTCGATCTCGGCAGGGGAGGGGTCGCTGCCGACGGTGCCCGGTGTGTCGGCGGCGTCGTAGCCCTCGGGGATGCCGGTGGGGGTGGAGAAGTCCCAGGCCGCCAGTCGGGCGACGGCCTCCGCCACCCCAGGCTCGCTGCCCAGGGCGGCCAGGGTCGGATCGGCGGACGAGGTGGCGTTGGCGAAGGCCTCGAGCAGGTAGGGGGTGAGCACCTGGGCATCGAGGAGCACCACGTCCGCCTGGAGGTCGGCCATGTCGTCGGGCGATACCGGTCCCGCCGCCAGCCGCTCCCCGAGGGCCTGGGTGATGCGGCCGGCGCGGGTGCCGATGGCATAACCCGGGTTGAGGTAGAAGATGCCGCCGGTGGAGCGGATCTGGTTGAGCGGGTCGTTGTCGAGCGTGGTGCCGGCCGGATCGTTGTTGGCGTTGACGAAGTAGCCGGCGGGGGGGTCGACGAGTTGCGGCATCTCATCGGGGGGCAAGATCTCGTAGGGCACCGCCTGGCCCGCCTGCGGTCGGGAGAGGGGCAGCCATTCGTTGCCGCCCGAACCATCGCGAATGAACCAGGGCGGGAAGCCGGCGACGAAGCCGGCCTCGAGGTCTTCTCGCAGCGGCATCTCGGCGCTGGTGAAGTAGGCGATGCGCCCGTCGACATCGACGTAGGCCCAGTTCTGCGATGCCACGTCGAAGTACTGCAGACCCATCCGGAAGTCGTCGAGATCCTCGGCCCGATTCCAGGTGCGGAACGCCTCCAGTTCCCGGGTGCCGGAGAAGCCGGTGTATTGCACCGACAGCCCTACCCCGGCGCCGGCATCGATCGCGATCAAGGGCCCGTTGTTGCGCCGGGGGACGATCAACACTGCGGGCGGAATGCCGGCGCCCGGTGGGATCGTGACCAGGTTGTCGAGCGTGCCGTCCAACTGGTTGGCTCGGAACGTGACCGGGATGGGGATGATTGGCTCGGGAGTTCCCAGATAGACCGTGGCCAGCCCGCTCGGCGAGGATGGGTCGGCCACGATTTCCTCTTCATACGTGTCGGTGACGTCCATGGGATTGCTGGTGGCACCCCAGGCGATGTTCTGGTTCTGTCCGAGGACGACATAGGGGGTTCCGGCGAAGCTGGAGCCGATGACGTCGATGCCTTCGGACGGCGCCCGCAGGTGGACCTGATAGAACGTGGCGGGGGTGTCCAGGGCGAGGTGGGGATCGTTGGCCATGATCGGGCGGCCGGTGGTGGTGTGGGTCCCGGCCACGGCCCACTCGTTGGAGCCCTCGGGGCGGTCGGCGCGCTCGAGGGCCCGGGCCAGCGTCGGGACCCGCCTCGCCCTCTCGAGGTAGTCGCCCGCCAGGTCGAGAGTCTCGGGTCGGAGCGGAGCCGTGGCCCGGCCCGGGGCGAGCGCCCGGTACTCGCCCTCCTCGGCGGCATACGCCATGGTGGCGTCGGGCACGGTCGATGCCGGGTCGAAGGGGGCCGACCGGAACAGGTCCTCCGCGAACAGCGCGGCTCCGTCGAATCTGCCTACCGCTCCTGCTGCTACATATTCGCCGAACCGTTGGGTGTTGCCGATGTCGAGATCGAACGAGAGCGAAAAGGCAAACAGCTTGGCGATGACGAGGCTGTCAACTGCCTCCCACGGCTCGAAGGTGGTCAGCTCGAGGGCGGCGTACTCGGGGGGCAGGGCGGGGCTGGCGGCCACGTAGGCATTGACCCCTTCCGCATAAGCCTCGAGGTCGGCGAGAGCCTCCGGCGCAGCGATATCGCGCGAGCGCTCCGCGGCCCGGCGCAGGCCCAGCGTGCGCAGTTCGACGTCGCTCGGGAGCGCAGCCGGCCCCAGCAGTTCGGCCAGCGTGCCCGAGGCGGTGCGGCGGAAGACGTCCATCTGGAAGAGGCGGTCCTGGGCGTGCACGTAGCCCTGCATGAAGTAGAGGTCGCGAGAATTCTTGGCAAAGATGTGCGGGATGCCGTCGGCGTCGCGGTAGAGGGTGACCTTCTGCACCAGCCCCTCTACGTCGGTCACCGCAACTTTGGGGCCGCCGGCGGCGGGCACCAGCAATCCCCCCACGATCAGTGTGATTGCCACAACGACGAGCGTGCGCTTTGTCATCGGCTACTCCTCCTCTCCCAGGCGGACTCTACTCGCGCGCTGGGTGGCGGCGCCGGCTGTGAGCTCGATCCCAGCGGCAGACCCGGTGTCGGAGCGATCGCCACCAGACTCAGGCCGAAGCCGGTACCCGCCGGACCGCCGGCGGCGGCGAGCGAGGCTCACCCGCCCGGAGCAGGCACGCTCCCGGGCAAACGGGTCGGCTCGCACCGCGCAGCGAGGGGAGGTATGTGATGCGCTTTCTGATCGTCACCACGCAGCGGCAGGCGCCGCCGCCGGAGATGATGATGCCGATGATGCAGGCCATGAAGGGTTGGGTCGCCGAGCACCGTCAGAGCGGCAAGCTGGTGGACGTATGGAGCTTCGCCGGCCAGACCGGCGGAGGCGGGGTCGTCGAGGTGGACTCCCACGAGGAGCTGGACGAGATCATGAGCGGGTTCCCGTTCGGTCCGTTCTCGGACGTGACCGTGTATGCATTGAGCGACCTCGACCGCGCTCTGGACACGGCCGAGAGGGCCATGGCCCAGATGATGGA
Source organism: uncultured Acidimicrobiia bacterium (assembly GCA_964347285.1). Lineage (GTDB taxonomy): Bacteria > Actinomycetota > Acidimicrobiia > Spongiisociales > JAOTWH01 > CAYFYE01. The sequence goes on from CAYFYE010000115.1 coordinate 5,191, forward strand.
GGCCATGGGCGGCTGACGGGCGCTCGTTCCCAGCCGATCAGAAGAGCGCGAGGTGGGGCCGCGCCGCGACCTTACTCGGCCAGCTAGCTTCCGGCCCATGGCCACCTACACCAGTCCCTATCCCGACGTCGAGATTCCCGACACCACCATCACCCCTTTCGTGCTTCAGCGCGCCGCCGAGCTGGGGGAGAAGGCGGCGCTGATCGACGGGCCGAGCGGACGCACCCTCACCTACGGCGGTCTGGCCGAGGACGTCGATCGCTGCGCCGCCGGCTTGGCGAAGCGGGGGTTTGGCCGGGGCGACGTCATGGCCCTCTATGCGCCGAACGTTCCCGAGTACGCAGTGCTGTTTCATGCCGTCGCTTCGCTGGGCGGGGTCAACACCACCATCAACCCTCTCTACACGGCCGAGGAGCTTGCCTTCCAGCTCGAAGACGCCGGAGCCCGGTGCCTCTTCACTGTGCCCCCGTTCCTCGACCATGCCACCGAAGCGGCCGACCGGACCGGGGTCTCCGAGATCATCACCCTGGGCGAGGGCGCCGGCAGCACTCCGTACCGCGACTTGCTCGGCGCCGGCGCTCCGCCCGAGGTGGACGTCGACCCGACCGACCTGGTGGTCCTCCCGTACTCGTCGGGGACCACCGGCTTCCCCAAGGGAGTGATGCTCACCCATCACAACTTGGTGGCCAATGTCTGCCAGTGCGGGCCGGCCCTCGACGTCGGCCCCGACGACGTGATCATCGGAGTTCTGCCGTTCTTCCACATCTACGGCATGCAGGTGATCATGAACATGGCGGTGAGCCGCGGGGCCACCGTCGTCACGATGCCCCGCTTCGATCTCGAGCAGTTCCTCGACCTGCTGGCGAATCACCGGGTCACCATCGCCTACCTGGTGCCCCCGATCGTGCTGGCCCTCGCCAAGCACCCGGCGGTGGAGGGCTTCGATCTCTCGGCGCTGCGCCTGATCATGTCGGGTGCCGCGCCGCTCGGTCCCGACCTCCAGGAGGCATGTGCCGCCCGCCTGGGATGCGCGGTCATGCAGGGGTACGGACTCACCGAGACGAGCCCGGTCACCCACGTCAACCCGTCCGACCCCGACCGCAACCGCCCGGGCTCCATCGGTCCGCCGCTGCCCCGCACCGAGTGCCGCATCGTCGATCCGCTCACCGAGGCGGACGTCACCCCCGGCGAGCCGGGCGAGCTGTGGATCCGGGGACCGCAAGTGATGATGGGCTACCTCAACAACGAGGAAGCCACCAAGCAGACGATCACCCCCGAGGGGTGGCTGCGGACCGGCGACCTGGCCGCCGCCGATGCCGACGGCTACTTCACCATCGTCGATCGGCTCAAGGAGCTCATCAAGTACAAGGGATACCAGGTGGCCCCAGCCGAGCTGGAAGCGCTGCTGCTCACCCACCCGGCCATCGCCGATGCCGCCGTCATCCCCTCGCCCGACCCGGAGGCCGGGGAGGTCCCCAAGGCGTTCGTGGTCCTCGAGGGCGAGGTGAGTTCCGACGAGATCATGGACTGGGTATCCGGCCACGTCGCCCCCTACAAGAAGATCCGCCGGTTGGAGATCCTCGACGAGATCCCCAAATCGGCCTCGGGGAAGATCCTGCGGCGGGTGCTGGTGGACCGGGAGCGGGCGAGCAACTAGGCCCGGA
>CAYFYE010000116.1:0-6762 GCA_964347285.1 uncultured Acidimicrobiia bacterium
TAGGCATCCGCGGTCCCGAGTGCTAGGGCCGAAAGTCGTGGGAATTGCTGGAGGGATTGGGCGCCGGGATGTCCCGCTTCCTTGCCGCTAGGCGGCAGGCGCCGGGGAGAAGTTGGCGCTGAAGTCGGAGAGGAAGTCGGCCGGGATCCGAATGGGCTTCATGCTCTCGTTGTCCACCCAGACGTAGTGGCTTCGAAAGCGCGCCACGTGCCTGCCGGCGGCCCGCAGCAGGTAATGGCGGATGGCGCTCACTCTGGTTCGGTCCGAGGCCCAGGTGGTGATCTCCAGTTCGTCGCCCAGGCCGGCCGGCCGGCCATAGAGGATCTGATGGCGGCGCAGCACGATCCAGAAGCCTTCCCGGGAGCAGCGTTCCAGGGACCAGCCGTGGGCATCACACACGGCGATTCCGCAGTCCTCGGCATAGGCAGAGAGGGTGGCCGGAGTGGCTGTGTTCGACTCGTCCACATCCTGCCAGTGGACCCGGCGCCGATGGACGAAGACGCCGGAGGGAGGCTCGGCCGGCTCGGGAACAGGATCCGTGTCTCCGAGAGCCAATTCTTCTTGACGGGTCGAATGGAGCGAGGCCGTGGCAGCCCAGGCCGCATCGGCCCGGGCCACCTCTCCGTGGCCGTCGGCAACGAACGTGTAGGTGCGCAGCACGAGATCGGCTCCGTTGTACCTCGTCCGTGCGGTCACGGTCACCGAGTCACCGAACCCGAGCGGGGACACGTAGGTGATGTCGGCCTGGGCCATTCCCCAGCCCGTCCCGGCCAGGCCGGCGTCGATCTCCACCTCGTCCAGGTAGCGAAGGTAGGTGGTGTTATTGAGGTGGCCGTAGGCATCGCACTCGTAGTGTCGGATGCGGAACCGCAGGGAATGCTCGGGGTTCATGGGGGCACCTTACCGAGGGCCTGGTTCGGGTACCGGTGCAACCGATGGGCGGTGGGCGGGGTTCTTGACCATGATGAGCCGGCATGCAGTCGCTGTCATCGACGTGACCGACCCCGAACCGCTCGGAGGCCTCCGGGCCCGCCTGGCCCGGGACGTCGACGGGGCCTTCGCCGACTTGGTCCGGCTCACCGAGGCCGGAATCTTCAGCGGCGTACGCCGTCTGATCTCCAATCCCGCCGATGCCGAAGACATCACCCAGGAAACGTTCATTCGGGCCCATCGGGCTTTACGGGTTTACGACTCCGAGCAGATCCGCGAGCTGAGGGTGCGCCCGTGGCTGTGGACGATCGCCCTCAATCTGTGCCGGAACCAAGCTCGAACCCGCAAGCGGCGGCCTGCCGCAATTTCTCTCCATCCCGCCTTCGAGCCGGCCGATCACGCTCCCGGGCCTGAGGCGCGGGCCCTGGAAAGCGAGGCCGGTCGCGATTGGCGCGATCTGCTACGGGGGCTACCCGGGCCGATGCGTTCCGCGGTGGTACTGCGCCATGTGGTGGGGCTGAGCATCGCCGAGATCGCCGAGGCCCTGGAACGATCCGAGGGAACCGTCAAGTCCGACCTCCACAGGGGCCTGGAGCGTCTCCGCCGCCGAATCGAAGGAGGAACGCGATGAGTGATGACCCGATCGTGCAGGAGCTCGAAAAGCTCCGCCGTCCGGCGCCGGCCCGGGTACTCCCTTCGGTCCTGTTGGGCGCCGGGCTCGCCGACGGCTACGTTCGCCGGCAAGGGCCTGCCGGCGAGGTGTTGGTGGCATTCAACCGACGGGGAGTCTCCTTCGTTACACCGGTAGCCGCCGCCGATGGCTTCGAGCACCGATTCCGGGAGCGTACCGGCCGGGAGGTCTACCCGGCCGCTGCTATGCCACCCAAGCTGGCCCGCTCGCTCGACCGGGTGCTGGCGACCGGTCGGACCGGTGGTTTGCCGGTCGATCTGGGTAGCCTCTCTGATTTTCAGCGAGACGTGCTTCTCAAAACCGCCGAGATTCCGCCCGGCGAGGTGCGCCCCTACGGATGGGTGGCCGGCGAGATCGGCCGACCGAGGGCGGTACGGGCGGTGGGCACCGCCCTGGCCCGCAATCCGGTTCCGGTGGTGGTGCCCTGCCACCGGGTGGTGCGGACCGACGGCCGAATCGGCAACTACGCCTTCGGCTCCGAGGCGAAGGGGGCGCTCTTGGCGGCCGAGGGAGTCGATCTCGGGGAACTCGAAGCCTTGGCAGAGCGAGGCGTCCACTTCGTCGCGAGCGCCAGGACCCGCATCTACTGCCATCCCACGTGTCGAGATGCCCGCCGGGTCACCGACCGACACCGGGTTGAGTTCGGCAACGCCGGCGAAGCCCGGGCCGCCGGCTATCGGCCCTGCCGGCATTGCCGACCGGCCGCTGCCTGAGGGAGGTCGCCGAGTTCGAGGCCCCTTCGGATTCCGTCCGAAACCGGTTTTCGACCGCGCCGTCCCCGGTAGTGTCCGGTCGCAGCTCCGAGGAGGTTGAGCCGATGTGCTTCGACGCCGATTCCAGCCCGCCGATTCCCGACAATGGCGCCGAGGTCACCCAGCGCGACCTCACCCTGACCGCGGCCGACGGCAACCACTTCGCCGCCTTCGAAGCCGCCGGCGCCGATCTCGGTCCCGGGGTGGTCGTCCTTCCCGACATCCGCGGCCTGTATCGCTTCTACGAGGAACTGGCGGTGCGGTTTGCCCAGCACGGCTATCACGCCGTCGCGATCGACTACTTCGGACGTACCGCCGGGGTGGGCAGGCGAGACGAGGCGTTCGACTTCATGCCGCACGTCGAGCAGACCACATTCGAAGGCGTGCGGGCCGACGTGGCCGGCGCCGTCGCCCATCTGCGGGCCGGGGATCCGGATCGTCTCGTCTTCACGGTGGGCTTTTGTTTCGGCGGCAGCGGTTCGTGGTATCAGGCCGCCGACCCGGCGTTGCGGTTGGCCGGCACGATCGGCTTCTACGGCCATCCCAATCGGGAGCGTCCCGGCTGGCCGACACCGGTAATCGCCTATGTCGGTGATATGACCTGCCCGATTCTCGGGCTCATGGGCGGCGACGACCCCACGATTCCCGCCGATGAAGTGGCGGCCTTCGATGCCGCCTTGGAGGAGGCCGGGGTGGAGCACGAGATCTTGACTTATCCCGGGGCTCCGCACTCGTTCTTCGACCGGAGCTACACCGAGTTTGCCGCCGAATCGGCCGACGCCTGGGCGCGAGTTCTGGGGTTCCTGGCCGCCCACAGCTAGCGAGGGCGACCACAATGGCGGGAACAGCCGCCCTCGGTCCGGGGTTGTCGGAGACGTCGAAAGGGGAATGATGCTGTTCGTGAAGAAGACGGAAATGGTCGGGGCGGACGAAGCCCTGACCGGCCGGGACCGGCCGCTCGACACGCCCGACACCCACTTCGTCAACGGCAACCGCATCAAGCCCCCGTTTCCCGACGGAATCGAGGTCGCCTATTTCGGAATGGGGTGTTTTTGGGGGGCGGAGCGGGTCTTCTGGCAGATCCCGGGGGTGTACGCCACCGCCGTCGGATACACCGGCGGGTTCACACCCAATCCCACGTATGAGGAGGTGTGCACCGGTCGTACCGGCCACACCGAGGCGGTTCTGGTTGCCTTCGATCCCGAGCAGGTGAGCTACGAGGGGTTGCTGCGCCGTTTTTGGGAGGAGCACGATCCCACCCAGGGCATGCGCCAGGGCAACGACATGGGCACCCAGTATCGCTCTGCGATCTACACCACGACCGACGCCCAGCTCGAGGCCGCCAAGATGTGGCGGGACACCTACCAGTCCGAGCTACAAGAGGCCGGTTACGGCCCCATCACCACCGAGATCCGTGAGGCCGGCGACTTCTACTTCGCCGAGGGGTACCACCAGCAGTACCTGGCCAAGAACCCCAACGGCTACTGCGGCCTCGAGGGCACCGGGGTGAGCTGTCCGGTCGGGATTCGATAACGACAACCCTCCCCTCGGGGGCGGGATCGGGCCCGGTCCCCTTGTTCCCGGTTACGGTTGTGGCATGGCCATCGAGGGGATCCTCATCGATATCGACGGCACGCTGGTCGTGTCCTGGGAGCCGATTCCTGGGGCCCCAGAGGCCGTGGCCGGGCTTCGGCATCGAGGCATCCCGTTTCGCCTCCTGACCAACACCACCACCCGAAGCCGGGCCGCTCTGGCCGCCCGACTGGTTGAAGCGGGCTTCGGCATCGACATCGACGAGATCATCACCGCTCCCGTTGCCACCGCCGCCTACCTCACAGCGCGCTACCCGGGGCGACGGGTGTTCTTGCTCGTTAAGGGAGACGTCGCCGACGACTTCGAGGCCGTAGCGCTGAACGCCGATGACGCCGAAGTGGTGGTGATCGGCGGAGCCGAGGAGGAGTTCAGCTACCACAATCTGAACACCGCCTTCAACCTGCTCGACGAGGGGGCGGCCCTGGTGGCCATGCATCGCAACCTCTACTGGCGGACCTCCGAGGGGCTCAAGCTCGACGCCGGCGCCTACGTGGCTGCACTGGAGACCGCAACCGGAACCGAGGCCGAAGTCGTCGGCAAACCGGCCCCGGCGTTCTTCCGGTCGGCCCTCGACCTTCTCGGGCTCCCACCCGAGCGATCTGCCATGGTGGGCGACGACATCCGAAACGACATCCTGGCCGCCCAGAGTCTCGGTATGACCGGGGTGCTGGTCCGTACCGGCAAGTTTCGTGAGGAGACGCTGGCGGCGTCACCGGGCAGGCCTGATCTGGTCATCGATTCGATCGCCGGACTGGGGGAGCTGTTGGGGTAGTGATCGACGTCCTCCTCCTGCTGGCTCTGCCCGCCGCAGGCAAGTCCGAGATCTGCCGCTATCTGGAGCGGCTCGATCCGGCCGAGCGGGCCGACGATCTCCGGCTGGGCCGGTTGGTGCAGCTGGACGACTATCGCTATGTCCACTTCATGCGGCTGGTCTCGAGGGAGTTGGCCGCTCGAGACTGCGATCCCGTGTTCTTCTCTTCACCCGGCGAGTCGATGCTCGAGCCGTACGATTGGGGCACCCTCATCCATCTCCTCAACCAGGATCACGCCGCTCTCGGCGCGCCCGCCGACGGCGGCTCCGACAGACCGGCCGCCTGCCTGTTTGATCGCATCGATCGGGCCCGCGCGGCCGTCGGCCTGCCGGCGGCCCTAGCCGAGCTGGACGCTTCGACGAAGAGGCAGCTAGAGGAAGTCCTGACCGGTGAAGCCCGCCGCATTCTGGAGTGGCGCCGGGGTAACGGGTCCCGGGTCACCGGTCGGACGGTGGTGATCGAGTTCGCCCGAGGCGGGCCGGAGGGAGCGGCCATGCCGCTGCCGGCGCCGTACGACTACCGGTACGCGTTGTCGCAGCTCAGGCCTGAGATCCTCGAGCGGGCCGTCGTGCTCTATTTGTGGGTGACGCCGGCGGAGAGCAGGCGCCGCAGCCGGGAGCGGGCCCGTGCCGCCGAGGAGGGCTCGGTGCTGTTCCACGCCGTCCCGGATGAGGTGATGAGGCGCGACTACGGCTGCGACGACATGGCATGGCTATTTGCCGAGGGGGGAGGGACGTCGGTCGAGATCGAGGTGGGGGGAGTGCGCCGCCGGCTCCCGGCGGCCCGCCTCGACAATCGGATCGATCAGACGTCGTTCCTGCGCGCCGATCCCACACAGTGGCCGGCCGGTGCTGTGGCTCGCCTCCACCGTGCTCTGCGCGCCGTACTGGCCCGCCTCGACTCCGCCTGATCGGGCGCCGGGACGGTCAGCCGCGCAGCCGTGGGTTGAGGGTGTAGGTCCCCATCACCGATACTTCGGCCAGGATGTGGCCCTGCATGGCGGCCCGCACGTCGTGGCCGGTGAACCGCTCGGCGACGGGGCAGCGCTCCACGTCCAGGGCGTACAGGGTGAACACATACTCGTGGACCAGCGAGTCGTTCCAAGGCGGGCACGGGCCGTCGTAGCCGAAGTAGTCGCCTTCCATATCGGGATCGCCGGAGAACCAGCCGGTGTAGTCGTTCAGCCCCTGTCGTGTCCGCCGCGGCCCGGAAGCGGCATTCTTGCCGTGCGGGGTCACGCCGTCGCTGAACTCGCCCTCTTCGATGGGGGGCTCGTCGGGGGCCAGGTCAACGAGGACCCAGTGGAAGAAGTCGGTACGGGGCAGGTCGGCCGGCACTTCCCGTCCCTCCTGGTTGACGTCATCGGGCTTGATCGGGACTACTGGGTCATGACAGAGCAGGGCGAGGGATTTGGCCGGCGCGGGCACGTCGTCCCACCCCAGGGCCGGGTTGCGGTTGGGCGCGAAGGTGACGTGAGTGTCGGGGTCGGGAACGCAGAAGGCGTATTCGCCCGGTATGGGGGCGCCGTCGGCAAAGGCGGGGGTGGTGAGATGCATGGTGTCGTTCCTCCTCTCCGGCGAGGCTAGCGGCGGTCTCCGCCCGGAGGCCGGTCACCCCACGGTCGAGGCGATCTCGAGGGGGCGGCCCTGCGGCCGGCGACCCAGAGCTCCTCGATCCGCCTCTCGGGAGGATGCCCAATGCCACCAGAGCTTTGGCGGACACGGCGCGCCGGTTCGACCTCGAGTTGATGGTGCTCTCCGCGGTCGTGGTCAGGGACGTCCATCGACGGGACTCGCCGGTGACCCCGATTGTGACCACTACCGGCGTTTTCCTGAAGCACATCGGCTACCAAGAGTCGCTGGACTGGTTATAATGACTGCGGAAAGTGCCGGACTTTTGAGGGGACGGCCCGACCACTCTCAGATTACCGGCCGCCACCGGGTGATGCACCTGGCCGCCGACGGGCACGCGTGACCACGCCTGA
>CAYFYE010000117.1:0-6627 GCA_964347285.1 uncultured Acidimicrobiia bacterium
TGCGGGCTCGGTTTGGGGGCATGACCGCCTTTGTGGGTGGCAGGTTTCCCGAAGGGTTGAGTATGGTCTGTCTCCAACAGAGTGACAGGCTGTGTGCCACGTGGTCGATTCCCGTAATGTGGCGAGAGTCCGGGAAGCAGGAGGTGCCTGATTGGGGGCGGAGCGGGCGATCAGCTTCGACGAGGTGGTGACGCGGTTCGGCCGGGTGACGGCAATCCAGGGTTTCTCCCTGGAGGTGAACCGGGGGGAATTCGTCGCCTTGGTCGGTCCCTCCGGGTGCGGCAAGTCGACGGTGCTGCGACTAGCTTCGGGGCTGATCGAGCCGACCTCCGGCAGGATCGAGCGTTCTACTGAGAACGTCGGTTATGTCTTCCAGGACGCGACCCTCATGCCGTGGAGGACGGTGCGGCACAACGTCGAGCTGCTGGGTGAACTCGACGGCATGGATCGGGCGGAACGGACACGAAGGACCGATGAGGTGCTCGAGTTGGTTCGTCTCACCGACTTCGCCGACCAGTACCCTCTGGCCCTCTCCGGCGGCATGAAGATGCGAGCCAGCCTTGCCCGGTCCCTGCTGTTGGAGCCCGAGCTCTTCCTGTTCGACGAGCCGTTCGGTGCACTCGATCAGATCTCTCGGTTGCGGCTCAACGAGGAGCTGATGGCGTTGTACGCCGACCAGCGTTTCACCTCGATCTTCGTCACTCACTCGGTCGACGAGGCCACTTTTCTGGCAACCCGGGTGCTCGTTATGTGCGCTCGCCCGGGCCGGATCGTCGCCGAGTTCGACGTCCCCTTCGGTTACCCCCGGGACCCCCTCTTCAGGTACGAGGCGGAGTTCTCCGAGCTTGCCGGCGAGGTTGCCGAGGCGCTGCGGGAGGCATCGTGACGCTGCCGCCGACTCCCGTGGCGCCGAAGGACCTGCCGCCATCTGAGGGGCTCGACCAGACCGGGACGCCCGAATCCCAGGAGGTGTTCGAAGACGAGTTCGGGAGCGCCGCCACCTGGCGCTCGGGGACGCTGACGCAGCTACGCAATGCGATTCCCCCGCTCATCGTCTTTCTCTTGTTCGTCGTCTTCTGGTACGTCATGACGTACGTGATCCTCGAGCCGGATCGGCGCTGGCTGATGCCGCCGCCCCACGACGTGGTGCGCGAGGGATTCTTCGTTTGGGACACCTTCGTCGAGATCATGACCGGGCTGTGGCTCAGTGCCCGGGTGGCGCTCACCGGCCTTGCTATCGCGTGGGCGATCGGCACCGCCATGGCGCTGGCAATGAGTCAGGCCAAATGGATCGAGCGCTCGCTCTACCCGTGGGCGGTGGCATCGCAGACGGTGCCGATCCTCGCCCTGGTGCCGATCATCGGCTTCTGGTTCGGGTTTGGCCTCTCAGCCCGGGTGATCGTATGCGTAATCATCTCGCTGTTTCCGATCGTGATCAACACTCTCACCGGCCTGTTGAGCGCCGACCGCGGGCTTCACTCGCTGCTCACCTTGCACGGCGCGAGTCGCTGGACCCGGACCGCCAAGCTGCAGATTCCGGCGGCCCTGCCCCACATCTTCACCGGCCTGCGGACGGCTGCCGGACTGTCGGTGATCGGCGCCATCGTGGGTGACTTCTTCTTCGGCCGGGGTGATCCCGGGCTCGGCCTGCTCCTCGACAAGTACGCCTCGCGGTTGCAGTCCGAGGAGCTGTTCACGACCGTCTTCGTAGCGTGCATGCTCGGAATCGCGGTCTTTTGGGCGTTCGGGTGGATGGGGCGCCGGGTCGTCGGGGAGTGGGATCCCTATTGGGCCGGTGAGCAGCCGGTGTGAGAGAAGTGATCAGTCGCAATCGATACTCGACCGCAAGAAAGGAGCACAGAGTGACGCACCGTAATAACGAACGAGCGGCGCCCAGAATGAGCTGGGTGGCACTGCTGGCCGTGATGGCGATGGTCGCTGCCGCGTGCGGTGAGGACGAGGGCACCGGCGCCGCTACCGGAGAAGCAGGTGCCATGGATCTCTCTGGCGTGTGTCCGGATCCGGTGGTGATGCAGTTGGACTGGGAGCCGGAGTCCGAGCACGGCGGGCTGTACCGGCTCGTTGGTGATGGTTACGCGATCGACACCAGCACCAAGCGGGTGACGGGACCGCTGATGGCGTCGGGCGAGGACACCGGGGTTGATGTCGAGATCCGCATCGGCGGCAACGCGGTCGGCTTTCAGCAAACCGGTTCGCTGATGTACCAGGACTCCGACATCTTTCTCGGCATGATTCGGCTGGTCGAGGCTATGGAGTTCCACGAGGACCTGCCGGTCACCGCGGTTTTCGCCATGTTCGAGAAGAGCCCGTTCGCGGTGTACTGGGATCCGGAGACCTATCCAGATGTCGAGGAGATCGCCGATCTCAAGGACGAGGGCGTCGTGATCATGCTCGGCCGGCCCGACTCGTTTCAGGACTACTGGCTTGCCGAGGGCATCATGGACGAATCGCAGATGGACCTGAGTGACATGGCCAAGCCGGCGGCGTTCATTGGCCGCAACGGAGAGTGGGCCGAGGCCGGGTTCGCCACGGCCGAGCCCTTCCTCTACGAGTTCGAGGTCCCCGAGTGGGGTCGACCTGTCAAGGTGCAGCTCATCCACGACACCGGCTGGGAAGAGTATTTCCAGGCGATGGCGGTCCGCAACGAGGACCTCGAGACCGAGGCCGACTGCCTCGAGCTGCTGGTTCCGATCATGCAGCAATCCCTGGTCGACTACTACGCCAACCCGGGACCGACCGACGAGCTGATCCTCGAGCTGGTCGATGCGTACAACACCGGCTGGATCTACACCCAGCCCGGCGCCGACTACTCCCACGCCAAGCAGCTGGAGCTTGGGATCGTCAGCAACGGTGACAATGACTACGTCGGAGACTTCGACCCGGACCGGGTCGCCACGCTGTTGGGTCTGGTCGACGAGGTGACGCCCATCGACGTAGGGGACCTCCAAGCCGAGGACGTGTACACGAACGAGTTCCTCGACGAGTCGATCGGGCTGAGTTGACGGTCGACTCGATCCGGATCGGTCTCGCCCAGCCCTCGGTGGTGACTGAACCGGATCCAGAGGTGAATGTTGCCCGGGCGACCGATCTGGTCGCCCGGGCAACAGCCGACGGAACGCACCTGGTCCTGTTCCCGGAGGGGTATCCGGGCCCGGTGCTCCGCCGCCCCAAAGCTGCCTACGAGGCTGCGGGGCGAATGGCGGAAGCCGCAGCCACCGGCAGCGTCGCCGTGTGCTGGAGCCGAATGGAGCTCTGCAATGACGGCCACTACCGGCTCGTCGTCTACGTGGTCGACGAATCAGGCAGGCAGGTATTGCGCTACCCGCGCGCCCATCCGGCCACGATTCCACCAGAAGAAACGGAGGTATGGGTCGCCCCGGGGGACGAGCTCGGCTCGTTCCGGGTTCGAGGGGTGCCAATGGGAGTGGTCGTTTGCTCCGAGCTTTGGATTCCCGAGCTCACCCGGGTCCTCGCCATCAGGGGAGCTGAGGTGATCCTCTCGCCCGCGGGGGGCGGCTTCACCACGCTCACGGAGAACTGGCAGGTCATCGCCCGGGCACGGGCGATCGAAAACCTCTGCTATGTGGCCCTCACCAACAACATCTGGGACGACGAGAGGGGCGCGGCGATGGTCGCCGGACCGGAGCGCGTAGAGGCTTCATCCGGTTCCGGGGAACTCGTGGTGGCCACGCTCGACCTGGCCCGGGTTCGTTGGCTGCGGGGGCGTGATGATTCCCTGGTGGAACCCAAGCCCTTCTCGTCGATCCCGGGCCTGGTGAGGGCGCGGCGGCCGGAGCTCTACGAGGATCTGGTGAAGCCCGCTCCCGACCTCTACGACTTCTTCACCGAACCCGGGACCTAACCGGCATGGGTGACCACCGGGGCAGCCTCGTCAGGGGGCGATACGTGCTGACCGCAGCTTCCCCCCCCGTGATCCCCGACGGAGCGGTTCGCATCGTCGGGGGACAGATCGATGCGGCCGGCAGCTGGCGCGACCTGCGCCGCCAGTACCCCGACGACGAGGTGTCCGGTGGCGCCAACGACATCGTGACTCCTGGGTTCGTCAACACGCACGGCCACTTCTCGGAGGCGCTGATCACCGGAATCGCCAAGCAGTTCACGCTGTGGGAGTGGGTACAGGCATTAGTGGCCCCGGTCGCTCCCCACCTGGACGACGAGGCCGCTTATGTGGGGACGCTGGTGGCCGGCGTCCAGATGCTGCGCAGCGGGATCACTCTCACCAACGATATGTTCGTGTGCGACCCCGGTCCGGGACGGCCGGTGACGCCTGGAGTGGTGCGGGCCCTCGACGAACTCGGACTGCGCGGGGTGGTGTCGTTCGGCGCCGGAGATATCAGGGGGGTGCCGATCCCGGTGCTGCTCGATGAGAACGCCGCCCTCGCCGAAGCCGCCGCGGCCAGCGGACTGACACGGTTTCGAGTCGGCATCGCCGCGCTCTTTGCCCAATCCGACAGGCTCTTCGAGGCGATGATCGACCTTGCTACCGGCGGTGGACACGGCGTGCACATCCATCTACAGGAGGTGCGGGAGGAGGTGACCGCGGTTCGCACCGAGCGCGGGATCAGCCCAATCGAGTACTGCGCCCGGAGTGGCCTGCTCAAGGCTCCGACCCTCGCCGCGCACTGCGTGTGGGTCGACGCCAACGACCGCGAGGTGCTCGCCGAGCACGGCGTCGGAGTCGCCCACAACCCCGTCTCGAACATGGTCCTCGCTTCCGGCGTTTGCCCGGTTCCCGAGCTGCGGGGCCTCGGCATCCCCGTTGGGATCGGCGTCGACGGGCCCGCCAGCAACGACAGCCAGGACATGCTCCAGGCGATGAAGACCGCAGTGCTGCTTCAGCGGGTCCACCGCCTCCAGGCGACGGCGCTCTCGGCGGCGGATGCTTTCGAGATGGCCACGATCGGGGGGGCCAGGGCGCTGCGGCTCGACGGCGATGTAGGTTCGATCGAGCCGGGGAAGGCCGCCGATCTCGTCGTCTTCGATGGCGAGGCCCCGGCGTTCGCCGGAGCCCACGATCCATTTGGGGCTGTCGTCTACGCCGCTGGTCCCACCGAGGTCAAGGACGTCTGGGTGGCCGGGAACCGCTCGGTCGAGGCCGGACGGGTCGTCCACGTCGACGCCGCCGAGGTCGCCGCCCGGGCCCGGCCGATTGCGCATCGGGTTGCAGCCGCGGCCGGCCTGGGCTGACTCGCCCTTGTGGAGGCCGGCGGGCTTCCCCCACGGGCGGCGTTTGCGATCGCCGAGGACATCTGGCTCGGCCTGACGTGCGGCGTCCCCACCCCCTTGTAGGCTGTGTCTCTGTTAGAGACAACGAGGCTTTCATGATCGACGTTGGGGGGTGCGGAGCTCTCCCGGCACCGCCCGGAGGTGCGGCATGATGCCGGGCGCCTCCGGCGCCGAGCGGACGATCCGCGCCATCGCCGATGGCGCCGTGCTTGGCAGTGTCCGGGCAGTCGACGCTCGAAGACGTGAACACCGCCGTGGCCGCGGCCGGGGATGCTTTGCCACTTGGCGGCACGCCGCCCCGCACGAGCGAGCAACGGTTCTGTCTCGGGCGGCGACCCTGCTCCGGGACCGGGCCCCGGAGCTCTCTGTGCTCCATGCCCGGGAGAGCGGCAAGGTGATCAGCCAGGCTCGCGCGGAGGTCATGGGAGCCTGCGATCTCCTCGAGGAGAACGCCCACATCGCCCGCTTCGACGCCGGGCATCTGGCGCCAACCGGAGCAATTCCCGGCGGCGAGCGGGACCTCACCATCGTCGAGAGAATCCCGTTGGGGGTGATCGCTTGTGTGATCCCCTTCAACTTCCCGGTGGAGTTGACCATCGAGAAGGCCGGCGCTGCCCTTGCGGCGGGGAACACCGTTGTCCTCAAGCCCCCGCCCCAGAATCCGCTGGCGACGATCGCCACCGCCCAGGCCATCATTGATGCGGGACTGCCCGACGGAGTTCTCACCGTGCTCACCGGGGGCCGCGAGATGAGCGCGGCGCTGTGCGGCGCTCCGGGGGTGAACGCGGTATCGCTCACCGGAAGTGTTGGCGCCGATGTCGCCGTGGCCGAGGCGACCGCGCACTTGTTGCGCCCTCTTCACCTGGAACTGGGCGGCAACGGAGCGGCCGTCGTGATGAACGACGCCGATCTCGACCTCGTCGTGACCGAGACCCGCAAGGGTCGGCTTCTCATGAACGGGCAAGCGTGTGCCGCCACCAAACGTCTTGTCCTGAACCGCAAGGTCGCGCCCGAAGTCCTCGACAGGCTCGAAGTCGCTCTCGACGCAGTCACCGTGGGTGACCCGGCCGATGAGTCGAGCGAGGTGGGGCCGCTGATCGACGCCGGCAGCGCGTCGCGGGTAGCAGCGCAAGTGGGCAAAGCCGTGGCTCAGGGCGGCACGCTGGTCCGTGGTGAAGCCGAAGCCCAAGACGCCTGGTACCCGCCGGCCCTGCTGGCATCGGTACCCCCTACCGCCGACGTCGCGGCCGATGACGAGATCTTCGGGCCGGTGGTCACCACCATTCCGTTCGACGACGACGAGGAAGCCATCCAAATCGTCAACTCGTCACAGCTCGCCCTCACTGCCGCCGTGTTCTC
>CAYFYE010000118.1:0-6626 GCA_964347285.1 uncultured Acidimicrobiia bacterium
GCGCCGTTCTCCCGCCGCCGTCGTCGGATGGCGAAAAGCACCGCTCCATCGTTCGTTCACCCGACTACGAGCCCCGGCGGACGGGCCCTCCCCGCCGCGGGCGAAGGTGATGCCGTCAGGCGCCCCGGATACCCGAGCCAGGAGATGCCTGCGGGGAGGGTCACCGGGGAGGCAGATCGCACCCCTGTCTCTGCAGACCGCGACGATGTGCGAACCGTGGCGGCGGTTTGTCGGCTTCCTCTGCTCCCCGCAGGAGCCGCCAGAACTACGGGCTCGACGGCGGATCATGGTCGATGTGAACACCGGGGCCAGCATCTCGAGCATCCCGCTCAACCGGCTCGACCTCGGCTTCACCCGCTCCCATCAAGGGCGAGATGGAGACCCTGTTCTCATCAGCCGAAGTCCGGCGAGGGCGTCTCCGGCGCACCCTCCGACATCGCCATGACGAGGAAGGGCTCCGCCAGCCACGCGAGTCACTCTGGTCGCGTTACCGACCACCGAACCCGAAAGAGAACGGCCCCCCGATGGGAGGCCGTTCTTCGTTTCTGTCTATCGGCTCCTTACAACCCCACGCAGGGCTCGGTGAAGTCGTAGCCGGCCGCCGTCGGACCGATGAAGAAGTCCTGGACGACCTCCATGCCGGTCGTTGCGTCGGCGCTGTAGCCGTGAATCACCGTCTCCCGAGGGAAGACGTCGTTGGGGTCGCCCACGAACGAGCGGGCCGGCATCATCCCCTCGTAGTCCACGTCGGTGAGCCCCGCCGCGGCTGCCCGGGCGCCGGCCTTGGTCACATCACCCGCTGCGACCGCCGCTTCCAGTGCCGCATGTACGGCGTATTGGCTGGTCCATCCGGCCGCGAAGAAGTCGTTGGCCGGGAAGCCGGCCGTCTCGATGGCCGTCCGCAGTTTCTGGTGGCCCTGACTGTCGTAGTCCCAGGCCGGCACGAACGACGACTGGAAGTAGATGCCTAACTCGAAGGCCGGCGCAGCCGCCGTGTCCAGCAGACCAACGTTCCAGGTCGGCCCGGCGCCGAGGAACAAGTTCTTAGCACCCTGCTGTGCGGCTCCGGCGACGATGGCGGCCGTCTCTGCGGGGGCCACGGCCATGAAGACGACGTCGACCGGAGCACTCACCACCTGGGTCACCGCCTCGACCTGCTGCGGATCGCCGCCGGCAGCGACCGGAATGATCGGGAGCGTCCAGGCCACCTCGACCCCGTTGGCCTCGGCGGCGAGCTTGGCTCCCTCGGCGTAGTCGAGGCCGTAGTCGGTCGGGTGATGGATGATCCCGATCGTCGCCACGTCGGGAAGCCCGGCCGCCGGAGCGGCCTGGAGGACCCAGTCGAAGGCGCTCATTGCCTCGAAGCAATAGTTGGTGCCGAACTCGAGGATCAGCTGGTTGTCGAAGTCACCGAATGCCCAGCCCGAATACCAGCTCATCGGGGCGGCAATGGTGTCGTCCCGGTCGTAGTCGGGCAGGGCCGCCAGCGTCTGCTGAGTTCCCAGCGAGAAGGCCAGGCCCAGGATGTCGCCGGCCATGCCGTTGTATTCCTGAACGGTCACGTCGGGCAGGTACTGGGCGTCCTTGATGTACTCGTCGGCGATCGCTACGTCGTACAGGCCGCCGATGCCGTCGCCGGCGACGTTCTCGAAGCCCCAGAAGACCTTGACCCCTCCCTCCAGGGCGGGAGCTGCCGCCGAGAACGGGCCCGACTCGTCGGTGAGAATGCCCAAGTAGATGCAGCCCCGATCGGGATTGCCGTCCGGACACGGCTCCTCGGTGACTCCTACGTCGAACGCCACCTCGGCAGGCATCTCGCCTTCCGTGGTGGCCGGCGCCTCGGTCTCCGGGGGCGCCTCCGTCTCCGGAGGCGCGGTGGTTGCGGGCGCCTCGGTCGCCGGGGGTGCTGCTTCGGTGGTGGTGGTGTCTGCCGTGTCACCGCAAGCGGCAGCCACCAGTGCGAATACCGCCACCAGCAGCGCCATTCGCCCGAATCTCATGTTCATTCCTTCCTCCTGGTCATACCCCCCGGGGCTGCCCCCGGGTATGCCCAAACTAGACGATTCGACGAAATGCCGACGAGGAGATGGCTCCAAACCCTCCACGTTGCGGCCGCGCCCCCCTCCGGCCCTGTTTCTCCCTCCAGCGAACGGAGTGAGCTCGGTCCTCCCAGCGAGCGGACCGAGCATTGGGGGGAAGGTACCGCAGCCGCCGACTGGGTTTTCTCCCCCCAGCGAGCGGAGCGAGCGTTGGGGGAGTCCGGCGAAGCCGGGAGGGGGGCGCTTTTACGCACCGCGCGGCCGGGACGCGCCCTCTCCGCCCCTTCGGGCACCTCCACCTCCGGGGGAGGAAACGGGACCTCCGGGGGAGGAAACGTCAGTAGCTGAAAGGCCAGGCTTTCCAGTAGTTGCGGATCCGGAACCAGATCCCGTACAGGCCCAGTGGCTCGACGATGAGGAACACCACGATGAGCAGGCCGAAGATGACCCGCTCTACCTGGCCGGCGCTGAGGGCGAACGACAGCAAACCCAGCACGAACACCACAGTGGCGATCGCCGCCCCTCGACCCACCGCCGCCAGGTCCCGCAGCGATCCGGGGCGCAGCGCCAGAACGGCGGCCAGCACGCCCAGGGCGACCAGCCCCACCCACACCCCCCTTGCCGCGGTGACCCCGCCGCCTTGACCGACGAACGGAACCAGCTCGATGAACCGGGGCAGCAGGGTGACGAAAGCGGCGCCCATGATGGAGCCGGCGATGGTGGAGGCCCCCCCGATCACCACCATGGCGATGTAGAGGATCGACAACACCAGGCTGAAGCTGATCGGATCGACGAACCCGGTGACGGTGAACAGGAGCGACCCGGCCACCCCGGCATAGAACGACGAGACGGCGAAGGCGATGACCTTGTAGCGGGTCAGGTTCACCCCCATGATCTCGGCAGCGATGTCCCGGTCCCGGATGGCGCTGAAGGCCCGGCCGATGCGCGACCGCACCAGATTCTTGGCCAGGATGCCCATCACCACCAGCAGCACCAGGCCCAGGAAGTAGATGCGCAGCTCCCGGTTCATGAACACGCCGAGCACCTCGCCGTCCTGGTCGAAATCCAGGCCGAGGAGCCGGAGGCGGGCCGGCTCCCGCCCGACCGCCGGACCGCCGGTGAGCGTCTCCCAGTTGCGAAAGATGTGCTCGCCCAGGAACACCAGCCCCAGCGTCACCAGCGCCAGGTAGAGGCCCTTGAGGCGCAAGGCGATGGGTGCCACCAGCACCCCCACGGCGGCGGCAATCAGCCCGGCCAGCGGCAGCCACAGGATCATGTCCAGACCGAAGCCGATCAGCTCGCCGCCCCGCTCGGCGCTGAGGGCGGCCCCGGCGTAGGCCCCGACGCCGAGGAAGAAGGCGTGGCCCAGCGACACCTGACCGGCGTAGCCGGTCACCAGGTTGAGCCCAATGGCGCCGATGGCGGCGATGAAGGCGGTGCCCACCGAGATCAGCCAGCTCCGGTCGAGCTGGAAGGGGAGCCACACCAGGAACAGCAGGCCGACGAGCAGCCAGACCAGCTGGGCCCGGGTGCGAAAGATGGCCTGGTCGGACCGATACGAGGTGAACAGCAGCGGGCGGCTGCTCATACCCGCTCCACCTCCGGGGTCCCGAACAGGCCGTAGGGGCGGATGAGCAGCACGATCACCAGGATCACATAGGGCATCACCTGGCTGAAGTTGCTGCCCAGGAACCCGAGGTACTGGCCCTGGTAGGTGGCGGTGTAGGCCTCGGTGAGGCCGACGATGAGCGCCCCCACCACCGATCCCGGGATCGAGTCCAGGCCCCCGACCACGATGGCCGGCAGGGCCTTGAGGGCCACCAGGAAGTTGGCCTGGGTGAGGCCGCCCAGGCCGGTGCCCGAGAACATACCGGCCAGGCCGGCCATGGCCCCGCCCAGGATCCAGGCCATCGAAAACACCATGCCCACGTTGATGCCTTGCGTCAGCGAGGTCTCCTGGTCGAAGGCGGTGGCCCGCATCGCCAGCCCGAAGCGGTTGTAGCGGAAGAACAGTGCCAGGAGGGATCCCACCACCACCGCGGTGACCACCATGGCGATCGACCGGTGCTGGATGACGACGTCGCCCACCCGGACGGTGTTGAACCCCCAGGGATCACCCAGGCCGCGCACGTTGACGCCGATGGCGTGATTGACGCCCACTCGGGTGGAGATGTCGAGCCCGATCGTGAGGATGGCCACGGCGAACAGCGGCTTGCCCACCATCGGCCGGATGGTGACCCACTCGAAGATCGCCGCCAGGCCGGCCGAGAAGATGACCCCGATGATCACCGCTGCCCAGAACGGCAGCCCCTGGGTCACCGCCAGGTACGAGACGGTGTAGGCGCCGAACAGCAACAGGGCCGGCTGGGCGAAGCTGAGCACCTGGGTGGACTTGTAGATGATGACGAAACCGAGGGCCAGCAGCGAGTAGATGGCGGCCAGCGTCAGCCCCTCCACCGTCGCCTGCAGGAATCGGGTCACCCGTACATCCCTTCGATCAGGCTCTCGAACTGCTCCTCGATGACCTTGCGCTTCACCTTCTGGGTGGCGGTCAGCTCACCCTGCTCGTGGTCGAGCTCCTTGGGCAGCAGCACAAAGCGCTTGATCTGCTCCACCCGGGCCAGGCCCTCGTTGACCTTGTCCACCTCCCGCTTGACCAGGTCGCGCACCTGGTCCTTCTCCGACAAGTCGTGGTAGGTGGTGAACGTTATTCCCTTGCGCAGGGCCCAACTGGAAACGGTGTCGAATTCGATGCCGATCAGGGCCGAGATGAACCTGCGGCGGTCACCGATGACGATGGCTTCCTTGACGAACGGCGACACCTTGAGCTTGTTCTCGATCTCCGACGGAGAGATGTTCTTGCCCCCGGCGGTGATGATGATGTCCTTCTTGCGATCGATGATGCGCAGATGCTCCCCGTCCCATTCGGCGATGTCGCCGGTGTGCAGCCATCCGTCCCGGTCGACGGCCTCGGCGGTGGCCTCCGGGCTCTTGTAGTAGCCCTTGAAGATGCTGGGGTGGCGAATGAGGATCTCGCCGTCGTCGGCCAGCTTGATCTCGGCCCCGCTGTTGGCGGTTCCGATCGTTCCCAGCTTGATGTCCCCCGGCTTGTTGACGGTCCCCCAGGCGGTGGTCTCGGTCATCCCCCAGCCCTCGTAGACCGGCACGCCGATCGCCATGAAGAACTCGAGGACCTCGGGAGCGATGGGGGCCGAGGCGGAAATCAGCGATTGGCAGTTGCGCATCCCCAGGTGCTGCTTGAGGGAGCGATACACCAGCAGCCAGCCGATCCCGTAGGCGAGGTCGCCGGGGAGGCCCCGTCTGCCGGTGCGCAGGATGCGCTGGGCGTTCCAGTAGCCGGCCTTGAGGAACAGGGCGAACAGCACCCGCTTGAGGCGGGAGGCGTCGGCCATCTTGATCATCACCCCGGCGTGCATCTTCTCCAGGATTCGGGGAGGAGCCGGAAAGTAGGAGGGCTGGACCTCCACCAGGTCCTGGACGACCGTCTCGATCGACTCGGCGAAGTTGACGGTGGCGCGTTCCGCCAAGGCCGACAGGGAGTCGTAGAGCCGCCCGAAGACGTGACAGAGGGGCAGGTAGGAGAGCAGCTCGGCGTCCTTGACCGGCCCCCGCCCGGACACGACCTCGCCGGCCCGCTCGGCCGTCCACATCAGGTTGCGATGAGAAAGCATGGAGCCCTTGGGGGGTCCGGTGGTGCCCGAGGTGTAGACCAGGGTGGCGATCTCTTCGGGGTCGATGGCGTCGACCAGCATGTCGATCATCCCGGGATTCTCGGAGCGCTGGCGGCGGCCCAGTTCCAACAGCTCGTCCCACGACATCAGCATCGGGTCGTCGTAGGTGACCACCCCGCGCGGCTCCACGTAGACGATCTTGCGGAGGTGGGGAAGATTGGCCTTCACCTCCAGGGTCTTGTCGACCTGCTCCTGGTCCTCGGCGATCAGCACCACCGTCTCGGAGTGGCCCAGCAGGTACTCCACCTCGGGCGGCGGGTTGGTGGGATAGAGGCCCACCGAGGAGGCCCGGATGGCCTGGGCGGCCAGATCGGAGACCACCCAGGCGACGCGGTTCTCGGAGTGGATGGCCACCTTGTCGCCGGGCCGCACCCCCAGGGCCCACAGGCCCATCCCCGTCGCCTGCACCAGTTCCCAGTAGTCGGCGTAGGTGACCTCCTGCCAGATACCCAAATCCTTCTCTCTCAGGGCGACCCGATCGGGCTCTTCGGCGGCCGCGGCCCGCAGCATGGCCGGGGCGCTGTTGTAGGAGAGGTGGGGCGCCTGGGCGGGTCGCCGCTCGGCCGTCGTCGTCATCTCATCCTCCCGATATCGCGTCGCTCTCCACGGCGAGGAGCTCCTCGCTCTCGAACTCCTCGCCCAGGTAGGCCCTGATCACCTCGGGATTGCGCTGTACCTCGTCCGGCGAGCCTTCGGCGATCTTGCGCCCGAAGTCGAGCACCGCCACCCGGTCGGCGATGTCCATCACCAGTCCCATGTCGTGCTCGACCAGGATCGTGGCGATGCCCAGCTCCTCCTTGATGTCGAGGATGAACCGGGCCATGTCCTCGGTCTC
>CAYFYE010000119.1:0-6568 GCA_964347285.1 uncultured Acidimicrobiia bacterium
TGTCGCGCATCTCGGCGGCCTGGACCCGCAAGGTATGGGCGATGGGGAGGCCGTACTGCTCCGACTGGACGACGGCGAACACGAAGTTGCGCAGGTCGGGGACGTCGGTCCGGTTCGCCAGGTTGTGGAGGGCCTGGCGGCGCGGCACGCCCATCTGCATCTCCTGAAGTGAGCGCACGATCTCGTGGGCGAGGGGCCCCGAGTGGGTCTTGCCGGCCCGTGCCAGGGCGGCCTCGAAGCCGAGGCCGGCCTCGACGCTGATCATCATCTGGTCCAAGACGTCGGGGAGCTCGACCTGGATCCGGAGTTGGCGCTCCCTTGCCTTGCTTCCCAGGAGCAGGTCGGGGGCGAAATACGCCAGAGTGGCGACGAGCCCGATCGCCACGCTCCAGCCGAACGGGTTGGCCGTGCGGGTCGCCGCCAGCAGCATGAGCGTGGTAGCGGCGACGAGGACCAGTTTGATGGCGAGGATGCGCTCGACGGCCCGTTGCGGCGAGCCGGCCAGAATGACCTTCCTCTCGAGTGCCCGGATCCAGCCTCTCGGAGTCAGGCGCCGGACCCGGGCCGCGGCCGCCTCGATGAGGGGGCGAAACACGCGGTCGCTTGCCGACTTCTCCAAAGCGATCTGATGCATGTCGACGGCGGCCTGGCGGCGGAATCGCCCCACCACCCGTCTGTGAGCCAGGGTGCCCCCGGCTCCGGCCACCGAATACCAGAGCAGCGGCAGGGAGACCCCCACGGCGATGGCAGCGATGAACACCTGTATGGGCATGTGCGCTCCTAGAAACTCAGCTTCACGATTCGGCGAATCCAAAACACTCCGGCGCCCATGAAGCCGAGTCCGGAGAAGATCATCAGCTTCCCGGCGCTCGTTTGGGTCAGCTCGGCCATGTAATCGGGGTTGGTGAACGACACGAAGGCGGCGACGACGAACGGCAGTGCCATGAGGACCGTCCCCGAGAGCCGGCCCTCGGCGCTCAGCGTGCGGATGCGACGCCGGATCTGATTTCGGTCCCTGATGGTCTCGGCCACGGTCTGGAGGATCTCGGCCAGATCACCTCCCACTTCGCGATGGATCTCGATGGCATCGACCACCCATTGGAAGTCCTCGCCGCCTACCCGGTGGGACATGGCCTGCAACGCTTCGCCGAAGTCGCGTCCCAGCTGGACCTCGGCCACCAGGCGACGGAATTCGTCCGAGGCCGGAGGCATGTCTTCGGAGGCCACCGCGTCGATTGCCTGGAGGATGCCGTGGCCGGCCTGGAGGCTTCCGGCGATGAGCTGGAGTGAATCCCCCAGCTGATCGGCGAAGGCCGTCTTGCGTCTGCGGGCTCGAGCCGAGACGAGAAGGCGCATCATGATGGGGGCGGCGACGGCGAGGGCCAGCCCCAACGTCAGGGAGAAGAACAGCGCCCCCAAGGCGGCCGCTCCCAAGGCGGCGCTGAAGGACAGCACCACGAACTCGCCGGGACGAAGCTTGATCCCTGCCTGCTCCAGGACGGCAGAAAGGCCGCGGGCGCTGCCTCGGTTCTCCAGAGTGCGTTCGGCCAGCAGCGTGGCCTTGTTGGTGAGGCCGGAGAGCGCCTTGCCGCCGAGGCGGCGGCGGCGCGGCGACTGCCACGTGGTCGGTTCGTTGGGCTCCCCATCCCGGGTCTGCAGGAGACGAACCAGGCCCCACAATCCGGCGAACACCAGGGCTCCGCCGGTCAGGACCGACCACCGTTGGCTGAGCAGACCGGGCTCGGTGAGGGTCGGGGCTCTCGGTTCGGGAACCGTTGCGACCGGCTCGGGCTCAGGGAGGGGAGCCGGGCTCGCCTCCGGGCTGGGCTCGATCGGGGGTGGAGTCGGGAACTGGACCCGCGAGGACGCTGTGGCCACGAGCTCTCCACTGGCCACCGCCACCTCCAGCTCGGTCGGCCCATGGGCGGCAGATTCGAAGGAGATGGCGTACTGGCTGACGAGAACACCGGCGATCTCGTCGAAGATGGAGGCGAGTGCGTCGGGGTCGTCGGCCGGGACCACGATGCCGCCGGTGGCTGCCTGGAGGCGCGCCAGCGGCGCCGGATCGGTTTCGGGGCTCTGCAGCTCGACGGCGTAGAAGTCCGCCTCGGCGTCGAGCAGTGTGAGGATCGCCTGCTCGAGGCTGGCTGCGCTCACGGTGTCGCCGCCGTCACTGAGCAGCACGATGGTGCGCCGGGCGTCGTCGGCCGCCTCCCACAGGCCGCTGGCCTCGATCAGGCCGTCGTAGAGGGCCGTCTCGCCCCCTGCGGTCAACCCACTCAAGGCACGGGCCACGGCCTCGTGGTCGTCGGTGAATGGCACGACGACCCGAGGGAGGGTCGAAAAGCCGACGGCGGCGATCCGGACCTCGTCCGGCATCTGTCTGACGAAAGCCAAGGCGGCGCCCACGGCGGCTTCGAGCGGTGCACCGCTCATGGACTCCGAGAGGTCGAGCAGCAGGATCACCTCGAGATCCTCGTTGGGGAGGCGGCGGACCTCCACCGGCCGGGTTTGGCCGGCCTCGACCACGGTGAATGCCTCGGCCGGGATTTCGGTCCCCACCAGGGGCCGGGGCATGCTCACCGTGATCGTCACCTCAGGGTGGCTGCGCTGGTCGATGTCCTCGATCCCGAGGGCCAGGTCGGGCTCTTGCGCTTGGGCGTAGTGAGGCATGCCGACCAGCGCGGCTGCCAACAAGAGGGACGCTGCGAGTCTGCGACGATCCATCGCTACACCGCGGCGCGTTCCAGCCGGGGCGCCCCGAACACCGCCGGGTCGAGCTTCACGCCCAGCGCCTCGAGCCGTTCGGTGAACTGAGGCCGGATACCGGTGGCCTCCACCGATCCGACGAACCTGCCTTCGGCATCGAGGCCGGCCGCGTAGTCGAAGGCGAAGATGTCTTGCAGCGTGACCACTTGGCCTTCCATGCCGACGACCTCTGAGATCTGCGTGACGCGACGGGAGCCGTCCCGCAGCCGGGACAGATGGACGATGAGGTTCAGGGCGCTCGAGATCTGCTCTCGGATGGCCCGGACCGGGAGGTCGAGCCCGGCCATGAGGACCATTGTTTCGACCCGTGAGATGGCGTCCCGAGGGGAGTTGGCGTGCACGGTCGAGAGCGATCCCTCGTGGCCGGTGTTCATGGCCTGGAGCATGTCCAGCGACTCACCGCCGCGCACCTCACCGACCACGATGCGGTCGGGACGCATGCGCAGGGCGTTGCGGACCAGATCACGGATGGTGACCTCGCCCTTGCCTTCGACGTTCGGTGGTCTGCTCTCCAGCCGAATGACGTGGCGTTGGCGCAGCTGAAGCTCGACCGCATCCTCGATCGTGACGATCCGCTGGTCCTCGGGGATGAAGCCCGAGAGCACATTGAGCAACGTCGTTTTACCGGTGCCCGTTCCTCCGCTGATCAGAACGTTGAGCCGTCCGCAAACGCAGGCATCGAGGAATTCGGCCACCTCCGGGGACACCGTCCCCATACGCACCAGGTCGCCGACCTGGAAGGGATCCCGGGAGAACTTGCGGATCGTCAGCGCCGGACCGTCCACCGCCAGGGGCGGAATGACCGCGTTGACGCGCGATCCGTCGGGCAGCCTGGCGTCCACCATCGGCGAGGATTCGTCGATGCGCCGTCCGACCTGGGCGACGATGCGTTCGATGACCCGACGTAGATGGTCTTCCGAAGTGAAACGACTGTCGGTTTCGTAGAGGCGACCTTCGCGCTCGATGAAGATCGTCTCGTCGGCATTGACCATCACCTCGGTGACGGTCGGATCGGCCAGGTACGACTGGATGGGACCGTAGCCGAGAATGTCGTTGCTCACCGCAGCCACGATCCGGTGGCGCTCCTCGGGCCTGAGTGGAACGTCCTCCTCGGCCAGCACGTCTTCCAGCTCGTCGGTGACGATCACCCGCAGTTGGCTTTCGGTCAGTGAGGCGTCGTAGAGCCGCGAACCGAGCCTGGCGAAGAGGGCCGATTGGGCCCGCTGCTTGATGTGGGCCAGGGGATCACCCGGCAGTGGCGTCTCCACGTCGGGGTACGGGTGGCCGTGGTCGGCCTGCTTGAGTCGTTCGCTGAGCTTCATCCGCTGAACCTCCCCAGGAGTCCTCCGTTGGCTGGTTGGGTGATCTCGGTGAACAGGCCGGCCAGCTCGAGGATCTTGCGGGCCACCGGCGTGCGGTTGCGCGACTCGACGATCGGCGCACCTTCGTTCATCGAGAGCGGTACCTCTCGGGAGCTGGGGATGCCGACGTCGACGCGCATACCGACCGTGGATACGACATCGGACTCGTCGATGCCCACTCGTGAGCCGGCGCGGTTGAGGATCAAGCGCCGGGTCGGCGCCGTCATCCCCAGCAGGTCGAGGGCCTCTACCACCTTGCGCATGCTGCGCATGCTGGACCGCGCCGGGTCGCAGACCAGGAGGAGGTCGGTGGAGACCTCAATGGCGGACAGGGTGTGCTCGGTGAGGCCGGCGGCGGTGTCTACCACGACAAAGGGGAACTCGGTCGCCAGCAGACCGACGACGTCGGCCACTTGATCGGGAGAGATCTCCTCACCCTCCGCCGGCGACCCAGGAGCACACAGTACGAACAGGCCGGGACGACGGGGGGTGAGGAAGATTTTTGCAGTCGTGATGTCGAGGCGCCCGGAGACCCGGGAGGCGTCGTACATCGTCTGCTCCGGATTGAGGTCCAGCGCATCGGTCATGTCGCCGAACTGGAGGTCCAGGTCGACGATCAGCACCTTCCCGGGATGGGCGGCCGCCAGGGCGACGCCGAGGTTGGAAGCCGTCGCCGTCTTGCCGACACCTCCCTTGGGTGACGCCACGGTGATGATCTTTCCGGCCGGCCCCGGAGGCGGAGGAGGCTCGATTGGAGCCGCCCCTCGCCGCCGAGCGGCCCCCTGCAGGGCACGATCGAAGGCCTGGCGCAGCTCCTGATCGGTTGCTTCGGGCGCAATGACGTCGCGCACTCCGGAGCGCATCGCCTGCTGCCACAGGTCGGGCGTGGGAGAGGTGACGAGGATCACGCTGATCTCGGGACGCTCCTGGTCGAACGAGCTGGCCAGTCCGAGCGCGATCTCGACCGGGATGTCGGGGCCGATGGCGAGGACCTCGGTGTTCTCCGGCGTGGATTCGGCCAGATTGCGGTGGGCACCGCCTGCCAGCTGATCCACGGTGGCCCGCTCCATATCACCGTTGAGGGTGCCGCCGAAGGCCCGGCGGATCCGCTCTTCGAAGGTCGGGCTTGCCGAGGCGAGGAGAATGCGCATCATCGGTAGATCGTCTCTCTGGTCTGGATCGAGGTACCGGCCTCGGGAGCGTCGATCGGCTCGCGGGCCAGCCAGATCCGACCATGCTCGGCGGCGAAGACCACCCTTTCGGCGTCGGCGGCACTCACCGCCAGTGTCACCAGCAGCTGTCCGCGCGGGGCCGGGTCGAAGCCGGGGGTCGAATCCTCTTCGGTGAGGACGGCCGGGCTCACCGTCTGCTCGACCTGCATGTTGGTGACCAGCACTTTGTGCAGAAGGACGTGCGACGAGCTGGGGGTCCGCGCCTGGGTCGTTTCTGCCGGTTGCTCGGCCCCCGGCTCGTCGGCCCCGGGCTCGGCGGTTCCGCTCTGGAATGGATCGAACGAGGCGATCACCGCCACCAGGTCGCCGGGGAGGGGCTGGCCTCCGACCGCCCGCTCGGGACTCAGGGCGACGGTCACCTCGAGGAGTCCCTCGGGAACTTCGACGGCGGATTGGATGACCAGGGCCTCCGGCTCGACGAATCGCGACGAGATGAGCTGCTCGCCGGGAAGCAGGTCGACGGCGGCCACCGTGCCCTCCAGCCCGTCGAGAGACGCCACGCTGCCGACGGCCTGCACCTTGGCCGGGACCAGGGCGGTCTGGACGTTGGAGCTGATCTTCTCGGCCGGAGTGCCCCGGCTGATGGGGGCATCGACCACGAGGACCTCGACGGTCTGCTCTCCGGCGACGGCACGCTCCTCGGCGCCCCGTACGTAGGAGAGCAGCACGAAGGTGCCGATGGCGGCCAGCGCCACCGAGGCGGCCAGACTCAGGAATCGTTTACTCATTCGTGCTCCTCTGTTGTGTTCACGTGTGCTCCTAGTTGGTCAATTTGATGAGGATCGTCCCCCGGTCGGGTCCGCCGAGATCGCCGTCGTACGTGATGGCGCCGTCGAGGAAGTACGCAGAGAAGCAGCGTTCGTCGCCGCCGCAGGGGATCGGATACCCCGGTCGTGACGCCTTGTAGGCGCCGCCGAAGTTGTAGCCGGTGACGTAGAAGGCGCCCAGCGTCAGCACGTGGTACTGCCCTCCGCTTCCGGTTCCCTCAAAATTGTCGAAGTAGGGGAGGTGGACGACGTTGTTCGGATAGACGTCGGGGCTCGGGAACATCTCCTCGTAGACGAGCTCCGGCGTGCACGAATTGGAGGGCGAGGATCCGGGGTCGGCCTCGAGGATGTCGCCCAAGCCGGGGTTGATCTTGCAAGGGCCGCTGTCGGCGACGAGCCAGCCGAACCCGGAGGGGAGCTCGAACCCCGAGGTGTGGTG
>CAYFYE010000120.1:0-6557 GCA_964347285.1 uncultured Acidimicrobiia bacterium
GGTCATCGGTGTCGCCGGTGCCGGCAAATCCACCTTGACTCGCCTGCTCAGCCACCCGCCTTACAACCTGGCCGTTGTAGCCCCTTTGCGGCTCCGCGATCCGCATCACCTGCTGTACGGGCTGCGGGCAACGCCGGCCCTGTTGCCCTTGTTGGCCAAACGAATCTGGGTGGACGAGCGATTCGGATGGACCGAAGTGAAGCTCTTGATCTACCTGAATGAATGGCACCGATTCTTGGCACGGCAGCCCGCCTACACCGTCAAGGCCTCTATCGCCGACCAGGGACCGGTGTACAGCCTGGCGCGGCTGGACAGGCTGAGGGCGATGGATCGCAGCGCCGCCCGGACATACGAACGCTGGTCGGCTCGCATCGCCGAGCGCTGGTCCGATCTGCTCAAGCTGATCGTGTGGTTGGACGCGCCCGATGAGACGCTATGGGAACGGATCAACGACCGCGCCCAGGACCATGAGACCAAAGGAGGGTCCCCCGCAGGGGGCTACGCGTTCCTGGCCGACTACCGCCGAGCTTTCGACCGAGTGGTGGGTTTGCTGACGAGATCCTCTACGACGCGGGTAATGCACTTCGGCACCGAGTCGTTGAGCAGCCAAGAGATCGCCGACGCCGTTGCGGCCGAGATAGCTTCCTCGATGGGATCAGGGTTCACGACATGATGGGCACCCCCTTGACAGAGCGGAGTCGTCCGCACCTGGTGGGCCGAACGCCATCTGGAGACATCGAGCTCGATTGGGACGTCCGGAAATGATCGTTGAGTTCATCGGAGCGTCGGGGTCAGGCAAGACCGCGCTGATGAAGCAGGTCGCCCCTTTGTTGGGCACGGCCGAGGATGTCGCCATCGCCTCAGATCTGGTGCTGGGCCGTCTGCACATGAGCGGGGTCGGCGCCCCCACGGCCCGCAACCTCCTCGCAGATGTCAGCGCGGCCGTGGAGATGCTACGGGTGAAGCGCGAGCACCGCGCCTTGTTGGGGTACGCCCTCAGAAGGCTCGGCCGGCAACGCCCGGTGAGCTGGCACACGGTGAACTACGTCAGGAGCGTCGTTCGGAGGCTGGGAGTCGACGAGATTGCCCGCCGTCGCGGTCGGCGCATGGTCGTTCTGACCGATGAGGGCATTGTTCTGGCGGCATACCTCTTGTTCGTCTACGGCAATGTCCGCTTCGACGAGACCGATCTCGCCCAGTTTGCCGATCTGGTCCCGATGCCCGATCGCATTGTTCACGTGAAGGCTCCGCTCGAGACGTTGGTGGACCGCACCATGTCCCGCCCGGATCCACCCCGAGAGCTCAGGACACGCAACCACCAGACCCTCAGCCACTACCTCGGCAGCGCCGCAGAGCTCTTTGCCCGACTGGTCGCGCTCCCCGTGATGCGCGACCGGGTCTTCGAGGTCGAGAACAACGGCGATACGCCCGGTGAGCTGAACGAACTCGCTGCCGAGGTGGCCTCCTCCATCGGTGCAGCTCCGTACCGGGGGAACCCCGCGACCCGCGGCGGAACCGCCGCCCCCGACCAGGAGAAGTAGGCGGTGCTGTCCCTCATCGGTGAGCTGGCCAAGGAGCTGAACGACAGCGGGATCCGGTATTGCCATTGGAAGAGCAACTGGGCACTGGGGGCAAGCGTCAGCGGTGAGGCAGATCTCGATCTTCTCGTGCATCGGAAGGACGCATCTCGGTTCCGAGCCATTGCACAAAGGCTGGGATTCCGGCCGGTCATCGACGCCGCCGGTCCTCCCTTCCCGGCGGTCGAGCATCTCCACGCTCTCGACGGGCAGAGCACTGCAGTGGCTCATGTGCACGCCTACTACCGGGTAATTACCGGACAGAGCCTGACGAAGAACTACCGGCTGCCGCTCGAGGAGTTGCTGCTTGAGAACACCCGGGAGGAAGAGTCGGCGGTCCGGGTGCCCTCGAAGGAAGCCGAGTTGATCATCTTCACCGTGCGCATGTTGCTCAAGCACACGTCGCCATTCGAGCTGTTGCTCCTACTCCGGCAGTGGAGCAACATTCGAACCGAAGCCGCCTGGCTGCTGGAAGGATCTGTGCTCGAGGCGGCCCGGCAGCTGCTTCCCAAGTGGCTCCCTCAGCTGGACGCGGCGCTGTTTGAGGAGGGGGTGAAGGCGCTCCAGACGCCCGCGCCCATATGGAAGAGGATTGCGCTCGGATATCGGGTCCGCCGGCGGCTGCGGGTGTTCGCCCGCCACAACTGGGTCAGGGTGCTCTTTGATGAGGCCCGCAAATTCCTGGGCCTCGTGTACCACCGGATGCGTGGGTCCAAGAAGGGCCTGACACCGGCCGGTGGGGGAGCCGTCATTGCCTTCGTCGGGTCCGAAGCCTCGGGGAAATCGACCCTGGTGAACGAGATCGGCTCGTGGCTGGGCACTGAGTACACGCTGGAACGAGTTCATGCCGGCAAGCCGCCCGGCACCCCGTTGACCCTGCTGCCCAATCTCGTGGTGCCGCTCATGCGCCGCGTGGCTCCGGCGCACCGCACGACGGCGCTGGAAGAACGCTCCGAAGGCGCCCCAGTGCCGTCGTCGGTGTCGTGGCTGTTCGCACTCCGCTCGGTGTCCCTCGCCCATGATCGGCGAGCCGTTCTCGCGAGGGCCCATGCCCATGCCGCCAACGGTCGCATCGTGCTGTGCGACCGATATCCGTCACGAGCAGGCACGGACGGCCCTCAACTAGCCCATCTCGTTGCACCCTCGACGCCGTCATGGTTGCGATTACTGGCCCGATTGGAGGCGCGACTGTACGGCGATATCCCTCCCCCCGACTTGGTGATCTATCTGACGGCTCCCCTGGAAACGACCCTGGCCCGCAATCTGGCCCGTGACAAGACCGAGCCCGAAGATTACGTGCGGAGGCGTCATGCACGGAGCGCCGACCTGGTCTTCGACGGCACGATCGTTCACCGCATCAGCACCGACCAGGCGCTGGCGGTGACCGTACGGGAGGCCAAAGAAGCCATCTGGGATCTGCTGTAGAGACTACGCACAGTCACCAACCTTCGACCCACTCCGGGTAGACTCCTGCCGGGTTCGTAGCCAGCCGGACACAGCTAGCAGTCGCTCGAACGAGGTTGAATACTAAGCGCACCTGAATAGCCGGCCGACGTACACTGCTAGTAGCAGTAAGGTACGAAAAACAGCGGGTAAGGGCGGAGCGTGCACAGGTCGAAGAGGGGAAAACGGGGCGGAAATGTCCGGGCGTGACGAGCTCGCTCCGACTTCTGGCCGTTGGCAGCAACGCTTGGTGGTCGGCGGTTTTGTCGGTCTCCTGGCGGCCGCCGTGCTGCCGAGCTCGGGGTTACCCGCCCAACCGAGGTCCACCCTCGCCCCAACGAGCTTCGCCCCCGCCCCATCGACTTCCACCCTGACGCAGACGAATCCGTCCACGGAAGCGAGCAGCGATC
Source organism: uncultured Acidimicrobiia bacterium (assembly GCA_964347285.1). Taxonomy (GTDB): domain Bacteria; phylum Actinomycetota; class Acidimicrobiia; order Spongiisociales; family JAOTWH01; genus CAYFYE01. Next base: position 3,431 of record CAYFYE010000120.1, read on the forward strand.
TGTTGCAGCTCCGCAGGATCTTGACCTCCGAGTACGAGATGCCTCGGCCGGTGGGCTTGGTCTTCCTGTCGAGCGAAGAAGCATTCGTCGTGTTGGAGGGCGGAGAACAATCCGAGGCCCTCACTGCTCGAGCTCTCCGCCTCACGTTGACCGAAGACGAGCTGGCGCCCGCCACTCTGTCCCGCGCACCCGACAACCCGATTGCCGTAGCGTTCGATGCCACCGAGCAGCGAGTCGTCTTCTACGACCACGACACCCCGCCGGGAGAACTGCTGAGCGCTACCGGCCTCGATCACGGAGGCTGGGTGTCGGTGAGCGCCTCTGACCTCCCTGGACCTTGGCCGGCCGACCCGGGCGGTATGACGTTCGATCCGGCGACGGGGGATTTGTACCTGCTCGATGCGTCGACACGAGAGATCATCAAGACCGCGCCGGCCGGGAATCAAACGACTCCACCTTCCGATCTGGTTGCGGGCGTGAGGACGACGATCGCATTGCAGGTTGGCGAAGACGTCGTCAACGGCATTGCGTTCAATCCCGCCGACGGCCACCTCTACGTGGTCAACCTGACCGACGACCAGCTCCTCAAGGTCGACCAAGAGGGGGCCGTGAAGAGGTCCTGGGACCTGTCGGGCATCGAGCTATACACGCCGGGCGCAATGGTGTTCGCCCCCAGTGGTGATCCCACCGACGATCCGTCACGCCTCAGCCTCTACGTTGCGGACAGCGGATCGATCGGAAGTTCCCGAACGACCACATCTGGTGGGCTCTTGCACGCTGCCGAAGATCTGGGTGGTGTCCAGACAGCGGACATCGGGGGTGTACTGGGGGGAATCGTCGAACTCTCTTTGACCGCCCCAACCCAGACGGCGGCTGTAACCAGCGACGTAGCTTCTTTGGTGGCGACCATCGACACTTCATCGCTCACCCCGCCCAGTCCCGACCCGGCCGGCATCACCTACCTACCGAACGGCCACCTCTTCATAAGCGACTCAGAGGTCAACGAGATGCCGCTCTATGACGGCGTGAACCTCTTTGAGTTGACCACCTCCGGAGCGCTCCAGGGAACGGGAAACAGCCTTGCCTACACGAACGAGCCGACGGGAGTGTCCTACAACCCGGCCGACTCGCATCTGTTCGTGTCCGACGACAACAAGAAGGAGATCTTCGAGGTCCTCCCCGGACCCAATGGGCCCGGCACTGGGAATGTGGTCGGGCAGTTCGATACGCAGGCCTTCAACAGCACGGATCCAGAGGGGGTGACGTTCGACACGATCGGAGGGAACGTCTTCATCGTCGACGGTGTGGGAAAAGAGGTCTACCGAGTCTCTCCTGGGGCAAACGGCGTCTTCGAAGGACTGAGCGGGGACGACGAGGTCACCAACTTCGATGTGGAGGGCTACGGGTCGACGGACCCAGAAGGCATTGCGTTCGATGCCAGCCGGGGCACGCTAGTCATCGTCGAGCGTGGCCCCGACATCGCCCTTGAAACCACCATCCACGGCGATCTGGTGCGTACGATCGACATCTCTGCGGCCGCCGGCGACCCCCGAGCCTCCGGCGTCGTCCTGGCGCCTGGAAGCCTCACCCCCACCGACACGAACCTCTATATCACCGATCGGGGCGTAGACAACGACAGCGACCCCAACGAGAACGACGGCAAGATCTATGAGATGTCGGTTCCGTTGCCGCCCGACGCACCCCCCTACGTCTTCGCCGGTCCCGACACCTCGATCGTGTTGCCCGACGAGGCGACCCTGGACGGCAGCGCTCTCGATGACGGGGGTTCAGTGACGACGGAGTGGACCAAGATCAACGGCCCGGGGGGAGTCACGTTCGCTGATGCAAACGCCGTTGACACGATCGCCAGTTTCTCGGCGCCCGGCACCTACGACCTGCAGCTCACCGCAGACGACGGACAGCAGACCCAAAGCGATCAAGTGACGATCACGGTGCTCTCGGCCAACGGGCCGTTCGCCGTCGACGTCCGCGTGAACTCCAGCAGCGACGACGCCGAAGAGCGGGCCTCGGGTTTCACCAGCCTTGCGAGTAGTGACCTGGAGCTCGTCGAGGATGCCGCCAACATGCAGACGGTCGGAATCCGCTTCGCCGACGTAGGGGTGCCACCTGGCGTCACCATCAGCAATGCCTATGTCCAGTTCAAGGTCGACGAGGAAGACTCGGTGGGTACCACACTGACCATCGAGGGCGAGGTGGCCGACAATGCGGGCACGTTCACCGGCGCGTCGGGGGAGATCACGGCCCGGCCGCGGACCACCGCCTCGGCGCTTTGGTCGCCGCCCGCCTGGCTGACCCGGGGCGAAGCCGGCCCCGACCAGCGCACTGTGGACATCAGTCCGATCATCCAGGAGATCGTCGACCGGGAGCTCTGGCAAGAAGGAAACGCCATCGTATTGATCTTCTCCGGAAGTGGCACACGGACCGCCGAAGCTTTCGACGGTGATAGCGGAGGCGCTCCGCTCCTCCACCTCGAGTACATGACCAACGACGACCTGCCCGAGGTGACGGTGGCCGCCACCGACCCCGACGCCGCCGAGGCCGACCTCGATCCGGGCACCTTCACCGTGTCCCGTACCGGACCCACCGAGAGCGCCTTGCTCGTGCTCTATGCGGTGGGGGGCACCGCCACCGCCGACGCCGACTACACCGCCCTGGCCGGCTCGGTGACCATCCCCATCGGAGCGAGCTCGGCCCCGGTGACCGTCGCCCCCCTCGACGACAGTGAGGCCGAAGACCCCGAGACGGTCACGGTGACCCTCACCTCCGATTCCGCCTACCTGGTGGGAACACCGGGGAGCGACACCGTCACCATTGCCGACGACGGCGACCTGCCCGAGGTGACGGTGGCGGTGGCTCCGGCCTCGGTGTCCGAAGACGGCCCCGACACCCTCGATTACACCTTCACCCGTACCGGACCCACCACCGCCCCGCTGGTGGTGCACTTCGACGTGGGGGGCTCGGCCACCTTCTCCACCGACTACACCCAGAGCGGGGCCGACAGCTTCGGAGCCACCGGCACGGTGACCATCGCCGCCGGCACCGCCTCGGCGACCGTCGTCATCGACCCCACCGACGACGCCACCCCCGAGCTCGACGAGACGGTGAT
>CAYFYE010000121.1:0-6416 GCA_964347285.1 uncultured Acidimicrobiia bacterium
CGGCCAAGAGATGTTCGACCGTGTGGACATGCGCTTGCATGACCTCATACTCCTCGTCGGTGAGCCGGCCTTTCTTACTGATCAGATCGCGGGGAACCGCCAGCTTGCCGACGTCGTGGATGAGTGCCGCCCAGCGCAATCGTTCTTGACCGTTGGCGTCGTAACCCATTTCCTGACCGATGACCTGGCTGAAGTAGGCGACCCGCTCTGTATGGCCCCTGGTGTAGAGATCTTTGGCCTCGAGGGCTTTCACGAATCCACGCAGGGTGGCCTCCTGGGCCTCGCGCAGCTGGCCGTACGAGGCGAAGGAGAGGTGGCCGACGAAGAAAACCGCGGCGATGAGAGGGAGCGTCTCGGCCCCCACCAGCAAATAGGCCGCCCCCAGTAGCCCGCCCACAAACCCCATTCCCAGGTAGGGGACCAGAGCGGCGCCGAGGCGGGACCACGGCACGAGCTGGCGGCCGTAGACCCTTCGCACCACGAAGGCGACCAGGTTGAAGTTGACCACGCCGTATACGACGGCGGCCAGCGCTGCGGCTACCGCCAGGCGCCACACATTCTGGGGCGTGACGTCCCCGGGATGGAGCACCTCGAGGACGCTTACCGCTACCGCGGTGGTGATCACCAGCTGGCCGAAGTTGGCCAGGGGCTCGAACCAGTGGCGGCGCCGCAGATCGGCGGGGGTGATCAATGCCAGGGCCGCCATGGCGGCCACCGCCAGCGGAGCCTCTCCGGGTCCGAAGATCGCTGCTGCAGTGAGCGCCACCATGATCGAAGAGCTCACGAACAGGTGATGGTTGACCTCTACCGCCCGCCACTCGAGCACGATGAAGGCGACGGCGAACGCCGCCCACAGTGCCACGTTGTCGGGAAAGTCGTGTGTGAAGGCGAGCAGGACTAGCAGACCAGCGCCCAGGGCCGAAAGCCCGGAGGCCAGCCATAGTTTTCGGCGGCGGATGGTCCTCGTGTCGTGCATGGAGAAGAGTGACGCCCGGGCACCCGGCCTTAGCCGATACGGAAGCTGGCTGCGCCAGCAAACAGGGCAGCTGCAAGGCTGCCGACCATCAGGGCCAAACGCTTGAGGGTGCTCACGAGGAGTCCTCCACAGGATTCATCTCCACGCCGGCGCCGCTCATCAGTGCCGGTAAGCGGGAATCCGCTCCGCTTTGGCTCTGTCGTTTTCTTGCACCGAGATGCCCGGGCATCTCCCGTCCCGACTCTTCGCCGGGACAGAGCTCAGTTGTCAACGTCGTCAAACGAGGCGCCCACATGCCCCTGGCCTCTGCACCATGGGCAAGATCCCAACGCGAGTCCCGGCCACGGCGGCCCCTCTCCCGCCGGAGAGAGGTGCGAAACAAGCTTCGTCAACTCTATAGATGGTGCGGTAGGGGCTGCAAGGAAAATCGCGACCTCGAAGCCACGAGCAGTGGCCATACCCCACCAATGAGGCTCTCGCCGCTACTCTGCGCTCCACGTGGACTACCGACAGCTTGAAGAGACCCTGTGCCGCTTGCCGTCGGTCGACGCAGTCCGGGTCGTCGGAGACGAGGAGCGAGTCACCGAGGTGCACGTCCTCGCCCCCCCGGACAAGCCGGCCAAGCAAGTGGTCCGCGACATCCAGTCACTGGCAATGGCCCGGTTCGGCACAAACATCGACAGGCGCACGATCTCGGTAGTGCAGATAGCCGCCGGGGATGTAACGGTAGAAGGGGGCGAGCGGCCCAAGATCGTGGCGATCGAAGAGACGCCCGAGGGCGAACGCTTGGCGGTGACGGTGACGCTGAGCTGGCGCAATACCGAGTTCGTCGGCAAGACCACCGGGCCCAGCGCCGCCTCGGCTCGACTCCGCCTGGTGGGAGAAGCTGCCCTTCGTGCCCTCGAAGAGGTCCTGGGCGGAACACCGCCGCTGGCTTTGGACGCCATCGCCTCCGGGACGGTCGGCAGCAGGAATGTGATGGTGGCCGTGGTCGTGAGCACCGATGGCAAGACGGAAGACGTTCACGTGGGCACCTCGCTCGCCCGGGCCGATCAGGGTGAGGCGGCGGTGCGGGCGGTGCTCGACGCCCTCAATCGCCGCATGCCGCAATTGCTGCGTTGACCGCCACCGCCACCGGCGGGGGCGCAATGGCGGTGACACCTCATGAAGCCGCCACCTCAGCTGCCCTCCACATCATGGACGACGGAGGCAACGCCGTCGACGCGGCGGTCGCCGCCAACGCCGTACTCGGCGTGGTCCTGCCGGACACCTGCGGGCCCGGAGGAGACCTGTTCGCCTTGATCCACGTACCGGGAGAACCCCGTCCACTCTGCCTGAATGCGTCGGGCCGCGCCGGCGGCGGTGCCGACGCGGCGGCCTTGCGTGCCCAGGGCCTGGCGACGGTGCCGTCCCGAGGGAAATGGGGTGTCACCGTCCCCGGTTGCGTGGACGGCTGGGTGACGATGCTGGGGAGGATCGGTTCGAGGACGCTCGAGGAGGTGCTCCGGCCGGCCATCGCACAGGCATCCGCATTCCAGACATCCCCGGAGCTGGCGGCATCGCTGGAACGAGCCCGACCCTGGCTGGCGACCCAGCCCTCGGCCCGAGCCCTATATCCCGGCGGTGCGCCTCCCCGTCCGGGTGACACTCTGTCCCGACCGGATATGGCGGCAACGCTGGACCGGCTGGCTTCCGGAGGGCGAGAGGCGTTCTTTCACAAAGTCGGGCCTTTGATCACCGAGGCGACCGAGGGCCTGGTGACGGCCGATGACTACGGCGCCGCCCAGGCCGACTGGGTCGAGCCGCTGCGGCTCGACTTCGCCGGCCAGACCGGCTGGACCGTCCCCCTCAACAGTCAGGGCTACCTGACCCTGGCCGCATACTGGATTGCCGAGCACCTCGACCCGCCCCCGGACCCCGGGATGCCGGCCTACCACCATGCGCTCATCGAGGCCTACCGGGCCCTCGCCTGGGAACGCGACGACACCGTGGCGGATCCCGACCGCGCCCCCCGGACCTCCGAGGAGCTAGTCGACCCGGAGCGACTCGCCGAGCGGGCCGCCGCCGTCGATACGGAACAGGCCGGGACCTGGCCGATGAGGATCACCCCCTCCGGCGGTACCGCCTACCTGTGCACGATCGATGACGACGGGCTGGGCGTCTCCCTCATCCAGTCCAACTTCGAGGGGATCGGAAGCGGTCTGGGGGCCGGCGACAGCGGCGTCTTTCTCCACAACCGGGGTGCCGGGTTCTCGCTGGTCCCCGGTCATCCCAACGAGTTGGCGCCCGGCCGTCGCCCGCTCCACACCCTTTCACCTACCTCTTGGACGCGCAACGGTCGGCTGGTGCGGCTCCTCGGTACCCGGGGCGGCCACCTCCAACCCCAGATCCTGCTTCAGATGGCGGCCCATTTGCTCTTGGCCCGGAAGTCGCTGCCCGAGGCCCAGGCCGAGCCCCGCTGGTCGATCGAAGATTTCGGACCGGGCCGGTCCGCTCGTGTCTCCTTCGAGCCTCGGTTCTCCGCAGCGGTCGTCGCCGGTCTGGCCGATTTGGGCCACATCACCGAAATCGCCCCCGAACCGTGGATGGAAGGCTGGGGTCCGGTATCGATCATCGAGGTGGACGGCGACGGCACCCGCCGCGGCGCCGCCGATCCTCGGGTCTCGACTACCTCGGCCGGGGCCTCTTAGGCGCCGATCGACCCGACCAGCTGCTCCCATTCGCCTTCGTCGAGGTTGGGCGCAATCGGCGTGTACAGGCCGACTCGCTGGATGCGTTCGCCGTAGCGCCGCCGGATCATGGCTCCCAGTTCCTCGACGGGGGCCTGAATCGCCACCTCGGCCAGCACGTCGTCGGTGATCAGGGCGGCCATGTCGGCCCACTCCCCCCGCTTCGACATGGCCGTGAGGGTCGGGCCGAACTCCCAGCCGTGCGCTTCGAGGACCGGTGCGTATGCAGGTGTCGATGCGTAGAAAGCCACCTGCTGGCGAACGGCCTGGGTCGCGGCCGCGATCTCTTCGTCGCCGCGGCCGGTGATAACGAAAACGGTGGCGACCCGCTCCACGTCCTCCAGGGCCCGACCCGCCGATCGGGCTCCGGCGTCCATCTGCGCCAACACCACCTCGTCCAGATAACGAACGGTGTGGAACGGATGAATGTGGAAGCCCTGGCACATCTCTCCGGCCAGGCGGCTCATGTACTCGCCGACGCCGGCGATGTAGATCGGGATGCTCGGAGCAGCAATCGGCCCGGGATCGAAGAATGGAGTCATCAGCGACAGCTGGTAATAGTCTCCCTTGAAGGAGAGCTTGGTCCCGTTTTGCCATCCATCCCAGATCGCCCGCAGGGCGGAGATGAACTCCCGCATCCGAGGGCCGGGCCGATCCCAGGGCATGGAGAAGCGACGGGTGATATGGGCCCGCACCTGGGTGCCCAGGCCCAACACGAAGCGGCCCCCCGACAGGTCGGCCAGGTCCCACGCCGAGTAGGCCGCGGTCATCGGAGAACGGGCAAACGCCACAGCGATGGCGGTACCCAGGTCCACGTCCTCGGTGGCTTGTGCCGCCAAAGCCAGTGGGAGGAAGGGATCATGGGAGGTGTCGGTGCTGAACACCCCGTCGTAACCCAGACGCTCGGCCCTGGCCGCCTGCTCGGCGGCATAGCGAATCGTCCCCGGCGGCAAGTAGAAATCGACCTTCACCGTGGATCGGGATGGTACCGAAGAAGCGTCCGGCCTTCGGAGTGTCGTTGCCCCCCGCCGGCAGCTGGCTTCCCCGCCGCCCCGGCCCCTTGTCTTGCAGCGCAGGTTCCGCCCGCCTAGCCTGCCCCACGCCTCGAATGACTGCGAGAGCGCTGGCTCCCGCACCCGGAGGCGGAGTTCCTGTGAGAAGACCCTTAGCCTTCTCGGGCCTGGCCGTCGTGGCCATCCTGTCGGTCGCTGGTTTCGCGACCTTCTCCCCGAGAGCAGACGGCGGCGATCCAGACGCTGCAGACCCGGTCCATATCACCGGCGTGTCCGGGCGCGTCGCGGCATCGATCCTCGCCGCCCCGCTGCGGCCCCCCGTCACCCAGCCTCCCCCGACCACCACGACCACCACCACTACGACGACGACCACTACGACGACGACCACCACCGTCCCCTCCGCGACTACCCCTGCGCCGCCGACCAGCCAATCACCTCCGGAGACGACCGCACCTGCCCCAAACACCACCACGACCCTCCCCTCCACGACCACGACCACGACGACGACTGCTCCTCCCACCACCACGACCACCACCAGCGCTGCCGATCCGCCCGCAACCGAAAATCCAGACCAGGAAGCGAGTGCCGGCGGCGAACGCAACGTCGAGGAATGGCGACCGCTGGTCGCCGCTTACTTCCCCCCGGAACTGGTGGACGACGCCCTGTACGTGATCGACTGCGAGAGCAACGGCGACCCGACCGCTCAAAACCCATACTCGGGCGCAGCCGGCCTGTTCCAGTTCATCCCCGCGACCTGGGCCCGGGCTTCGGAGGCCGCCGGCTGGGCCGGTGCCAGCGTATTCAACGCCGAGGCCAACATCGCCACCGCTGCCTGGCTCGTGCAGAGCTTGGTTTCCGATGGCGGATCAGCCTGGGGCCGGCATTGGGCACCGTGTAGCCCATGAAACGCATTCTCCGCCTCGCCGGCATCGCCCTGACCATTGCTGCGGTCGTGTGGCTCCTCCGTGATCGACTGGTCCGCGTGCCTCAGGCCGCCACCGAGGAGATCCCTCGATTTCGCCCTCAGGCCGAGCCGCCGCCACCCCCAGAGACGGCCGGAGAGGACGACCTCACCGAGATCGTCGGCATTGGGCCGGCGTATGCCCGGCGCCTCGCAGAGCATGGAATCACCACCTTCGCGGCACTGGCCGGCGCCGACCCCGACGAAACCGCCGAGGTCATCAGGGTGTCTCCCGACCAGGTGGCCGACTGGTCGAAGCAGGCACGAGCCCGGGCCTGAGCCGGCGGGTGCCTACGATGACGGGGTGCCCTATCTGACGGATCCCGACCGGCTCGCTGAGCTGCTGCCGGGCGAGCCACCCTACCGAACCGGACAGCTGAGCCGCTGGCTGTATCGAACGCCGGTGCTCGATCCGGCTGAGATGAGCGACCTGCCGGCTGCGGTCCGGCGACGGCTGGACGGCCGGCTGTGGCCGTTCACCGTAGAGACCGAGCTCTCCGGTGACGGCGCCACCACCCGCAAATGGCTGATGCGCGCCCCCGACGGAGCTTCCATCGAGGCGGTCCTGATGGGCTACCCGCGCCGGACGACCGTGTGTATCTCCAGTCAGGCCGGATGCGCTCTCGGATGCACGTTCTGCGCTACCGGTCAGTTCGGCTTCGAACGCCACCTCGAGGCCGGGGAGATGGTGGCCCAGGTCGCCTACGCCGAGGCGGCGCTGAGGAGTTCTCCCCTTC
>CAYFYE010000122.1:0-6314 GCA_964347285.1 uncultured Acidimicrobiia bacterium
GAAAGAGGATCTCGCCGGCATCGGGCCCCTGCATACCGGTGATCACGTTGAAGAACGTGGTCTTGCCGGCTCCGTTCGGGCCGATCACGCTGACGATCTCGCCCTTTTCGATCTGGAAGTCGAGCTCGTCGATGGCGTGGAGTCCGCCGAACGTCTTGGTGAGCCCGCCGATGTCCAAGAGGGCCATCAGCTCACCTCCGCGGGAGCCGGTTCTTCCCCGGCCTGCGACTTCAGCCAGGCGTCCTGGAGGAATTCCTCTTGATGGAGTTCCTGGGCGCGCCGGGTGGACGGCAGGAGGCCTTCGGGACGCTTCAGCATCATGTAGACGAGCAGGGCTCCATAGAGGAGCAGCTTGTACTCCTCGAATTCGCGCAGCAGTCCCGGCTGGGTGGGCCCTCCCAGCACGCCGATGAGCACGAATGCGCCGATGGCGACGCCGGGGATGTTGCCCATGCCGCCCACGATGATCAGCACCAGCACGATGATCGAGACGATCAGCGCGAAGCTGTTGGGGAAGATCGATCCGATCTTGACTGCGAACAGCGCCCCTCCGAATGAGGCGATGATCGCCCCGATGACGAAGGCGAGCAGTTTCGTGGTGACGATGTTGATCCCCATCGCCTCGGCGACGTGCTCGTCCTCCCGCATGGCCATCCAGGCCCGGCCGATGCGCGAATCCTGCAGTCGCCACGACACGTAGGCGGCGACGAGCACGAAGGCGAAGATCATGTAGAAGATGGCCTGGGTGTTGGTGCCCCGGATGGTGACCGGGCCGAGTTCGATCGAGGGAATCTGGAGAATCCCCTGCGCCCCACCGAATACCGGCTTGAACCAGTCGGAGAGGAACAGGATCCGGGCGATCTCTCCGAAGCCCAGGGTGACGATGGCCAGATAGTCACCCCGCATCCGGATGACCGGGGTGCCGACGAAGATCCCGGCGGCGGTGGCGGCGAGGATCACGAAGGGGATGGCCAGCCAGAAGGTCAGCTCGGGGGAGAACTGGGGCGATCCCGGTGAAGTGAGCACGGCCATGCTGTAGGCGCCTACCGCGAAGAACGCCACGTAGCCGAGGTCCAGCAGCCCGGCGAACCCGACCACGATGTTGAGGCCCAGGCCCAGCAACAGGAACAGGCCGACGGTGGCCAGGATCTCGTTGAGAAAGCTGCCGAGGATGGTGGGGAGCAGGAATCCCAGGGCGATGAACACCATCGCCGCCACCAGTCCGATGCGGCGCCGCTGCGACTGGGGCAGTTCGGCGAGCCGGCCCCGCAGCGTCTGTCGTCGGGCGCCCAACGCATACGACAATCCGAACGCTCCCAGGCCGACGACGATGGCCGCCCCCCAGGTCAGGCCCCGTTCGCTGGAATAGATGAGCTCGTCGAGGAAACCGAGGCCGGTTTCCCGGGTGATCTGGCCGATGATTACCTCGACGAAACCGACGACGAGTATCCACAGAAGACCCGAAGCGAGGGCCCGGCGCATGCGGTCGCTCGGCAGGTGGAGCGCCCCTCCCAGGGCCCCGAGCGCCATAGCACCGCCCAGCATGGCCAGGACGCCGAACCCCAGCCCTCGCTCGAACGTGAGCAGCTCGAAGAGCCGGGGGGAGATGTTGGGGAAGATGTCGCGCAGGGCGATGTTGTCGATGAGGAGCAGGAGGAGCACCATGACTCCACCCCCGACCAGCCCGCTCAGGGCGCCGCCGACCACGTTGTAGAGGCCGGGCCGCGGGCCTTCTACGCCCTCCAGGGCAGGGCGGTAGGTGGCCTGGTAGCCGAAGACCAGCGGCAGCCAGAGCAGAACGACGTACCCGAGGGAGAGGATGGGATCGATCACGCTCCGTTCGGAGAAGGCCTCGACCATGCCGATGATCGACACGAACGCACCGCCCAGGCCGGCGAAGAGGCCCCATCTGGCGACTCGCCCCAAATCGAGCTCCTGGCCGACGAGCGCGGCCGGGGGAGCGGCGACGGCCTCGGCCATCAGCCCCGCTCCTCGACGGCGAGCCGCTCGCCCAGCAAGCCCGTCGGCCGAAAGATGAGGACCAGCACCAGGGCGGTGAAGGCGACGACGTCCTTGAGCTGGCTGACACCGGGGATCGTTATCGAGAAGGCAAACTCACGGAATGCCGGGGTGATCAGGGTGACCAGCAGTGTGGCGGAGATGATCCCCAGCCCGACCCGGAGCACCGCCCCCAGCCCTTTGCGCCACCTGAGGGCCGCCACCAGGGCGAACACCACCAGCGCCACCACTTCCAGGAGCAGCAAACTCAACTCCCATCGCAGTCCGCCCAGCACCACCTGGGGCCCGAGAGACTCGAAAACGCCCAGGCTCACCCCGCCGAGCATGGCGCCGGCCAGGTTTCCGATGCCTCCCAGGACGGCGGCGGTGAAGGCTTTGATCCCGGGGAGGAAGCCGGTGAAGAAGAACACCTGGCGAAACAGCAGAGCCCACATCGCCCCGGCCACGCCGGCCATGAAACCGCCCACGGCAAACGTGGTCACGATCGTTCGGTCCACGTTGATCCCCATCAGACCGGCGATCTCCTTGTCCTCGGCCACGGCCCGCATGGCCCGTCCTGTCTTGGTCCGCTCCACGAACAGGTATAGGGCGATCGAGGCGATGACGGTGAGCCCGATCACCAGCAGTTGCACCTTCTGAAACCCCCAAAAGGCCTCGCCCTGCATGGACTGGGGCAGCCGGGGGTAGCTGAGAAAGCCGGATCCGAAGAGGCCCCGCACCGTGTACTGGATGAAGAAGGACATGCCGATCGAGGTGATGAGCGGGATGATGCGGGGCGCTCCTCGAAGCGGCCGGTAGGCGACTCGCTCCAGGGCCACCGCCAACAGCGTCGACGACACCGAAGAGACCAGTACCACGAAGGCCATGGCGAACACCGGGTTCGAGTTCCACGCCCCGGCCTCGGCCAACGCGTCGGCGGCGAAGAAGCCGATCACGCTTCCCACCATGAACACCTCGCCGTGGGCGAAGTTGATGAAGCCCAGGACCCCGTACACCATCGAATACCCGAGGGCGATGAGGCCGTACATCGATCCCTGAGCCAGCCCGGTGACTATGAGATCCCGCCAGGCTGCGCCGCTGAGGCCTTCGCCCTGGGCGGTGAGGATGATCGAGCCGATGACGCCCCAGCTGATGAAGATCACCGCGGCGATGCGCACCGACGTCAGGAACGTCTCGACGAACGAGAACCGGTAGCGCCGCCTGGTCGGGGTCGCCGTGGCCGTCGTAGCGGTCATGACGCGAGGACCCTACCGCGAAAAGGCCCGGCGCCGCCAGGGAGCGGGCGCCGGGCCTTCATTCGCACTGTGGTCGGTGTCGGCGGCCTAGCCGCCCGTTGTGAAGCCCTCGGCCAGCGTGGACCGGGCCAGCACCGCGGCGTCTGCGAGCGGATCCTCCGAGGTGGAATCCTCGTGGAAGAAGATCGCAACCGACTGCGACCCGCAGTCGCCGAAGTCGTCACACGACAGGCTGCCGGTCACGCCGCTGAAGTCCGCAGTGGCGTAGAGGGCGTCCCGCAGGGCCTGGCGGTCCACCCACCACTCGCCGTTGGGGCCCGCGACGGCCACGCTCTCGATGGCATTGAGCAGCATCATCGTGGCGTCGTAGGTGTGGGCGTGGAAGGCGGCCAGCGGCGGCTCACCGTAGTTTTCCTCGTAGCGGGTACGCAGGTCGGTGTAGGAGACCCCCGTGAACCCGGCGCCTTCGAACTGGAGGTCCGGACCCGAGAAGTACATCCCCTCCGACTCGGGGAGTGCCAGGAAGTCGGTTACGAACAGGCCGTCCGCACCGAACAGGATGACGCCCTCGAGACCGGACACGCCTCCGACCTGCTGGATGATGAAGTCACCCTCGGGCTGGAAGATCGGGAAGTAGATCACTTCCGGCGCTCCGGCGGCGACCTCGGTCAGCACCGGGACCATGTCGGTGTCGCCCTTGTTCACCGCGGTGAACACGGTGACCTCGCCTCCGAGTTCCTCGAAGGCGTTCGAGAACGACGACGCCAGGCCCTCGGTGTAGGGGTCGCCGTCGTGGATGGCGGCGGCCGTGGTCACTCCGAGCTCCTCGAAGGCGAACTGGGCTGCAGTCGCGCCCTGGAACAGGTCGTTGTGGGCGGTCCGGTAGTAGCCGGGCTGCCACGCCGAGTTGGCGTTGCCCGCCAGGTCGGACGTCAGAGCCGGCGACGTGTTCGATCCGGAGATCATGACCAGTCCGGCCTCAGAGAAGATCTGCGAGGCCGGCACGGCCGCACCCGAGCAGCTGGTGCCGATGACACCGAGCACGCCTTCTTGGGCGACGATGGCCTGGGCGCCGGCGGTGCCGCCCTCGGCGTTGCAGAGGTCGTCCTCCACCGTGCCGAGGCTCACCTCGTAGTCGCCCAATGGGCCGTAGTCCTCGATCGCCAGTTCGATGCCGCGCACCTGGTCGACGCCGAGGAACTCGACGGCACCCGAGATGGCCTGCAGGGCCCTGATCTCGATGGAGTCGCCGGGCTCGATGAGCACACCGCCGAGCTCGCCGGCCTCGGGCGGGAACTCGGTGGGAGCTTCGGTCTCCGGGGGAGCCTCTGTCTCCGGAGGAGCTTCAGTCTCCGGAGGAGCCTCCGTCGCAGGAGGCGCTTCTGTGGCCGGCGGCGCCGTCGTGGTTGTCGCCGTATCGCCGCAAGCCGCTGCTACCAGGGCCAGGGCGAACAGAAGCGCCAACAAGCTTCTGAATCGCATTCTTTCCTCCCAATTGCTGCTAAGGGCTTCCCGGTCAATACCTGTACCGAGAAGTCCGGGGATTCTAGGCGGAGCCGTCAGGTTTCGCGTCGTGAAATCGGACCGTGCGCCGAAAGAGTTTCCCGGCTTCGGCTGGAGGCCGGTCGGGCTGGGACGGCGCTCTTGTCCTCGATGGGTGTCGTCTATGTTGGGTTGGGCGAGGGGGGCGACTCTCGAGGTCTGGAGGGGCCGGGGCACCACTCTCTTTCAGGGAGGGAGCGTCAGAAATTGTGAAATACATCACATGGCGGGGGAGTTGCATGCAGTGGAGGGACACCACATGACCACGCGCTTGCATCCCGACCGGGTGGCGGCCGACGTCGTCACCGCCTACCTCAACGAGGTGGGGCGGTACGAGCTTCTGACCGCCGAGGAGGAAATCGATCTCGCCCAGGCCATCGAGGCGGGGCGAGAGGCGAGCGCGCGCCTCGATGCCGGGGATTTTGCCTCGGCGCCTGAGCGGCGTGCTCTGCGCCGGACCCTGCAGGCCGGCGATGAGGCCCGCAATCGGTTCGTCAACTCCAACCTCAGGCTGGTCGTGGCCCAGGCCCGCAAGTACCGCAATCTGAAGGGAATCGACTTCATCGACGTCGTCCAGGAGGGCAACCTGGGACTCATGCGGGCCGTCGACAAGTTCGACTGGCGCAAGGGGTTCAAGTTCTCCACCTACGCCACCTGGTGGATCCGCCAGGCCATTCAACGGGCGATCGCCGAGAAATCGCGCACGGTGCGCATTCCGGGCCGCCTGCACGACGAAGCGGCCACCGTGTACGCCATTGCCGATCGAATGCGGGCCGAGAGCGGCCGCGATCCTTCGATTGCCGAGATCGCTTCGGAGTCGGGTCTGGGCAGGGCCACGGTCGAAGACGCCCTCAAGCTCCAGGAGACGGCCAGCCTCGACAAGCCGGTCGGCGAGGACGGAGCGGTGCTCGCCGACTTCGTGGTGTCCGATGCCGATCCGGATGATCCGGTCAAGCGTGCCGAGGATCGGGCGGTGCGTGACGACCTGCGCAGCGCCATCGACCGCCTCCCCGACCGGGAGCGGACCATCTTGCTGATGCGGTTCGGTTTCGTCGACGGAGTCCCCAAGCCGCTCGACGAGATCGGCAGCGAGTTCAAGCTGACCTCAGAGCGCATTCGCCAGATCGAGAAGCGCGCCCTCAATCGCCTCCGCCATCCGAGCTTCGGGCTGCGGGAGGTCGAGTTCCACTGACCGGGGCCCGTTAGCCTCGCCATATCGCACCCTTCGATCGATCGCATCTCATCGAGCTCGTTGAAACGGGCGACCTGGACGGCCTGGTGCGCTTTGTGGACGACCGGTGTGCCGGGCACGACTGGGACGGGCTCGTGGAGGTCCGCCGGCGGTGCGACGAAGGCCTCGAACGCGGCAAGCAAGTGTGGGCGGCGTCCGCCTACGCCGGATATCGCCTCGCCCTCGAGTCGCCTCCCCAATACGCGGGCCCAACCGTGACCGAGGAAAGCGGACGGTTCACTCTGGGACCGTTGTGGGAAGTCGCCGCGTCGACCCACTCCTGGGAG
>CAYFYE010000123.1:0-6263 GCA_964347285.1 uncultured Acidimicrobiia bacterium
CAACTACTTCTTCGCTCCCGCCGACCTTCCGCCGGTGCCGCGTCGCGACGACGCCGCCAACGACGACTTCCTCTTCGACCAGGGGCCCACCCGGGGGCTGAGCGAGATCCGCTTCCAGGACTACGCCGCAGTATTCGCCCGGTTCGAACTCCCCAACATCGCCGTGTTCCGCGACCAGATCGACGTTCTGAAAGAGATGCTGGTGGCGGCCGCCCCCGACGGGCCGCAAACGACCGATACCGACTTCCTCCTCGCCCTCGGCGAGTTGTTCACGCTGGTCGTCTACGCCCAGCTCTTCCTCGAGAACGCCGAGATCTACGACGTCGAACCCGAGCTCGTCGACCAGGTATTCGACGTCCTCGTGCGCGACTTTTCCCGGTTCGCCACGGAGCTGCACGGCAAGCCGGGCACCACGGAGGACCAGGCCGGCTACTGCCTCCAGATGGTGCGGCGCCCCGTCGACGACGCCGGGCGCACTGCCAAGGTGTGGGACAACCACGTCTATGCCCTGCGCGACGCCTACGAGATGCGCCCGTAGGGGCCGCGATCGGGAGCCCGCACCCGCTCCCGACGATCGGAGGGATCGGTTTCGTCCCCCATGGGGTCGACGTCAGGACGATGTCGGCGACGCCTGCCAACGGGGCCCGGTGTAGAGGGGTTCGACAGTGCCGCTCCCGGCGGCGATGCGATACAGGCCGGGGATCGCCGCCGGCTTCGATCCATCACGGTTGCGGTGATGTAGCCTTCTCGTAGGGCCGGCAGGTGGCCTAGCTTGGCTGGTGCGCCGCCCGGTCCTCGGGCACAGTTTCTTGACTCGGAGGAGAACCTCATGAGAACCCGACTACGTCTGCTCTTCGCACTCGTCGCTCTGATGCTGGTGGGGGCAGCGTGCGGCGATGAGGCGGCCGAGACGACGGCGGCTCCGGCCACCACCGCGGCTGCCCCAACTACCACCGCGGCTCCGACCACCACCGCGGCTCCGACCACGACGGCGGCCCCCACCACCACGGAGGCGCCGGCTCTGCCGGCGCTGCAGATCTGGGCCGACGACAAGTTCGGTCCGATCATCGAAGAGATCGCCGCTCCCTTCACTGAAGACACCGGGGTGCCGGTCGAGGTCACCGTGATCGACTTCCAGGACATGCGGGAACAGATCGTCACCGCGGCCCCCGCCGGCGAAGGTCCCGATGTGTTCATCGGAGCGCACGACTGGCTGGGAGAGATGGTGGAGAACGGAATTGCCGCTCCGCTCGATCTGGGGGACAAGCGGGCCAATTTCACCGAGGTGAGCCTCGATGCCCTCACCAGCGACGGCATTCAGTACGCCATGCCCTACGCCCAGGAAGCCATCGCTCTCTTCTACAACGCCGACCTGGTGACCGATCCGCCCACCACGGTGGCCGAGCTGACCGCCATCTGTGACGAGCTCGGCGACGCCATCCAGAACTGCTGGGGCGTTCAGGGAGGCGGCGTGGCCGCTGATGCGTACCACAACTTCCCCTTCGTCTCGGTGAAGGGCGGCTACATCTTCGGCTTCGACCCCGAGACCGGATTCGACGTAGAGGACATCGGCGTGGACAGCGAGGGCGCTATCGAGGGAGTGTCCGCGATGTCCGAGCTGGTGGCCGGCGGCTACATCAACGCCATCGACGAGGACGATGCCAAGCAGCTCTTCCTCGACGGACAAGAGGCGTTCTTCATGTCCGGGCCGTGGTGGATCAACACGTGGAACGAGGCCGGCCTCAATTGGGGAGTGGTGGTGCTGCCGACGCTCGACGGCGACCCCATGGGGCCCTTCGTGGGCGTGCGCGGCTTTTACGTCAGTGAGTTCGGCGAGAACAAGGCGATCGCCGAGGAGTTCCTGCTCAACTTCATTGCCACCGACGAGACCATGCTCGCCTTGTTCGAGGCCGACCCGCGCGGCCCGGCCTGGATTCCGACGATCCCGGCCACCGGCGATGAGTTCGCTCCGTTCGCCGAGTCGGCCAGCAACGGACAGTTCATGCCCAACATTCCCGAGATGGGTGCAGTGTGGGAGCCGCTGGGCAACCAGTTGCTGGCGGTCCGCCAGGGCGCGGCTGCGCCGGCCGATGCCCTCGCCCTCGCCGCCGAGCAGATCAGGGCCGCCGTGGCCGAAAGCTGATCTGGGGCACGGCGACCGGTAGCCAGAAGAGGGAGGGCCGGCGGCCCTCCCTCTTCGCGTCCCCAGCACTCAGCTGGGGGCGGCAGGCCGCCGGTTAGCATCGCCGGGGCGTGGAGTCACCGGCGCAACCGACTGAGACTCGGCCCGAGCCCCGGGAACGCACTCGCTTGTATCCTCGTGGGTTCTGGCTACGGCTCCTCGGGCTGAGCTTGCTCAACGCCGTGGCCGTGTACGCCGCCATCGTGCTGGTGGCCGATGGCGCCTGGATCTTCCTGGCATTCCTCACCGTTGGAACGCTGTTCGTCAACTGGGCCTACCTGTGGCCCGGGACGGAGGCGCTGCGGTGGGTGACGCCGGGCTTGGCCTTCATGGTCGCCTTCCTGGTGATCCCCATCGGTTACACCTTCTATATCTCCGTCACCAACTGGTCCACGGGAAACGTGCTGCAAAAGGACCAGGCCATCGAGGTCCTGGAGGGCATCTCGGTCGTCGATCCGGAAGCGCAGGGCGAGCTGTTCGACATGTTCGTCTTTCGCGACGATGCGGGGGAGATCCGACTGCTGTTGGTGGGCGCCGACGGGCGCCTCATCTTTGGCGAACCGCGGCTGCGCAGTGAGGAGCCTCTCGTTGATGCCACCGAGGATCCCGAGGCGATCGGCTTGGTCGACGCCGACGGCGATGGCATCCCCGAGGAGATCGGCCCCTACCGCAGGCTGGAGCAACGCGAGGTGTTCGCCCTGGCCGGCCAGATCGACTTCGAGGAGCTGTTCATCGACCTCCCCGACGGCGAGGTCGAGATCGTGGGTCTGAGCCAGGGGCGCGTGGTCCTGGGATCCCAGCGCTATGTCTACGTTGCGGCAGAAGACGTGCTGCTCGACACCGTGGCCGAGATGGAGTGCCGGCCCGGCGATACCACCGACACCAAGGGGAATTTCGTCTGCGACGACGGGGATGTGCTCACCCCCGGCTGGGTGGCCGTGACCGGCGTGAACAACTACACGGACATCATCACCAACGAGCGCATCCGCGGTCCGTTCTTTGGAGTGTTCCTCTGGAACGTGATCTTTGCCCTGATGTCGGTGGTGCTCACCTTCGCCCTGGGGCTGGTGCTGGCCCTCACCCTCCAGCATGAGCGCGTGCGCGGCCTCATCTTTTACCGGTCCATCTACATCCTCCCCTATGCCATTCCGGCCTTCCTCAGCATCCTGGTGTGGCAGGGCCTGCTCAACGAGCAGTTCGGTCAGGTCAATGCCCTGCTGGCGAACCTGGGAATAGATAACGTCCCCTGGCTCAGCTCGGGCAATTGGGCCAAGGTGGCCGTCCTCTTGGTCAACACCTGGCTCGGTTTCCCCTACATGTTCCTCATCAGCATGGGCGCCCTCCAGGCCATCCCCACCGAGCTCCAGGAGGCGGCACGGGTGGATGGGGCCGGTGGCTGGAAAGTGTTCTGGCGGATCACGTTCCCGCTGCTGATGGTGTCTCTGGCGCCGCTCCTCATCGGTTCGTTTGCCTTCAACTTCAACAACTTCGTGCTCATCTTCCTCCTCACCAATGGAGGGCCGCCCATCTTCGATGCGGCCATCCCAGTGGGATCGACCGACATTCTCATCACCCTCACGTACGACCTGGCCTTTGCCAGCGGACGGGGCAACGACTTCGCTCTGGCGGCCGCCATCGCCGTGCTCATCTTCATCATCGTGATGGTCGTCTCGAGCATCGCGTTCCGATTCACCCGACGGTTGGAGGAGATCTATGGCAGCCTCTGACCACGGCGCCGGCCCCGAGAACGGAGGGGCCGCCCCGATCCGGATCGCACCGCCGTCCAAGCGGAAGCGCACCGGCCTACGCCGGCTGCGGAAGAGGGAGCCACAGATCCAATACCCGTCGCTGTCTTTCCGTCGCTGGTGGCGGGTGGTGGGGTGGCGTCACGTCGTCGCCATGGTGGCCGTGCTGTTCGCCCTTTTCCCGATCGTGTGGATCGTTTCCGCGTCGGTCAACCCCATCGACACGCTGTCCGGGGCCCAGCTCATCCCCGACGGGGCCACGGCCGACAACTACCGGGAGATCGTCGACAACCCTGCCGGGTCTCCCTTCATGACCTGGCTGTGGAACTCGTACAAGATCGCCTTCGTCGTCGCCGGCTTCAACGTGATGCTGTCGGCCATGGCCGCCTTCGCCTTCAGCCGTTTCCGCTTCCGGGGGCGACGAATCGGCCTCCTCACCCTCCTCCTGGTGCAGGTGTTTCCCCAGTTCCTCGCCTTCGTCGCCATCTTCCTGCTCCTGGACCAGATCGGCGAGGTCTTCCCGGCATTCGGTCTCGACACCCACCTCGGCCTCATTGCCGTCTATATGGGTGGGGCCATCGGTTTCAACACCTTCCTCATCAAGGGCTTCATGGATTCGGTGCCCACGTCGCTGGACGAATCGGCCCGGGTGGATGGAGCCTCACCGTGGACCATCTACTGGCGGATCATCTTGCCGCTCACCCGGCCCGCCCTGGCCGTCATCTTCATGATCTCGTTCATGTTCATCTTCGCCGAGTTCCTTTTGGCGCGGACCCTGCTCCGGGATGTGTCGCAGCTCACCTATGCAGTCGGACTGCAGACGTTCACGCTGGCGGACTATGCCTCCAAGTGGGGCCAGCTGGCCGCCGGAGCCATGATCGGGGCCCTCCCCATCGTGGTTACCTTTCTCATCTTCCAGCGGGCCATCGTCTCCGGCCTCACCCAAGGGGCAGTCAAGGGGTAGCCGCCGCGCCGGTTGTGAACCGGACGGGTGAAAGACGTGTTCCCTTCGGCCGATCTCGCCGCGGTCTGCCCTGGTCGGCGCCGTGTTCGGCGATGAAGTCTCGTTCGACGCCGCTCACCGCGTGATTCTGCCCACACGACAGCGACCAACACCGGGAAACGATGAGAAGTGTTGCCGAGTGATTTCCCCTTCCCCCGGCTCGCCGGGTACTCGTTCCTCAGGACATGGCGATGGGGCCGGTGGTGCCGGTGATCTCCCACCCGCCTTCGACGGGTGCCGCTTCGTAGGTCAGGAACACGCCGCACAGCGAGCCGCACCACAGCCGCATTTCAATCTCAGCGCGGTCGTCGAGGAGGTCGATCCGCTCGACGGCGACGATTGCCACAGCGGGCGGTGACTCATCGAACAAAGCAGTGATCTCGGTGTCTGCGTCGTCTATGAAGAGCACCGTCCCGAAATCCGACAGAGTGCCGGAAACGAGCTCGAGATCGAGCGGCGCCAGCGGCGACCCATCGGAGCCGACGGTGCGTGCGACACGAATGTCGTCGAACACATCTGCTCCACCGAACGAGTTGTCGACGGTGACGAGCCGGAGCACGGCGGCGGCGATCAACTCGGCGCGGGCGGGGTCTTCGACGACGGTGTTGCCGCCCGGTGGACCGGCACTAGGGCGCTCGATCTGGGCGCTGGTGACGATCCCGTCGTCGATCTCGAATGTCACCCGGCCGGGGTCGAGGTCGGCGGTGAGAGCGAAATCGGTGTCATCCTCCCGGGCGATCCGCCAAACGCGGCCTTCGGTTTCTGCGAGGACGGCGGCCTCGTCGAGGGTGAGCCCAACGAAACGCTCTTGCTGCGTCGCCGAGTCGGCCGGACCATCGCCGGGTCCTCCACCGTCGCGCCCGGCGGCGGCGAACCCGGTCACCGTGAGCGCTACGAGGAGGACCACACCGATCACGCTGAACCTGAGTCTCATGATTGCCTCCGTCCATCGGATGCCCATACGACGGCCGGCTGTACCCGCAGGGTTCCCGGTCTGGCGATCCCCCACCCGTCGGACGGCTTCGGACCGCAGCAAGCCCGTCGCGGCCCTCCGGGAAATCGGTTGTGTCCCGCTCGGCCCACACCGGTCAGAGCCGGCCTGACACGCAGGCAGCACTGGACGCCGCCTTCGCCGCCTGCAGGCCTTTCGCATCAGGCCACGAAGCTCTGGCGGAATGAGACCTCCCATGTCGGAGGTTGCCGGGCCGAGCTCGGAACCCGATGGGATCCTCGGCGAGTTGGCTGTTGAATTTGGCAACTACAGAGAGTAGTATAACGACTACACAAAGTGTCTAGCCTGCTACGCCCCATAGTCGCCCTTGCTCTCGCCCTG
>CAYFYE010000124.1:0-6211 GCA_964347285.1 uncultured Acidimicrobiia bacterium
GGACCGCTCGGACGCGCTGTGGCGTGGAAGAAGACGAACCAACGAAGGAGGACGAGCCGGTCCCCGCCCGCGCGTCGACAGGTAGCGGCGGATTCGCGGTGGCCAGGGGGCCGAATCGAACTGCCACCTTCGGTCCAGCGGTCATGGGCGCCGTCCTGGTCTGTCCCTCCCAGTCCCCGATCGTTCCCCTGAGCTGGGGGAACACGGTGGCGACCTAGCTGCTCACACTCGTCCCTCCCGGCTGATTCCTGGCGCTTGTGATCGGTGGGTGGTCAGTGAAGGATGACCCGGTCCAAATGGCCCTATCGGGCTGGTCTTCTCCGGTGTTCACTGGAGGCAAAGGAACCGTCACAAATTGCGGTCCCCGTGCGTCTCCCTGGGTGAGAGATCTGGGGGCGGATCGTGGTCGAGGCCGTCCAGCGAACCGACGCAGACGAGTGGCGGATCATCGACGAGTTGTACCCGTCACTCCGCCGATTTGCAGCCGTCGCCGCCCCCTGGGATGTGGAGCCGGACGATCTGCTTCAGGAGGCGCTGGTCAAGGTGCTCAGCAAACACCCCCTGAGCGACCTCGAGCACCCGGCCGCCTACCTGCGAAAGACCATGATCAGCGTGGCCGCCAGCCACAGCCGCCGAATGGGGGCGCAGCGGAGAGCACTGCGGCGGCTGGCCGCTTCCGAAGACGGCCCCTCCTCTCCGCACTATCCGTCGGACCTGGCCGAGCTCTGCCGCCTGCCCCCCAAGCAACGGGCGGTCCTGTACCTGGCCGAGGTAGAGCGCTGGCACTTCGACGAGATCGCCCGGATGCTCGGCTGCAGTGAATCGGACGCCCGAAAGAGTGCTTCCCGGGCGCGCAAGCGCCTCAAGCTCGAATTGGCCGTGGAGGGCCGGAGATGAAAGACCTGAGACGCGCCCTGGAAACGTTCGCCGAACGAGGGACCGCGGTCGGAAGCGACGCCCTCCGAGAACGCGTCGCCTTTGCCCTGGCCGCCGGGGGCCGACCTCGCCGTGTCCGTCGGCGCGCCGCGGTGCCGCTGGTACCCCTGCGTCGGGGTGTAGCCGTCATGGTGGCCGCCGCCGTGATCGTTCTCCTCCTCTTCGGCGGTCTGGTGCTGCTGGAACGCCTCTTCGGCGGAGAGGCGGAACCGGCCGGTCCGCCGGTGACGACGGTGGTGCCGCCGACGTCGCTACCACCCGCCCCGACCACGGTGCCCGAGGCGGCTCCCCCGACCTCGACGGCCCCGACGCCCACCGACACCACGGTGCCGCCCATCGCCACCCGTCTCACCATGACCTGGGAGGCCGTACCCCACACCGAGTCGCTGGAGCGGGGTTGGATGAAGGCGGTCACCGTTGGTGGGCCGGGCCTCGTCGCCGTCGGCAGCGACGAGTTCGGCCATGCCGCAGTGTGGACCACCGAAGACGGAATCGAGTGGCGACGAGTGGAGTCGGATGCCTTCAAGGCCGAGCGCCCCGAACCGGAGGACCAAGTCGTCGGAATGGACCGGATCGCCGAACGCTACATGGCGGACGTGGCATCCGGGCCCCTCGGCATCGTCGCCGTCGGCGCCGCCGACGGGGTGGACGCGCTCAGGGGCGGGCTCAGCTACCACGCCGCGGTCTGGCTGTCGCCCGACGGGGAATTGTGGACGCGGGTCACACCCGACACCGACGAGTTCGCCGATGGGCACATGCACGCCGTCTCCTACGGCGGCCCGGGAATCGTGGCAGTGGGCGAGTCCGGAGATCAAGCCGCCGTCTGGGTGTCCGAAGACGGAACGTCGTGGCGGGCCGTCGACGACCCCGGGCTCGCCGCCGGCACCAACTGGGCGCGGATGTGGGACGTCGTCGCCGGCGGACCGGGGCTGATCGCCGTCGGCGAATATGGGCAGCCGGACGAAGAGAAATACGTCGACCCTGCCCACCCCGGGGTGTGGCTCTCTGCGGACGGGATCACCTGGCAGCGGGTTCCCGATGCGGCCATCGGCGAAGGCCGGGGAATAGGGATGGGGTGGGGACGGGGGCGCGAGGTCGCCATTGGTGACAGTGCCGGGATGCTCAGTGTTGCCGTCACGAGCGACGGCTTCGTCGCCATCGGGTATTCGAGGTTTCACCCCGGCGTCTGGCACTCGAACGACGGTGTGGAGTGGACACCCGCCGAGCAGTACGACCCGATCGAACCCACTGTGAGCTTCATGCTCTACACCGCCGCCGCAGCCGGGGATCGCATCCTGGCCGTCGGCGGGGATGCAGAAGGCTACGCCACCTTCTGGGCCTCAGACGACGAGGGCGCCGGCTGGTACCGAATTGACCGGGTCCCCGCCATCGACCGACAGGGAATGATGACGACCCACAACGTGCCGGTGCTCGTGAACGACCTGGTGGTCCTGGAGTCCGGGGTGGTGGCGGTGGGTCACACGGGCGTCTACTTCGGCGAGGTCGACCCGGCACTCGAGGGCAACGTGTGCGGTTACGAGGATCCGGGCGGTTACGAGGATCTCTACGCGTGGAGCGGATCGTGTCGCACCGACGCCGCCGTCTGGGTCGGCAGATGGCCCGAGGAGTAACGAAGGACAGACCGAAGACAAAGGAGACCAACGGTGAGAAGGAAGAGGCGAAACGTGACGATCGTGCTCGGCACGGTGCTGGCCACGCTGTTGGTGCTGACGTGCTCAGGGCACACGAGAGATTGGGCCGGGAGGAGGTGAAGAAGATGCGCAAGCTCATCCTGCTACTCGTCGTCCTCTCGGTGGCAGCGTTGATTCTGTCCGCAATTCCTGCGGGTGCTGCTCCGCCGGACAAGCCGGGCAAGCCGCAAGAGGTGACGATCGGAATTGCTGACTCTCATGGAGCCGGAGACCACCGGTTCTCGTTCAGGTCCGAAAGTGAGTTCTTCGTTCAGAAGAACTGTTTCCCGGGAGACTCGGACGGTTGGGACGAGAAACGCGGGAGGAAGATCCAGCTATGGATCAGGTTCGTTTGTTTCGAGGAAGCCGGGACGTGCTACTCGAAGGAGAACCCCGATACGTGCTTCAACCTCGCCATACGGGGGCAGCCAGACAGCCTCACGTGGACCTTCTACGGAGGCACGGGGGACCTCGACGGTGTGCGCGGCGGGGGTGAAGGCAGCATGGCGGAAGGCGGGGGTGAAGGCAGCATGGCGGAAGACGTCTACACGCTCGACGGAAAGCTGAAGTAGGGCGGAACCGCCCCGGCCTCGAGGGGCGACACCGTCTTTCCAGTATCTCGACAGCTCGACACAACTGCTGATCGCGTTTGACCGTGGACCGGTGTCCGAAGGTGCGGGCCGACGTGGATCTCGGTCACACTCCGAACTGGAAGGGAAGACTCAACAGAGTCGGTGGCCAGGGGCAGAATCGAACTGCCGACCTTCGGTTTCTTTAGGCCCGACGGGGGCCGTCCCGGCCGGTTCCTTGTGGTCCCACAGTGATGCCGACCACTTGAGGCACTCGGGGCGATCAGCGGTGGCCGTCGCTCGGTGGCTCTTCCTCCTGGGAGTCGGCCCGATGCCGTTCACCCGACTCCTCGAGAAGCGTCTCCCCATTCTTGGAGACGGGCCAGAGCCTGCTGAGAAAACCAGGGACGGCCGAGAGAAGTTTGGTGACGCGGCCGGCCATAGGGGTCTCATCATCGTGCCCGTCTGATACCTGCGCAACAGCGCCCGGCACCACCGGAGCTACGACCGGACCGTTCGTCGGTCGAGCGAGCCCGCAGCCAATCTCGCAGAACACCGACAGCGAAGACCGATTCTTCGGTGGCCAGGGGCCACCCGTACCCTAGAGGCGAGAGGAATCATGCACCGCCTATGGCCCTGGCTCGCGATCGGCGCTGTCGTGATCGCCGGCCTGGGGTGGTGGCTGGCCACGTCGTCAGATGAGCGGATGGCTACGGTCCCCGCCGGTCGGGCAGTGATGGGCTCCACCCTGCACCACACCGACGAGAGCCCGGCCCGGATGGTCTACCTCGACGCCTTCTCGATCGACGTCCACGAGGTCACCAACGCCGACTACCGGCGGTTCGTGCTTGCCACCGGGGCGGCTCCCCCAGAGCACTGGGGCGACACCAGCATCCCGGAAGGCAGGGAGGACCACCCGGTGGTCGGGGTGTCGTGGGAGCAAGCATCCGATTACTGCACCTGGGCCGGGGGTCGGCTCCCCACCGAGGCCGAGTGGGAGCGAGCCTGTCGTGGTAGCGATGAACTGCAGTATCCCTGGGGCCGGGAGTGGCAGCCCGGACTCGCCAACATCGGGGTGTTGAAGATGCCGGACCGCGACGACGCCTGGCCGCTGGTAACCGGGCAGGAGGCCGGGCCGGTGTCGCTCCGGCCGGTGGGTACTTCCCCGGGCGATGTCAGCCCCTACGGCGTCTACGACCTGGCCGGCAACGCCATGGAGTGGGTGGCCGACTGGTACGACCCGGCGGCCTACCTAACCCTGCCGGCGGAGAACCCGATCGGCGCCGGGCCGCCGTGGGACCGCTCTGTGCGAGGCGGAGCCTGGTTGATCCCGTTCGACCGTCTCGATCTGGCTGCCGACCAGAGCCGGTGTAGCTTCCGTAGCCGATCCCACGTCATCGCCGACCCCCGTATCGGCTTCCGCTGCGCATGGTCCGGCTAGCACAGCTAGCCGGGCGGTTTGTAGCCGGTCCGGAGCGACATGGACGGGAGAGGTGGAACGACGAGTGGAGGGGCGGAGGGGATTCCTCCCGCTGGTGCCGGGCGACGAGGTCTCGCTCCGTCATGGTGGTGCGGCGAAGAACGCCCAGAGGTGATGTGGCGAGGAAAGGGACGAACCAACGCGAGAAGGCGACCGGATCGGTGGCCAGGGGCAGAATCGAACTGCCGACCTTCGGTTTGTCAGTTCGACGGGGTGGTCACCGGCCCGTCCTTCCTGGTCCCCGATCGCGTGTCTGGGCTGGTAGAACGCGGTTGGGATGTATCGGTTCGTACCCGCTCGTTCCGGCTGATCCGCGGGCGTTCGTGATCGTCTGTGATCGGGAGACAGCTGTGCAGCGCTCGGCTCGCAGGCGCCGCCCGTCTTGAGCTGGATCTCGATGTCGGGCTCTTCACGGTCTCTCACCCCGTTGCTGCCATCCCCGAGCTTCCATGATTGGGCGGAGCAGTGGGGTGTGGCCGAAAGACTCCGAGCGCACGGCACGACGAGCGGAATTCACCCAACTGCCCACCGCCGCGACCCTTTGAACCAAGGGAGTCCGCGCCATCTCGGGAAGCTGTGGAGGAGCATTTCCGAAGAATGATGATCGCGAAACTCTCCCCTCAGATCGAGTCCGACGCTCGAACCCAGACCGAAGCGTCCGAGGTGATGCGATGAGCGGGCCGCGCCACGGGACCGCCACTGACGCAGGGGTATCCCTAATCGATTGCGAAGGAAAGGCTCTCGCTGGACCACCCGCGAAGATTCATGACTCTGCCGGGGGGCTCTCCATCCTGATCATGCCGAAGCTGGCGATCAGAATCCACACGAACGACAGTATGAGACCGATGAACCCGAGGATGCCGAGGAATCCCTCATTGTCGCCCTCGAGTGGCCACAGCGCCGCGACAACGTTGATGAGAGCGGTGGCGAAACCCAACCATCCCAGCCACTTCCACAGCACGCCGCTGCGTACGATCACCACGGATGCGGTTGCCAGAAGCAGCGCAAAGCCAAAGGGCATCGTCGCTTGGTAGAGCAACGCATCCATATGATGGACCGCCACCAGGACCTCGTCGGACAGATCGTCCACACTCAAGGCCGCCACACCCCAAAACGTCGCTCCGGCGCCGCCAATGGCGGCGATGGCCACCGCGCCGGCGAACGACGCCCGCGACCACAGGCCTCGATCCGAGGCGTCGGCCGGGCCGAGGAGGCTGCGCAGGCCCGATGCAAACACGATGAAGAAGAACGCAATCCCCAGAGCGACCAACCAGTTCGAGAATTGGATCTGGCCGCCGCTGTCCTCGAAGTACTCGCGGACATCTTGGGCGGGATCGTCCAACCCCGGCGGGTTGCCGAACAAGACGAAACTCACCACAAACACGATCACGGTGAGCACCCCGGCGATTCCGGCGACTCTCCACCATTTCCACTCTCCGGACACGATGGCCTCCCTTCCAGACCGATTCCTTGCTGAACCTTACGCGAAACTGGTGGCTCGTACCGGGTGGCACGTCCAAGGTCTCCAACGCCCG
>CAYFYE010000125.1:0-6146 GCA_964347285.1 uncultured Acidimicrobiia bacterium
CATCGCCGGCCTCGCCTTCGCCGTCGCCGGCGCTCACAGCCTCCCCTCGGTAGGACGAAGGGCATCGGCCGCTCTTCGCTCTGGCCCCCGACGCTGGCCGGCCGCAGCCGTGCTCGTTGCCTCCTTCTTGACGGCGGCCCGACCGGCCTCGTCGGCCGTTGCGCCCCCGACTGCGGTCGATCCGGCCGAAGACATCAGACTGGGTGAGGCCGACCGGGCCGGCCCGGCGCAGCCGGACGAGACCACTCTCGCCCCGGAACCGGGGCCAGAGTACGTGGTCCGACCCGGCGACTCATTGTGGGCCATTGCGTGCCGGACGCTTGCCGCCGACCGGGCCACTCCGCCCTCAAACTCCGAGGTCGACCGGCACTGGCGGCTCATCTATGAGGCCAACCGTGGCGTCATTGGCGATGACCCCGACCTCATCTTTCCCGGTCAGCGCCTCTCCCTGCCCGGGAGCACCCATGGAAGAGCCTGAGGAATACGAGCACATCCC
This sequence comes from uncultured Acidimicrobiia bacterium, assembly GCA_964347285.1. Classification (GTDB taxonomy): domain Bacteria; phylum Actinomycetota; class Acidimicrobiia; order Spongiisociales; family JAOTWH01; genus CAYFYE01. The sequence continues at coordinate 497 of CAYFYE010000125.1, forward strand.
CTGGTCGGCGCTGACCGACGACCACCGGGAACGGCGCAACCGACTCGCGTACGCGACGGCCGGGATTCTGGTGGCGGCGACGATCGGAGCGGTGGCGGCCCGGGCCGTCTGGAAGCCGGAGGCGGCCGCCGAATCGCCGGGCGCCGATGTCGTGCTCACCGTGCCGACAGCGGAGCAGCGGTCCCTTCCCCCCATCACCTCCACAACGCTCCCGCTCCCCTCCCTGTACAGCGAGGCCGACCTCATGGCAACGCTGAACGGCGAGAAGGCCCGGATCGTAGCCGCCCGTGCCGAGTGGTTCGTCACCGACTACTTCACCACCGATCGAGATCGGCGCGGGTCGACCGACGTGCACGACGCCCTGCCGGCAGGCAGTGACGTGCCGGCCCTCCCTCACGACGGCGAGTCGCCCGCCGTCACCTATGTCGAGTGGGCCCGCGCCACCCGGGTCACCGAGCTGACCCCCGGTCGCTTTCGCGTCGCCGTGGCGTTTCGGGGCGTGGCCGAATCGGCCCAGGGCGGGTTCGATCGGCTGCCGGTGCGGGCGGTCGACCTGATGCTCACTCTGGGACCCGACGGCGGGGCCGCGGTGGTCGATCTGCCCACCCCGGCCTTTCTGCCGAACGGGCCCGACCTCGCGCCGTCGGATGAGACATCACCCGACGTTGCCCCGGCGGTGGCCGCCGCCGCCCTAGCCGAGGCTGAGCGGTGGGGGAAGGCCGCCGCCGAGGTGATCGGCGCCTCGGCGACCCAATCCGGCTGGCGAGTCGTGGTAGGAGTATCCGACGCGTCCGGCAACAGCTGGCCGATGACGGTGTGGCTCGATCCGGAGGGGCTATCCGTGCCGCCCGGGCTCGGACCGTGACGAGTCGCGCTCAGTGAGGTCGTCGATTTCCAGCGAGTCTGAGAGGAGAGGATGGTTCTCCGCGGAATCGCCATCATTCATCGAAGGCTCCGATCCGGGGGTATGGTGACAAAGAGAAAAGAGACGAGGGGCACCTACCGGCGCCCCTCGCGTCTGATCGGGCCTCCTCAGCCCCCGCTGCAGCCGTGGGCTGCCAGGATGTCGGGAGCGCTGAAGGCCTTGGCCCCACCCTTGTAGTTCTGGTGGGCGGCCGATCCGCTCGACTTGCCCGCCGAAACCAGCTGTCCGAAGCTGGCATTGCAGGCGGTCTGGATGTCCTTGCCCGGAGCTGCCAGCGCAGTGGCCGGTGCGCCAACGACCAGCACCACAGTGGCTGCGAATGCCACGATTCTCTTCCGCATTCCCTCTCTCCCGTTCGGTGTCGGCCACCCTGTGTGGCCGACGAGGATCGGGAGTATGCCGTATCGCAGATCGCTATGCAACCGACGGTGTTCGTGACAATGCAGCCGCGCCCCCTCGCGTCGAGGCGCGTCAGCCGGTCTCCTCGGCAAACGTCCAGCCGGCCACCTCGAACTCCGGCATCTCCCGCACCACCTGGCCGTCGCCGCCGCAGCGTGGGCAGGGATCGAGCCGGACGCCGTCGTACTCCATGCCGCAGTCGAAGCACTTCAGCACGTCGGAGCCCTCCTCCCACACCACCAGGGCCTTCTCCGCCACGGTTCCGGCGATTGCCTCCTGCCAGGCCGCCTCCATGACGTCGCGAGGAGCGTCCCGGGTGGTCATCAGCACCACCTGACTGAGAGGGCGATCTCCGACCGCCGCCAGGAACCCGGTGACCGCTTCGACAACAACGCCTCTCTCGTCCATGGGCTCGCTCCAGCACGCCCTCCCCACGAGCATATCCATCCGGCTTGGAGCATGTCCTCGAGTCCGGGCCCGGGGAAAGAGATCGCCGTCGACCCTCAGCGCGGACGCAGCTTGCCGCCCAAACCGCAGGACGGTGCCGGAACGAGAGGTCGAAGCGGACGTTGCGGCCACCACCCGCGGTCGCCGAGGAACTTTAGGAAGGCCGGGAAGGCTTCCTCGATGCGGGGCGCCTCGACCGCCATCGCCCCGGGTGAAGCCGGTGAGGACGGTGATCAACGGCGGGATTGAGCAGCGTCTGAAACGTGCCTCCCAAGGTTGCCGGCCTCGCAGCACACCGCGCCGATCTCGGTGATCTCGCAGCCTGGCGGCTATCCGCCCGTGGTCTCCGGGTCCACGACGCCGAACGGCACCACCTAGAGCGGGGCTCCCTTGTCCTCGAAGCTCCGCTGCCTCGCGGTCGCCACCAGGCCGGCCTCCGGGTCGCCCTGCCGACCCCGGATCGAACACACGCGGATCGATGTCTTCGAACGGCGCGTGGGACGGAAGGCCAATGGCCCCCCTTACTCCCCTGGAGGTGGAGGTGGCCCGAAGGACCGGGGGCGTCAGCTGGGTGGCGATGGGGGGTGGCGCTCCCCCTTTCTCGCCTTCCGGCCTGGTGCCCCCTCCGGAGGGAGGAACGCGGTTACGACGGGCCCTTCTTCCCTCGGTGGGAGCCTGTGGCGCTCCGTAGCCTGGAGTCGTGAAGCGGATCGGCGTGCTCATCGTGGGCGGGCTGCTGCTGGTGGGGTGCGGGTCGCCGGCCGAGTCGGGGACGGTGGCTGCGCCGACGGTGAGACTGCTGTTTGCCGGCGACGTGATGCTGGCCGGCCGGGTGGCTCCAGTCGTAGCCACCGAAGGACCGGCTGTCTTCGAAGGAGCGCGGGCGGTCGTCTCGGGCGCCAATCTGGCCGTGGCCAACCTCGAGTCGCCGCTGACCACCCGGCCCGCCGCCACGGCAGGCCGCGACCTGCGCGCCGATCCGGCCGCGGCGGCGCTGCTGGCCGGCGCCGGGTTCGACGTCGTGGCGCTAGCCAACAACCACGCCGGGGACGCCGGCCCGGAGACCGTCGCCGACACCACCGCCGCAGTACGGGCCGCCGGCCTGGAGCCGATCGGCGCCGGTCTCGACGCCGCCGCAGCGGCCGCCCCGCTGATCGTGGAGCGGGGAGGCTTGCGGGTGGCCCTGCTGGCCTTCGACCTCACCGGAGCCGGCCCGGAGCCGGACGGCACCCGAGCGGGCGTCGCCCACTGGGACCCGGAGCTGGTCGCGGCGGCGGTCGAGGAGGCCCGCGCCGCCGCCGACCTGGTGGCGGTCGGGATCCACGGCGGCGCCGAGTACCTGCCGGCTCCCGACCCGGCGCTCCAGGCTGCAGTGGCGGCCGCCGCCAAATGGGGCGCCGACGTGGTGTGGGCGCACGGCGCCCACGTCGCCTACCCAGTTGAGTTGATCGATCCCGATGCCGACGACCGGGGCACCGTGGCGGCCTACGGGCTTGGGAACTTCCTGTTCGACCAGGCCGGGCCCCGCACCGACACCGGGACGGTGATCGAGGTGCTGGCCGGGCGGGACGGAGTGCGGGCCTGGCGCTCCGGTCGGGTCGAGCACGGGGACCTGCGGGTGCGCTGGCAGGCCTGGGACCTTCCCAACCACCCGGCAGCTTGGCTCGCCGGGTCGTGGTGGTCGCTGGCTGTCGGCATCCGCCCCTCACCGGCCCGAGCCGTCGCAGACTTGCCGCAGCTCGGGGCCGGCGCCGAAGTGATCGCCCAAGCCCGCGGCGACCTCACCGGGGAGGACGCCGACGACGTGGTGGTGGCCTTCCGGCGGCCCTACCGGGAGACGCTCGTGAACCGGGCTTTCCCGATGCAGTGGCGAGACGCGGCCGGGCGCACCGCCCACCTGGGCGTATACGCAGCAGCGACCCTCGCCCCGCGCTGGGTGGCCGGTTCGCTGCCACGGCCGGTAGCGGCGCTGGCCGTCTGCGACGGGTCGTTGGCGGTCGGCTACTCGACGCTCGGCGACCCGGCGGTGGAGGCGGCGGCGGTCTGGGAGTGGAACGGTTTTGGGTTCACGGTCGGCACCCCGCTGCCGGGGGAGGGGAGCCCGGCCTGCGCCGATGTCGACGGCGACGGACTGGGCGACCCGTTGGTGATCGACGGCCGGTGATAACGGGCATTGGGCCCTGGCAACCGCAGCCACCGACTCGTATCTTGAAGCTCGGGGACGTGCCGCGCCTCGGGATACCCCGGGCAGCGTCCCCGTCCCAAAGGAGGGCGCCATGAAGCGCAGCTTGCTGCTGCTGATGGTGATCTGCATGCTCGCCGCGTCGTGCACGGGGGGCGATACCACCGATACCACCGCCCCGGTCACGACGACCACCTCGACCACGACGACCACCGTCCCCGGCACGACCACGCCGACGACCAGCCCACCGACCGACCTGACTGCACTGCTTGCGTCCCTGCCCCGACCGGGGGCAATGCCGGCCTTCGCCGATTTCCCGGAGATCCCGCTGCTCGGCGACGCGCCTCCCTACGCCGGCCCGCCCACCCCCGGCAGCCTCGCCGACGTGCTCATTGCGCCTGCGCTGGCCGGTGAACTGGCCGACCCGGAGCTGCGGACCGCGCTGGCCGCCAACGGCTTCGCGGTGGCCCCCGCCTGGCCGGTGCTGTTCTATCAGGCCTACGAGCTGGTCGACTACGACCCGTACCCGGTGTTTGTCACCACCGACACCGCCTATCACGTCTGGCACCTGGCCTTCAGCAAGGTGCTGCGGGAGGTGGAGCAGCAGCGGATGCTGCCGATCCTCGAGGAGCTGACCCTGGGTCTGCTCGCCGCGGCGGGCGACCAGCGCGCCGAGCTGGCAGGCACGCCGCTGGAGGAGACGGCCGTCCGGGTGGAGGAGTGGTTCCAGGCGGCGGCCACGCTGCTCGGGCTCGACGCCGGCCCGCTAGGGGAGCGGCCGGCGGCCGAAGTCGAGTTGGCGAAGGAGGCCGTCGAGCTGACCACCTCCCCGGTCACCAGCTTCGCAGAGTGCCGCCCCGGGGCGTCGGCCGCCAACTGCGTCGACTATTCGCTGTTCAAGCCGCGGGGCCACTACACCCGCAACGACGAGCTGGAGCGCTACTTCAGGGCAATGTCGCTCTACGGGCAGACCGGCTTCTTCGCCGACCAGCCCGACTCGTTGCGGATCGGGGCACTGGTCGCCCGCCTCCTGGCGTCCGAGCCCGAGCTGGCGGCCCGCTGGCAGGAGATCTACGAGCCCACCGCCTTCCTGGTCGGCCTCGCCGACGACTACACCCCGTTCGAGTTGGCCGCCGTCGTCGAGCAGGCCTCCCCCGGGGCTCTCGCAGACCCCCTCCCGCTGGCCGAAGACGCCACCCTCGACGAGATCGGTCGGCGCTTGTTTGCCACCCGCGAGGTGCGGATCAACGTCGAGGCGGCCGCGGTCCGGGTGATGGGGGCGCGGTTCGTGATCGACTCGTTCGTGCTCGACCAGCTCGCCTGGCCGTACGTGGGCGAGCCGCCGCTCGAGCTACGCCGGGTACGGGTCTCGCCGCTCGACCTGGCCGCCGTCTTCGGCTCGGAGTTCGCCTATCGCCTCCAGGACGAGGCGGGCGAGACCGCGTACCGCAACTACGACGCACAGCTCGAGGCAATGAAAGCCGAGCTGGCGGCCCGGACGACCACCGACTGGGCGGCCACGGTCTACGACGCCTGGCTGTATGCCCTGGCGCCCATGTGGGAGCCCAAGGGAGCCGCGCACCCCGACTTCATGCAGAGCGAGGCCTGGACCGCCAAGGCCCACCAGACCGGCTTCGGCTCCTACACCGAGCTGAAACACGACACCATCCTCTACGCCAAGCAGGGCTTCGCCGCCG
>CAYFYE010000126.1:0-6059 GCA_964347285.1 uncultured Acidimicrobiia bacterium
GTCTCATCGAGGGCATCGCCGATAGCCGCCGCAAGGGCGTTGACGTCGCCGACGGGCACTAGTCGGCCATAGCGTCCACCTGCGAGGATCTCCCGGGGACCGCTGGGACAGTCCGTCGAGACGATGCGCGCTCCACATCGAAGAGCCTCGACCAGCACCGTTGGTAAACCTTCCCATCGCGACGAGAGCACAAAGAGGGAAGCTCGAGCCATGTATGCGTAGGGATTGTCGACGAACGGATGCAGGTCGAGTTCGGCATGGACTCCCAATTCCTTTGCCAACGCCTCGAGCGCCGGGTGCTCGGAACCTTCACCGAGAATGACCAACCGCACCATGCGCCGTTCCCGTACCTTCGCAAAAGCCCGTATCAAAGTCGGGAAGTCCTTTTGGGGCCGTAGCCGTCCGGCCGCCATCACGACTGGATCGCCATCCCGGAACCATGGATGATCGACGGGCTCACGCGCCATGATGGCGATGTCGTCGGTCACGATCGGGTTGTAGACGACCCGGATCCGATGGTCGGGAAGGCGCGTGATGTGGCGCAGATCGTCGGCCACACCAGCGGAGTTACCGATGACATAGTCGGCCCACGGATAGAAGCGCTTCATGAGCCAGGGCATGAGGCGGCCCCGCAGCGTGGACGCATGCCGAGCCGATTTGGACACCGTGTTCTGGTCGATCACGATCGCTCGCATCGGAACCCTTGCCAGCCGTCGCGCCCACAACGCCACCACGTTGGCGTACTCCCACGTGGCCACCAACGCGTCCGGTTTCTTGGATCGGAGATACCTCACTAACCCCGGCAAACTCGTTGCCACCCGTCGAGCATCCAGATCGACGAGTCCCACCCCTTCCGAAACCTGATCGAGGTATGGCCCCTCTGCCCGCGCCAGGACCAGGTCGACCTCGTGGCCCCGGCCGGCGAGGCCATGGGCCAGTTTGAGCATCGCCCGCTCTGCACCGCCGCCTGCCATCGAAGGAACGAAGATGGCAAACCGACGTGACGGATCAGCCACGAACACTCCGCGAGAGAGCCATCACCTGCGCGATCGAGGTTAACGACCAAAAGGGCCGCCCACGCATCACATCGTGGCAGCTCGCGACCCCAGGAGGCCGGCGGGCTTCCGGGCATCGACGAGCCGATGGGCGTCCCTGCCGATGCGCCGGGAGCGAGCCTTGCCCGTGAAGATCGAGGTCTTCAGCACAGGGTCTGTCACGCCGATGCAGTAATCGTTGTCGGCAAGGGCCTCGTCCGTGATATCCGGATTGTTCGCAGGAACGCCTAGCCACCTGGGCGTGAGTGACTGCCTCGCCACGGCGCAACAAGAGCTCCAATCGACAGAATGCCTGGTACAGGCCATGACCAGCGGGCCGGGACGGGAGCCGCTTCGCTCGACGCCCTATCGGGACGATCCGGCGCAGCGCAGGGTCAGGTCCAGATGACCCGCCTGGCCTACATCGTGACGCGCTCCCACCACGGAGGTGCCCAGGCCCATGTTGCTGCGCTCATCGGCTACTTCCGCCACATCTACGACGTGCATCTGGCGACCGGCGACGAGGGGTACCTGACGGAGGTGGTCGGGGGGTGGGGGGTGCCGGTGACGATCATCCCCCACCTCCGCCCCGAGCTCTCGCCCTTCGCGCTCGCCGACGACATGCGGGCCGGGGGGGAGATCTGGCGGTGGCTGGGAGAGATCCGGCCGGCAATTCTGCACGCTCACTCTTCAAAGGCCGGAGGGCTGGGGCGATACGCAGCCCGTTTTCGCGGCATTCCAACCGTCTTCACGGCTCACGGGTGGGCATTCACCGAGGGAGTGCCCCGCGCCCAAAAGCTGGTGATGCTCCCCGCCGAGTGGTGTGTGTCACGCGTCACGGACTCGATCATCACCGTGTCCCAAGCGGACCACGATCTGGCACGGCGCTTCAAGCTGCGGCCACGACGCCGGCTCGTCACGATCCACAATGGGATAGGGCAGGATGCGCCCAGCCGTTCCCTCGAACTCGGAAGCACGGTACACCTGGTCTGCGTGGCGCGATTCTCACCGCAGAAGCATCAATCTCTCCTCGTCCGCGCCCTGGCGGCAGTCGCCGGGGACTGGCGTCTCACGTTCGTGGGCGAGGGACCGTTGGAAAACGACGTGCAGCAGCTCGCTCGAGAAAACGGACTCGGCGAGCGAATCGAGTTTCTGGGGGCCCGAGACGACGTCGCGGAAATCCTGGCCCGCTCGGACATCTTCGTCTTGCCCTCCAATTGGGAAGGGTTTCCTTTGACGATTCTGGAGGCGATGCGGGCAGGCCTCCCGGTGATTGCCTCAGACGTCGGAGGGGTGCGCGAGGCAGTTGCCGACGGAGACACTGGATATCTGATCCCTCGGGGTGACGCTCGAGCATGGAGCGAGCGGCTGAGCAGCGTCATTCAGGATTCCGACTTGCGCACCACTCTCGGGGAGCGAGCCCGCGAGACCTTCCTCGAGCAGTTTGTCGAAACGAAGATGTTCGCCCGGGTGCACAAGGTCTACTCAGAGATCGAACACGCGAACGCCGGCTGACCCGTCCGGGAGCCTCGAACTGCGGCCCCCGCCGAGAACCCCTTGGCTATCCATCGGCAGGACCTCCGGTTTCTACGCCCGGCACAACTCTCGATAGATCTCGTCGTAGGCAGCCAGCATCTTTTCGAGGCCGAACCGATCGATCACCTGGCGGCGACACCGCCTCCCTACCTCGGCTCGTTCTTCCGGGTCGAGGGCGGCAAAGCGTTCGATCTCTCGAGCAAAGCCGGCCACATCCCCGGGAGGAATGAGGGGGACGAAGTCGGCTCCGGCAGCAAGCTCCCGATGGGGAGGGATATCGGAAAGCACGACCGGTAACCCGGCCGCCATCGCCTCCAGCACGGCGACGGGCAGGCCCTCACCGTGGGATGGAGATACATACAGATCGCTCGACAGCAGCCGGCGATACACGTCGTCCCTGGGGATGAGCCCGGTCAATTCCACTGTTCTGCCTGCGGCGACCGTCGACTCCCGGCCGACTTCATCTCGGAGCGGCCCCTCTCCGACGAAGACGAGGGCCGAGCCGTCCACCCCGGCAGACGAGAACGCCCCCAGCAGCGCCAAGGGATCCTTCACGGGCGTCAGGCGATTCACCGAGATCACCACGAAGCGGTTGTCTGTTCGAGGGGGTGTCGATGCCGTCACCTCATCCAGCCGTGAGACATCGAGGGCGTTGGCAACAACGCTGTGCCGCCGCCCTGCCAGTCGCCTGAAGGATTTGGGGAAGCTGGCACGACTGGACTCGCTGCAGAAGACGACCTTCCGAAAGAACGCGAAAACCGGCACGAGCATGGCCTTATGACGAAGCCCGTAGTCGTGGAACGAATCCAAAACCGTGAAGACCGTCGGAGTCCGCACCCTCGTCCCCGGCATGACCAGGCGGCGGCCGAGTTCTACGAGGAGCAACAGGCCTACGTGGGGTGAGTGAGCGTGGATGATGTCGTACGGACCGGCGTCGAGCGCCCGCCGAAGTGCGGCGAGGAAGCCCCGCACCGTTCCGTTCCCCTCGAACGCTGCGACCCGGTCGGAGATCGGCACCATCGCCGGATAGAAGGTGCAGACGCCGATGTCTTTGTACTTGGACTCCGGCAGTGCGTGCTGGTTGTAGGGCCCGCTGGTCTCACCCAGGGTGATCATCACGTGGAGGGTGCGCGAGCACCGCCCGGCCGGATCGCCCTGTTCGCCGTTCTTTCCCAACCGGGTCAACTGCCGCCTCTTCCGTCCTACCTCACCTGCGTGGCCACGGTCTCGGTCGTCCCACCGGGGGCAGGGGCCTTCTCAACCATCGGCCCATCCCCCCTTCGGGCAGGAGCCTACCACGGCACCCTCCTCGCCAAGACCACCCTGAGTGACCGTCCCCGACGGCCGGACCGGCCCAACGGTGAGGGGCCGGCGCCGAAACTGGCCGGTTCGCCCCTCTGTTCCTCTTCGAGGGGTCGCTCGGCAACCGTCGGACGTGGCGCCGGCCCTTTTGCCGCAGCCGGGCGCCGCCACCGTGGTTTCCCAAGGACGATCGCCGCACCGGGTACCGGGCACCGCCACCGACGGAGTGGCCGGCGTGAATCGACCGCCCCCTGAGGCGTCGGGTACGAAAGGAGCTGTGAATAAAGGGCTCGGCGACGATCCCCTGGAGACTGCCGACCCTGCTTCTCCACGGTTGGGCAGGGTCGTGGTTCGTCGTCGGCGTCATCGGCGCGGCCCCGCCAACCGCTCGTTGGGTTCGACCGGCTTCCGGTCCCGGTCGCCCAGATGGAGCGTCTCCCTTCGCAGCTGGGGGCGGGTGGTCGGGACTCGTCCTTCCGACGCAATTCGGCGAATTCCCCGGGCCGGGCGACAATCGGCGATCCCGTCAGAACCCGCTACTTAAAGTAGTAACCTAGGTCCACACTCCTGGATCCGTGACGCGGGCGGAACGACCGAGACCGGGGACGACTGTATGGCTGAAAGCCTTTCACCGCTGACGCTGGTGCGCCGGCTGTGCGACGAGCTCGCGGAGAACAACATCAACTACTGCCACTGGAAGAGCAACGAGGCGATCGATCGCTCGGCTTCGGGCGACAACGACCTCGACCTGCTCGTGCACCGGTCCGACGCTGGGCGATTCACCGAGATCTTGTTCCGGCTCGGCTTCAAGCAGCTGCAGGCACCCGCCGAGCGGTGGATGCCCGGCGTCCAGGATTATTACGGGTACGACGCCGACGCCGACAAATTCGTCCACGTACAGCCGCACTACCAGCTCATCCTCGGCCACGATCGCACCAAGAACTACCGACTGCCGATCGAGGCGGCGTACCTCTCCTCGGCCACGCGGTCGGGCCTGTTCAGACTCCCCGCGCCCGAGTTCGAGTACGTCGTCTTCGTCATTCGCATGACCCTCAAGCACGCAACGTGGGACGCGCTGGCGGGGGGCCAGGGCAACCTCTCTATCAGCGAGGAACGCGAGTTGGCCTACCTCGAGGAGCGGGTCGACCCCGATCGAGTTTCGGACGTGCTCGCAAAGCACCTTCCCTTCATCAACCTGGACCTGTTCGAAGAGTGCCTCGCTGCGATCCGGCCCGGCCTTGTGGCGCGCGAGCGAGCCCGCGCAGCCCGTCACCTCGAGAGGAGCCTCGAAGGTCATGCACGGCGCGGGCGGGCAGTGGACGCCTACCTCCGGATGTGGCGCAGAGCCGTCCTCGCCTTCAAGAACCGCGTCTTGCACCGCAAACCGAAGTACCGGCTTGCATCCGGGGGCGGGATCATCGCCATCCTCGGAGGCGACGGGGCGGGCAAGTCCACGGCCGTAGAGGACCTGTATCGCTGGCTGGCCGGCGATCTCGACGTGCGCCGGGTCCACCTCGGGAAACCGCCAAAGTCGTTGAGGACCACAGCCGTGAATGGAGTGCTGCGCATCGCGCGAGCGGTCTGGCCCGGCGCGAAGGCCGGCCACGTGCCACCGTTGTCACACGACGGCCCACTCGATCTCGCCGGATACACCCGGTTGGCCTGGCTCACCGGCACCGCCCACGACCGGCTTCGCGAGTACCGCAAGGCGCGTCGATTCGCCATAAACGGGGGCCTCGTGATCTCCGATCGCTACCCCCACCCGTCGGTACGACTGATGGAGGCACCGCAGATCAACAGGCTCATGGAGGGTAAGCCGACCGAACGACTGGCAAGGGGCTTGGCCGGATTGGAGGAGCGATACCATCGTGCGATCGGGCAGCCCGAAGCGGTGGCCGTGCTCAAGGTCCATCCGGAGATCGCGGTGCAGCGCAAGACCGACGAGACCGCCGACTCGGTACGCACTCGATCCGGGGAGATCTGGCAGGTGGATTGGCGGGACACATCCGTTCACGTCGTCGACGCCAGTCAACCCAGAGAAGAAGTGCTCACCGAGTTGAAGGCGTGGGTCTGGTCGGTGCTGGAGTAGCCGTGTCGAATCGACCACAGCCGGGCCGGCCCTTCCTCGTGGAGGTCATCGGTGTCGCCGGTGCCGGCAAATCCACCTTGACTCGCCTGCTCAGCCAC
>CAYFYE010000127.1:0-5994 GCA_964347285.1 uncultured Acidimicrobiia bacterium
GCCTCCTCGAACCGCGACGGGAAGATGAACTCGTGGCTCCACACCGCATGCCAGCCGAACTCCCGCTGGTAGGGCTTCACCCGCTCCTCGAGGAACTTCTTGCCGCGCTCGGTCGTGCCCAGGGCGGCCAGTGCGTCCGTTCCGGTCTCCACATCGAAGGCGGTCGACAGCTCGGAGTCGCCCTTGACCTCCTCCTTCATCTTCCACAGCGCCTCGATGGAGTCCCAGTTGCGGTCCTTGGCCGAGTTCTGAAGCCGACCCAGCAGCTCCTCGTCGACCTCGCCGCGCACCTCCTCCATGACCGCCCTCAGATTGAGCGTCGCCGACAGCTGCGAGAAGTTGAGCATCCAGTGGATCTTCCAGTGCCGATCGTGGATGTCCATCCCGTCTTCGATCAGGGTGGCCAGCTCCATCATCGACATCTCGTCCTGGCGATCCAGCGCCGCCTCCAGATAGTCGAAGTTGCGCTGCATCTCCGGGACCAGGCGCTCCCGCCACCAGTCGGCGAAGTGCTCCCCGTAGGTGGGCAGCACCGCATTCAGGTAGGTGCCGATCTTCTCGGCGTACTGCGGATCGTCCTTGGGAATCCGGGGCACGTAGCGGTTCCCGTACTCCATCGCCTCGATCTTGGCGTCGGGATCCGCCGGTACAGCGGCGGTGTAGAGGTACCCGTTCACGTTCTTGGCAATCCAGTCGGAGGCGAACGGGGTCCCGAAGCGGCGGAACATGTGATCGCAGGTGAGCCACCACCCGCCGATGTCGAAGTACATCGGGGAGAGCGGCTGGGGGCAGTGCAGGTCGTCGTAGACCCAGAACAGCCCCTTTTCCTCCTCCGAGTCCCACTGGACCGGGAATTCCTCGTCGCCGAGGAACTGCTTGATCACTTTGCTCGTGTCTGCCATTGGCATCCTCTCCTCTCGTCGAGACTCTCTCGGGCAACGGGCGCCGGCCTCGTTGCCGTCCGCCCTCGTCCTCCTGCTAGCTCCTGATCTCCCTGGGCGCCGTCCGGCCCGGCGACGGCTCCTCTGGGCCACGGAACGATGATGTCGTCATGGCCTGATGCTCCCGATCGGCCGGGCGACCACGAGTGGGGCTGCCGGCGTCACGTGAATGGAGATGTCAGTCACACCCTCCCCCGCCAAACCCCGGCTCATCGATAATCGATGAGCCTACGCGACTCGTGATCTCGGTGTCACCCATGCCGCCCTCGGCACCGTCCCACCAGAACCTACACGACGATCGCGGCGGCTGCGAAGTCGCGCTCTCTCCGGCCCCGTCGCCGGGTTCGGACATTGGCGCCGTGCGGACGGTCCTGCGATATTGGCCGGGTATGCGCTCCAGCCTGGCCTGGCGAGTCACCATTCCTGCGGTTGCCGCAGTGACGGTGGCGGCCCTGCCACCGTTCCTGACCGGCGCCGTCGCCGTGCAGATGGGGCCCGACATCGGCCTGGGCTTGACCGGGCTGGGGTGGACCGTGGGTTTGATGTTTGCGGTCTCCGCCCTGGCCTCCCCGACCCTGGGTCGGGTGGTGGAGCAGGTCGGATGGCCCCTGAGCTTGCGGGTGGCCACCACCGGCAGCGCCCTCACGCTGATCGGGGTGGCGGCGGTAGCCGGCTCACCGGCCACGCTGGCCGCGATCTTCGTCCTCGGGGGCCTGGCGATCTCGCTGGCGCAGCCGGCCGCCAACCTGGCGCTGGCCCGAAGCGTCGCCCCGCATCGCCGGGGGCTGGCCTTCGGCATCAAGCACGGCGCGGTTCCCAGCGCCACTCTCCTCGGCGGCATTGCCGTGCCTACGGTGGCGCTCACCGTCGGATGGCGCTGGGCGTTCGTGGCCGGTTCGGTCCTGGCCGTGGTGACGGTGCTGGCGATTCCGTCCGCCTCGCCTCCGGTCCGGGGATCTACCGAAGTTCGCCCACTGGACGGCGGCGACCATATCGGCCGGCCCCGGACCCCGGGACTGCTCCTGGTGCTGCTCGCCGGATCTGCTGCGGCCGGGATCGCCGGCACCAATGCGCTGGCCACCTTCCTGGTCACCTACGCCGTGTCGATCGACGTGACCGACGCACTGGCCGGGGCCTTGCTGGCGGTGGGCAGCGCGGCCGGAATCCTCACCCGAGTCACCGCCGGCTGGCTGATCGACCGCCGCCCGGCGGCCGGCTTCACAACGGTTGCGGTCTTCATGGCCCTGGGATCACTGGGGTTGGCCCTCGTCGCCGCCGGAACGGCCTCCCTCTTGGTGGTTGGCTCCCTCCTGGCGATGGGTGCCGGATGGGGGTGGTCGGGACTGTTCACCCACGGCGTCGTAACCAGGAACCTGGAAGCTCCGGCGGCCGCCACCGGCATCACCCAGACCGGCGTGTTCGTCGGCGCCGCCCTGGGCCCTCCGTTGTTCGGCGTCGTCGCCGACGGGATCTCGTTCGCCGCCGCCTGGAGCGGGGCGACCGCCGTGCTGCTGGCGGCGGGCGTCATCGTGCTCTACGTCGGACGGCGCACCACTCCCACCTCGTTCGGAGCCCAGGCCGGTCCGGTTACCCCGCCCTGAGCCGATCCTGCCGGGATCGGGTCTCGGAATGGGACCGACGGGGACGCCCGCCGCAGCCTTCCTAGGATTGCCGCTGAGGCGAGGAGAGGCTCCACCATGACCATGCGTTGCGTCATCACCGACTTCATGGGCGACGATCCCTCCCTCGAGGCCTCGCTGCTGCACGAGGCGGGAATCGATGCTTTCGTGGCTCCCGAGCCCGATCCGGCGACGTGGGCCGACGCCGCCGTAGAAGCAGACGCCATCCTCACCCGCCATGCTCCCGTACGCGAAGACACGATTCGGCGCCTCCGGCGCTGCCGGGTGATCTCCCGCTACGGCACCGGACACGACAACATCGACGTGCCGGTGGCACTCGAGCGGGGCATCGTGGTCACCAACGTGCCCGACTACTGCTCGGACGAGGCCGCCGAGCACGCCATCACGCTGCTGTTGATGGCGGCCCGCCGCGCCGACGTGCTCACCCGTTCGGTGCGGGAAGGGGGATGGACCCCCCAGCCGCTTCCGCCGATCCGGCGCATCCGAGGCAGCTCGCTGGGGCTGATCGGCTACGGCCGCATCGGGGCGGGCGTGGCCCGGCGGGGGCGGGGCCTGGGACTGGTGGTGCACGTGTTCGACCCCTACCTGGCCCGCCCTCCCGAGGGAGTCACCATGCAGCCCACGGTGGAGGACTTGTTGCGTCGGGTCGACATGGTATCGCTGCACGCCCCCCTGACCGACGAGACCCGCCGGATCCTGGACGCCGAACGCCTGGCGCTGCTGCCTCCCGGCGCGATCGTCGTCAATGCGTCCCGGGGCGGCCTCCTCGATCTCGATGCGGCCATCGAGGCGCTTCGCTCCGGCCACCTGGCCGCAGTGGCCGTCGACGTAGCCGACCAGGAGCCGCTGCCGGTCGACCACGTCGCCCGAGATCTGCCCGGGCTCATCGTCACCCCGCACGTCGCCTACTACTCCCTCACCAGCGTGGACGAGGCCAAGCGGCGCAGCACTGCCGAGATCGTGCGGGTGCTCCGCGGGGACCCGCCCGAGAACCCGGTGACGCTGGGCTGATTCCCTCAGTCGGCGGGGGCAGAGCGAGATGGAGCCATTCTTCGAGGGGACCGGCCTGCACGCCAACCAGATGATGGAGGAGTCGGTCGACGGGTCCCAGGCCGCCCGCCAGCGCCGGCGTGGGTCGGCCCGCACCGGTATGTACCGAGCAGGTCCGGAGTCCAGTGCTCCGATCGTTGCCTGGAGCGATCGTGGCCGTCACCGGGTCTTGATCAGCACCAGGTGGTCGGCCGCCGACTCGGCACCCCACACCTCGCCTGGGCGGCCCAGGATCTGGCGCACGTCGCCGGGATCGTGGGGCAAGGGATAGGAGGTGAACGTCTCCGTGAACGGGTCGAAGCGGACCATGGCGTTGGCGCCGAAGTCGCTGACCCAAACGACGTCGGCGTCGTCGACGAACACGGCATACGCCGCCGGGTCCTCGCCCGGCAGCGGCCAGGTGTCCCACTCACGGCTGCTTGGTCGGTAGCGGCTGAGGCTGCCGCTGTTCCACTCGCTGACCCAGATGGCGCCGCCGGAGTCGGCCCATACGCGGCGGGCGCCTTGGGCCGCGATGGGCGGCTCCACCACCAGCGCCGAACCGTCGG
Source organism: uncultured Acidimicrobiia bacterium (assembly GCA_964347285.1). Lineage (GTDB taxonomy): Bacteria > Actinomycetota > Acidimicrobiia > Spongiisociales > JAOTWH01 > CAYFYE01. The sequence continues at coordinate 4,180 of CAYFYE010000127.1, forward strand.
GCTGGATGGCTCCCACGTAGGAGCCGGCGAGGGAGGCGAAGAACACAGCCTGGTCGGTAGCAGTGATCCCATAGGGGCCTCGGCCCCGCGGAGCGTCGTACACCAGCATCTCCCCGGTAACGGGGTCGAGCGATCCGTAGATGCCGTTCTGCCCGGTGAACCACAGCAGGCCGTCGGCGTCGAAGACGGCAGTATTGAGGTTGGCATCGGGGCGCTCGTCGGGCAGGGGATAGACCGTGACGTGCGAGGTGACGGGGTCTACGGCGACGATGGAGTTCAGCCCCCCATCGGTCACCCAAGCCACGCCGGCATTGTCGACGATCACGCCGTGGGGCCGAGACCCGGGACCGAGCGGGATGTGCCTGGTCTCGCCGGTGACCGGATCTAGCCAGCCCAGCTCGCCGCTCCCCTGAGCGGTGTACCACACGCCGCCGTCCGCAGCCGGGGCCACGTCGTGGGGTCGGGAGCCGGCCGGTACCGGGAAGGCCTCGATGGTCAGTGCCTCGGGTGACAATGAAGCCAGCGTCGTTCCGGTGGTCGTCGAGACTGTGACCGACGTGGTGGTCGTCGCCGCGTCCGTGCTCGCGGGCGCCTCCGCAGCCGTGGTCGTGGGAGCAGGCGCCGAGGTGACGGACCCCGGCGCCGTAGCGCTTCCGGCAGGAGCGGTCGCTGGCGTGCCGGAGCCGGAGCAGGCGACCAGCAGCGCCAAGAACAGGGCGGGCGCTCGGGACATATAGCGACGCTACCGGTCGTCGGGGCTTCTCCGCCGCGAAGACCGATCGATGATGTCCGCGACCGCCTCCTCTTCTTCGCCGGGACGCGGCACCCTGCGGCGCACTGCCGGCAGCACGGGTAAGGTCAGCCCGGAGCGCTATGTCGGGCGAAAGGGAGCACCATGTCGAGCCGCATTCTCCTCAGGGGCGGGCACGTCATATCCATGGATCCGAGGGTCGGTGACCTCTCCCCGGGAGATGTGCTCATCGAGGACGATCGCATCGCCCAGGTGGGCCCGTCGATCGAAGCCGGAGACGCCGAGGTCATCGACGTGGCCGGCCAGATCGTCATACCGGGGTTCATCGACAGTCATCGGCACACCTGGGAGGCCGCCATTCGCAACTGCGCCCCCAACGCCACCCTGGACGACTACTTCGTCGAGGTGCTCGATTCCTTCGCCCCCCTCTACCGCCCCGAGGACGTGTACGCCTCCAACCTCTGGGGCTCACTGGAGTGCATCGATGCCGGCATCACGACGCTCGTCGACTGGTCCCACATCAACAACACCCCGGACCATCCCGACGCCGCCATCGAGGGGCTCCGGGAGACCGGCATCCGTGCCCAGTACGCCTACGGGAGCGCCAACACCTCGCTCACCGACTACTGGTGGGAGAGCGAGATCGTCATGCCCAAGGACGACGTCGCCCGCGTCAGGGAGACCCACTTCAGCGGCGACGGTCTCATCTCGATGGCCCTGGCCACCCGGGGCCCGGGCTGGTGCAAGCCGGAGGTGGTGAAGGCGGAGTGGGAGATGGCGAAGGAGTTCGACCTCCCCATCACCGTCCATGTCGGCATGGGACGCCTCGCCGGCCGCTTCGGGATGGTCCAGCAGTTGGCCGACATGGACCTGCTCTACCCGGGTACCACCTACATCCACTCCTGCTATCTCTCCGACGAGGAGTGGCGGCTCGTCGTCGACTCCGGCTCGCACATCTCCGTGGCCGCCCAGGTCGAGTTGCAGATGGGGCACGGCACGCCCCCGACGATCCAATGCCGCAAGCACGGCATCAGGGCGAGCCTCAGCAACGACGTCGTCACCAC
>CAYFYE010000128.1:0-5894 GCA_964347285.1 uncultured Acidimicrobiia bacterium
TGCTCGTTGATCAGGGCCCGGCTCATAGCGCCTCCTTCACCGATCCTACCGACGTGCCGGCGGGGCTGAAGCGCTGGGTCTGAGGCCGGGTCGCCTCACCTCGCATGAGGATTGAGAACTCACATGAGGATTGACGGAATCATCGGGGACAGATTGGGTTTTATTTAGTACTAAATAAGGAGGAGGAGATGCCGACCCTCAACGCATCCCATACCTGGTCTCGCCTGTCGCCGTTCCATCGCGCCAAGCTGGCCTTTTTCGGCGCAGCCTTCGTGTCCTTCGTGCTGGCCGTGGCTCTGTGGTTCTTCGTCGATCACGAGCTCGGTCTGTTCGTCGGACTGTGGGTCCCGTCGATTCACTCCCTGGGAGCCCTGGTGCTCGTCGGTGAGGAGTCGCGCCGATGAGCGATCCCTACATCTTCATCATCGGGGCCGTCCTCTTCGTCTTCACGACCTCGGCGACGTTCCTGTTCGGGATGTTGCGGTTCAACGAGGTCTACGAAGATCCCGACGCCGAGCTGGACAAGCTGGAGAGCGTGGCACAGCCCGACCCCGTCGTCGAAGAAGCGTAGAGCCGGCAGCGCCCCGGTACCCAGAGGCCGCCGGTCACCTCTCGCCGCCGGGTCAGCCCCCTCCCTGCTCCTCGCCGCCGGGGGGTACCCGGTCGCCCCGTTCGTCGATCCAGTCCTCGGGCTGGAGGCCCAGGCCGTCGGCGACCCGATTGATGTAGTTGAAGTAGCCGCACACCTGGACCGCGTCGGTGATCGCCCGGTCGTCCCAACCGGCCGACCGCAGGGAATCGACATCGGCCCCCGACATGCCGGCCGGCTCCTTGGTCAGCTTCTCGGCAAAGGCGAGCAGCGCCGCGGTAGCCGGGTCGAGTCCGGCCTCCCGCCAGTCCCGAGCGAAGCGATCCACCATCTCTTGATCTTCGACCTCGGCCCGGAGGTCGTGCAGATGGGCCCGCACTCAGTAGACGCAGTCGTTGGCCTGTGAGGTGACCACCGCGATCATCTCCCTCTGGGCACGTGACAGCGGGGATTCCCCGAACATCACCGTCCGGTAGAGGCGGATGGAGTCCCGGAGTGAGGCCGGGTTGTGGCTCTGGATGGCGACCACGCCCCAGATGCGTCCGGCCCGGCGCAGGGCGGCGTCGTATTCTCGGCGCAGGGCGCCGTCGGCCTCCTCCGGCGGGATCGGCGGTACGAAGGAGGCCATCGGCCTAGCGAGCCGGGAGCCGCTCGCTCAGGACGCGAGCGGCATGGCCCCCAAAATCGATCGACGGATCGAGCAACCATAGGAAGGCCAGCCCGTTGAGCGTGGCCAGCATCACTTCGGCGTCCAGCCGGGCCTCGGGTTCGGTCATCTCGGAATGCTCCCTGGCCAGGGCGGCGGCGAAGCGGTCCACCCGGCGCTCGTGGTGGGCCAGGATGCGCTGGCCCAGTTCGCCGGGGTCGAGGCCGCCGGCCACCGACATCTGCACGTACACCCGGGCCAGGGCCGGCTGGCCGGTGATGAACTGCACGTAGGCCTGGAACAGCTCGGCGACGGTGTCGCTGCCCCCGCCGCTCGGATCAGGGTCGACGGCGTCGATGGCCTCTCCCACCACCGATAGCACCGCCTGCTCCTTGGAATCGAACAGGTTGTAGAAGCTGCCGGGCCGGATCCCGGCTCGCTCGCAGATGGCGGCGATCGTGGTCCCGTCCAGCCCTCCTTCGGCGAGCAGGGCGCGGGTGGCGTCGAGGATCTTGTCCCTGGTCTCGAGACCGACCTTGTAGCGGGCCATGCCGTCCTCCAGGGGAAGCTACCACTCTCCGGCACGGGCGGGCTCTACAGTCGCCGCCCCATTGTGCCGACCTAGAAATAGAATAAACATTCAAAATAGAGTGTAGACTCAAGAACGGCGAGGAACGGATGATGAGCCATTTCAAGTCGAATCTCCGGGACATCGAGTTCAACCTGTTCGAGTTCCACCGGATCCAGGAGTACCTGGGACGGGCCCCGTGGGAAGCGATCGATCGCGACACCGCCGGAGACGTCCTGCGTGAGGTCGATCGATTCGCCCGTGAGGAGTTCGCCGCCGACTTCGTCGAATCCGACCGCAATCCGCCGACGCTTGAGGACGACGGGGTGCACCTCCCCGACCCGTTGAAAAGGAGCCTGGAGGCCTTCTACGAGGCCGAATGGCATCGCTTCGGCCTCCCCGAGGTCGTCGGCGGCATGCCGACACCGTCCTCGCTGCGGTGGGCGTTCCAGGAGCTGATGGTCGGTGCCAACCCGGCCGCCTACCTGTTCCTTTCCGGAGGCCTGATGGCGAGCATCGTCGGCATGCTGGGAACGCCCGACCAGGTGGAGCGTTTCGCCCGGCCCACGATCGAGCATCGCTGGGGGGGCACGATGGTGCTCACCGAGCCAGATGCCGGCTCCGACGTCGGCGCCGGCACCACCAAGGCCATCCACGTCGAGGGCGACGTCTACCACATCGAAGGCGTGAAGCGCTTCATCACCTCGGGCGACTCCGATTACCACGCCAACATCATCCACCTCGTCCTGGCCCGGCCGGAGGGAGCCGGCCCCGGCACCAAGGGCCTGTCGATGTTCATCGTTCCCAAGTATCTGGTGAACGACGACGGATCGCTCGGCGAGCGCAACGGGGTGGTGGCCACCAACCTGGAAGACAAGATGGGCCTGAAGGCATCGGCGACCTGCGAGTTGACCTTCGGTGCCGAACGGCCCGCAGTCGGCTACCTGGTTGGTGGAGAGCACAACGGCATCGCCCAGATGTTCCATGTGATCGAGTACGCCCGGATGCTCATCGGCACCAAGGCGGCCTCGACGCTGTCGACCGGTTACCTCACGGCCCTCGAGTACGCCAAGGAGCGGATCCAGGGCCCCGACCTCACCGAGGCCCGCGACAAGACCGCACCTCGGGTGCCCATCATTCGCCACCCCGACGTGCGCCGCATGCTCATGCTCCAGAAGGCACACGCCGAAGGGCTGCGGGCACTCATCTACTACGCCGGGTGCGTGCAGGACCGGGCCGAGCTCGATCCCGACGAGCCCCATTGGCACAAGCTCGACGATCTGCTGCTGCCGATGGTCAAGGGCTATTCGTCGGAGAAGGCCTACGAGCTGCTCGCCCAGTCGGTGCAGGTTCTGGGCGGCTCCGGCTTCCTGAAGGACTACCCGCTCGAGCAGTACATCCGGGACGCCAAGATCGACACCCTGTACGAGGGGACCACCGGCATCCAGGCGCTCGACCTGTTCTTCAGAAAGATCGCCCGCGATCGGGGCGAGACCATGACCCGCCTCGGCGCCGAGATCATCGAGACGATCAAGGGCGGCGAAGCCGACGATCCTCTCGCCGAGGAGCGGGAGGCGCTGGGCCGGGCCCTCGAGGACGTCCAGGCCCACCTGGGGTCCATGGTCGGTCATCTGATGGCGGCTCGCGACGAGGTCACCGAGGTGTACAAGGTCGGCCTGCAAACCAACTCGGTGCTGGAGAGCCTGTCGGAGGTGGTCATCGGATGGCTGCTGCTTGGCCATGCCGAGGTGGCCCTCGAGGCTCTGGACGGCGATCCGGGAGACGACCGCAGCTTCTACGAGGGCAAGGTGGCCTCGGCCCGCTTCTGGGCCCGCCACATCTTCCCCAAGGTGACCATGCGCCGCCAGGTGGCCGAGGCCGAGGACGGCCGTCTGATGGCCGTTCCCGACGAGGCCTTCTAGGCCTCTGGAGTCTCAGCCGGCCGGGCGCCGGTCCCGGTAGGCCGCCATCAGCTTGTCGCGGCGGTCGTCGGGAAGTGGCTTGACCGCCTCCCGGATCGTGACCCCCGACACTCGATGGGTGCGGGGAGCCAGCCACCCGTACACCAGATCGGGGCGCTTGCGGGCGGTGTCCCGCAGCACCCAGCCGATCGCCTTGCGAACGAAGAACTCCTTCTCTTCCAGCATCGCATCGGCGTAGCCGGCGAAGCGATCGAAGTCCCCGCCTCCGGCCCGCAACGGCCCGAGGTGGGCGAGCAGCGCCGAGCGACGCATCCAGAAGTCGTCGTCGGCGGCCCAGCGATCGAGGTCGGCCCCCAGCTCGGGGCACCGCTCCGCCAGCGGGCCCACCACCGTGGCGGCCAGGTTGTCGACGAGGGCCCAGGTCCCCGACTCGCGCAGCATCGACTCGAGGAGGGCCAGGTCGGCGGCCTCCAGACGATCCGCATACAGCTCCAGCAGGAACACCGCCGCCAGCCGGCACTCGAACACCGGCCGCTCCCACAGTGCCCCCGCCGTTTCCAGCACAGCGGAACGGGTCAGAGCGGGCCGGTCGGCCTCGACCGCCTTGGCCGCCCTCCGAATGGCCGGCACGGTGACGCCGAAGAACTGAAGGTCGCTCTTGAGGTAAGCCTTCTCCCGCTCGGCGCGGGTGGGGTCACCGAGCGCGGCGAGCTCCCGTTCGATCTGGTCGGACAGTGCCGGAGCGCTCAATCTCGTTCCGCTCTTCCCGTCGGGGCCTGGGCCGCCCATTCCCGGACCGGCCGCTTCAGAGGGAGGGCGCTTCGGGTGGGAACCGGCCCGCCCTTCCCAGCATCGCCGCCGGCGGGGTCCCCAGACGGGCCGCCAGCCAGTCGGTGGTCTCGACCAGGCCCTCGATCGAGAGGCCGGTGTCCACCCCCATCCGATCCAGCATGTGGGCCAGGTCCTCGGTGGCAATGTTGCCGCCCGCCCCGGGGGCGAACGGGCTTCCTCCATAGCCGCCTACTGCGGCGTCGAGCACCCGCACTCCGGCGTCGAGGGCGGCCACCGCGTTGGCGTAGCCGGTGTTGCGGGTGTTGTGGAAGTGGCATCGCATCGGGACCCCGCCCGATACCTCGTGGACCGCTTCCAGTCGCCGGACCACATCGGTCGGCACTGCGGCGCCGATGGTGTCGCCCAGGGCCACCTCGTCGGCGCCGGCCATGGCCACCCGCCGGGCCACCTCGGCCACCGTCTCCGCGTCCACCTCCCGCTCGTGGGGATCGCCGAACGCAACGCTGATGGTGACGGTGGTGCGACGCTGGGCGGCCTGGGCTTCGGGGATGAGCTGCTCGGCGAGGGCTAGCGCCTCGGACTGGGCCATTCCCTGGTTCTGGCGGGTGTAGGACTCGGTGGCCGGAACCACGAAGTTGATCTCGTCGACCTTGGTTTCGAGGGCTCGCTCCAGGCCGCGCCGGTTGAGGACGAGGCCGATGTAGGACACCGAGTCGTCGTCGGGGAGAGCCGCCACCACTTCTTCGGCATCGCTCATCTGGGGAACCCGCTCGGGATGGACGAACCCGGCCACCTCGATGCGAGTGGCCCCGGCACGGATCAGCCGCCGGATCAGGTCGACCCGATCGGCCACGTCGAGGACGGTCGCTTCGCTCTGCAGCCCATCGCGGGGGCCGACCTCGACGATCTCGACGGCCCGGGTCAGAGGTTGCCCCGCTTGGCCTGCTCGCGCTCGATGGCCTCGAAGAGAGCCTTGAAGTTGCCCTGCCCGAAGCCGGTGGCGCCCCGGCGCTCGATGAATTCGAAGAACACCGTCGGCCGATCCTGGAGCATGCGGCTGAACAGCTGGAGCAGATGGCCGCCCTCGTCCTCGTCGGCCAGCACCTTGAGCTTCTCGAGGCGGTCCCAGTCGACGTCGAGGTCCGGGATTCGCTTTCTGAGGTCCTCGTAATACGTGGAGGGCACCTCCAGCACGTCGAGTCCGTTGGCCTGGAGCTGCTCGACGGTGTCGAGCAGGTCGTCGGTGGCCATGGCGATGTGCTGGACTCCCGCCGAGCGGTAGAACTCGACGTACTCCTCGATCTGGGACTTCTTGCGTCCCTCGGCCGGCTCGTTGATCGGCAGCTTGATGATGCCGGTGCCGTCCCACACCACCTT
>CAYFYE010000129.1:0-5828 GCA_964347285.1 uncultured Acidimicrobiia bacterium
GTAGGCGCCGAGCTGGTCAGCCGCCTTCGCTTCCGCGACTTCGCCGAGGCCGGAACCGTTCTGGTGCTGACGATTGCGACGGTGCTGGTCATCGACAGCATCTCCGGTGCGGTGCGGCGCCGGATCATCTCCGGCGAGGCCTCCGAGAGTCCGATCGCCCGCTTCTTCTCCTCCTTCGGACGGCGCGAGCCGTACGTCGAGCCGACGTGATTGAATACGTGCGCCGCACCCGGGCCCTAAGGGTGGAGCAGGAGCGAGCCGACCTGTCGCCGGCCGCTACCCACAGCGCCGATTCCAAGGGTCGGGACCGGCCCGAGGAGCCCGACGCCTACCGGACCTGCTTCGAGGTCGACCGTGATCGCATTCTCCACTCGAAGGCCTTCCGCCGTCTGGCCTTCAAGACCCAGGTGTTCATCAACCCCGAGGGGGATCACTTCATTACCCGCCTCATCCACACCCTCAAGGTGGCCCGCATCGGGCGCACCATGGGCGCGGCGCTGGGCCTCAACGAAGCGCTCACCGAGGCAATCTGCCTGGGCCACGACGTCGGCCACCCCCCCTTCGGCCACACCGGTGAGGAGGCGCTCAGTCCCTACATGGACGGCGAATGGCTCCACTCCGGTCAAGCCCTGCGCATCTACGAGGTCCTCGAGCCCCTGAACCTGACGTGGGAGGTCCTCGACGGTCTCCGGGCCCACTCGTGGAAGATCGACCCGCCCCCCTCCACCCCGGAAGGTGTCCTGTGCCGGTTTGCCGATCGTATCGCCTACCTCACCCACGACGTCAACGACGCCATCCGCGCCGGCATTCTCACCGAGGTCGACCTGCCCAAGACGGCCCGGAAGATGTTCGGCGACGAACCCGCCCTGTGGAACGAGGCGATGATCTTCGCAGTCATCGATCACACCTTCGCCGCCGGAGAGGTGGGCATGGAGCCCGAGGCGCTGCAAACCATGCTCGAGTTGCGCGATTTCATGTTCGAGCGCGTCTATCTCCGGCCCGAAGCCGAGGCCAATCGAAGGCGAGCGATCATGGTCATTCGGGACCTCGTCGACCACTACCTCGAGCATCCGGGCGAGATACCCGCCTCATACCGCCACGATGAGGCCGATCTCACCACGCAGGTCCTCGACTACGTGAGCGGCTTCACCGACCGTTTCGCATTGCGCACCCACGACCGGCTGTTTCGACCGGAGGGCATGGACTGAGCGGGTGCGACGACCCTGATCGGGCCGGGGCCCGGTAACCATCAGCCGTCGCCTCCCGCCTCCCACAGTGGCGCCGGGATGCTCCACTCCGGCTCCCGGCCCCACCAGTCCACATACGTCACTTCGTGGGCCGGCCGTCGCCGGGCCACGCCCCACCGGCCTCGCGGATACCCGCAGGGGATCGCCGCCCGCAGCTCCCATCCTCGGTCGGTCGGGGCTCCGATGAGCTCGAATACTTCCGGCGACCGAAAGACTCCGAGGATCGTGGTGAGCGTCGTTCCCACTCCCCGACCGCGGGCCGACAGCATGAAGCTCCATACGGCCGGATAGATCGAGGCCCCCGAGGGATCGTTGCGATCGAAGAACAGGGCCACCAGCGGAGCCTCACCGAAGTGCCCGCCGAGCCAGTCCGACGAGCCGATGATCCGTTGCATCTGGTCGTCTTGGTGGGCTATCGCTCGCTCCCGGGCTCCGGCGTATACCGTGTCGTGCAGCAGCCGGTAGGCCTCGGCGTAGAGCTCACCGAGTCGGCGGCGCTGGTTCCGATCGGAAACCAGCACGAGGCGCCACTGCTGCATGTTGCTCCCCGAAGGAGCCCGCACCGCCGCATCGACCATGCGCTTGACGATGTCCTCCGGGATCGGATCGGGCCTCACCCGGCGCATGGCGCGGGTGGTGTAGAGGGCTTCGTAGAGATCCATGGCCGCAGGCTACGTCCCCGGCCGGGATCCCCGGGATCGGACCGGCCGTCGACGACGTCCGCTGATAACCTCCGCCCGAACTCAGCAGGTTCATGAGCGACTACATCCAGCAGGGCGCGGTCAAGGTCATCGAGGTGATCGGCGTGTCCCCCGACAGCTTCGAAGATGCCGTCTCCCAGGCAGTGGCCAAGGCCAGCGAGACCGTCGAGGGTATCACGGCGTCGAGGTCATCTCCCAGACGGCCAAGGTCGACGATGGCAAGGTGACCCAATTCCACGCCACCTGCAAGCTGGCGTTTGCGGTGAAGTGACGGCTGCGTAGGTCGTGGCCTCGATCGTTGGGGGTCGGCACCTTCCTGGCCCCATACGGAGTCAGCGCCGAAGAACCCCATTCCGAGAGGCTTTGTACGGCTAGCGCCAGGCTTTCACACCTGCGTCGCGACCTCGGCCTCGTGCTTGCGGTGCCACTTGCCATCACCGCGTGTTCCGACGGCACCACACCGGACGAGGCCGAGGGTGCCGTGATCAGCGGGCGGGCACAGCTAGAGGGCGTAGACCTGGATGTGGAGTGGATGGGAGCGCGGGTTCGCCATGAGGGGCTGGTCACGCCGTGCCAGCAGAGTCTGCCTCCGATCGAGGGCGGGGGTTCGAGATCGGTGTGTTCGCCGAGAGCGAGGTGGCTGCCGGTTGCGATCGACCCGGTGCCGAGATCCTGCTGTAGACCCATATCGGCGAGCGGATGCCGTACGCGACCTCGGCCATTCCCTGGCCGATGGACGCCGCACCTTCGGTGAAGATCGACTTCTCGACCTCAGAGCCCCTCGGTGCCGCTCTGCGGACTACCGATTTCTCAGACGAGGTCCGCTTCACGAACGGTGAGCGCGTTCCGGTCGGATCTCTCGTCGAGGCCTACGTCGATGACGCCCTGTGCGAGATGGCATCGATCAGGTCGGGAGGGTTCACCGGCTACATCAGCGTGGTGGGCCCGGACTCTCGGCCGGAGTGTCACGAAGGGGGGACGATCACGTTCCTGGTCGCCGGGACGCCGGCCGTCGAAACCAAGATCAACTCCCCCGAGGAGTCGACCCACCTCGATCTCACGGCTGCATCGTCGTAACTACTGCTCGACAACGGAGCGCCGGCCTCAGAACGGAGTCGGCCGCCGTGACCGCGACGTCGACCGGCGGCAGTTCGTCTCGCCGACGGCCCGCTTGACGATCCGGCCGAGCTCCTCGACCTGACCGGCGTGTTCCGAAACGCACCGTCACCGTCGAGGAGAGGAACCATGGCAGCGCCATCCGGTCCGGCGTAGCCTGACCACATGACCGAGCACAGCGAAACCCGCCCACAACCACTGTTGCGAAGAAGTCGAGCCGACAAAGTCATCGCCGGCGTGGCCGGCGGGCTCGCTCAGTACTTCGGCATCGATCCGGTGCTGCTGCGGATCGCTTTCGTCCTTCTCGCTTTTGCCGGGCCCGGAGTGATCCTGTACATCATCGCCTGGATCGTGATGCCGCTCGAGCCCGAGGGCGCCGAGCCGCCTCCGCCCCGCTCGCCGCACGCCGCCAATGCGGTGCGGCTGCTCATCGGAGGCATCCTCGTCGCCTTGGGGGGCCTGGCGCTCATCAACGAGTTCGTTCCGTGGTTCAACAAGATCGTGTGGCCGGCGGTGATCATCCTCATCGGCGTGGCGGTGATCGCCTACGGGGCGCGACGATGACCACTGAGCCGTCCCAGATCGAGCCCGTCTCCGAAGAGGGCCCGCAGGGCTCTCCCCTGGGGCGCATCGTCCTGGGTGTGGTGCTGGTCCTGGTGGGTCTGGGGTGGCTCCTGGAGACGGTCGGGGCGGTGGACATACCGTGGCGGGCGGTGCTGCCGATCGCCCTCATGGGGGTGGGGGCCGTTCTCATCCCCCTGTCGTGGACGGGCGGTCACGGCGGGCTGATCACTCTCGGCGTGATCATCACCATCGTGCTCAGCCTGGGAGCCACCGTCGATGCCTTCGAGGACGCTCCCCTCAGCGGTGGTTTCGGGGACCGGACCGAGCGACCGGCCCGGCTCGTCGATCTCGACGATCCCATTCGGCTCGCCGCAGGCGATTTGACCGTCGACCTGCGCGACGTCGACTTCCCTGAGGGAACTACTTCGGTCGAAGCCAGCGTCGGGATCGGACAGCTGACGGTGGTCGTGCCCGCGGGTGTGGCCGTCGATGTGCGGGCCAAAGTGACGGTCGGCGAACTGGTGGTGCTGGGACGCCAGGAGGGGTCGGGCATCGACATCGATGAGGCCGTCGTCGACCGCTCTTCATCGGCCACGAGGCGCGTCGATCTGGGCGCGGCCGTCGGATTCGGAAGGATCGAGGTGCGGAGATGAACGAATCGATGCCGCGGCCCGGCACACTGGCCATGGGAGTGTTCTTCGTGTTGGCCGGCTTCGCCTTCCTGGGCGAGGCCCTGGAGTGGTGGAACCTGCGGTTTCGTCATGTATGGCCGCTCCTGCTCATCGGCTTCGGGGTGAGCATCCTCCTGAGCGGAATGGGCCCGCGCCGAGAGGAGTAGCCGCCGCCCCGGAGCGATCCCACGCCCGCAGTACCGTTGGGACGCGGGGCGCCCCGGCTGTTCCCGCCAACCAGGTCTCGGGCCTGCATCGTCGCCGGGTGACGACGAGGGGAGCCGTAGAGGGCACGGGCGGACGGGCCACTCGGAGGCCCGGCGTTCGCCGGGCCGGGGGCCGGGGCGGTCAGAGGTCACCGACCGCCTGTCGGCCGTGGCTCGGCTGAGGCCGAGGACACCGGCCGACAGGTCCATCGTCCCCAGGCACCGCCCGGATGCCCGGTCTCGATCGAGAACCGGACCAGCCAGGCGGCGGCGGCGATGTTGGCCTCGGGGTCGTAACGGCTGGCCCCGGCGAAGCCTGCCGCCGGTGCGGCGACCTCCCAGGTGCCGGTCATGAACTGAAAGAGCCCGGCGGCGTCCGAGAGGGGGTGCGTGGCCCCGGGATTGCCCCTGCTCTCACACGCCATCACCTCGAGGGCCTGCTCGACCCGGTCCTGTGGGAAATAGTGACCCACCAGGTTCCTCCACCGCTCCACCCCGGGGCCGCCCAGCCGCCGGAGCCGGATCGCCTCCTCGAGCAGGGTGTAGACCTTCTGGTAGTCGGCATCGGCCTCCTCGACTCGCGTGTGGGCGGCCATGGCCTCGTCGCTCGCCCGAGAGAACAGGATGTCGAGCTCGTCGACGAGGGTGTCCACCGCCGCCGCTTTGGCCCGAAGCCCTTCCTCCCCCGCCTCGTACTGGGCCCGGAACAGCTCGATCTCTCCCCTGAGCTCATCGAGACGGGCCGCCCGCTCCAGGTCCCTGCGTCGCACGTCATCGAGGACTCGCTGCGATGTGGCCAGCTGGTGCAAACCGTCGGCGTAGAACAGGGCATCGAGGAGACCGGTCCCGCCCGCAATGTAGGCGGCCACGGCCCGCTCCTCGGCCAGGTTCCGGAGCTCCCGCAGCTCGCTCTCGTAACCTTCCAGCTCCGTCCGAAGCTCGGCCTGTTCGAAGGCCAGCCCCTCGAGCTCGAGGGTCACCTCCCCGAAGGCGGCGACGGCTCGGGTCAGGTCGGCCAGCACCGCCTCTCGACGAACCTCGGCGGCATCGAGCAACCGGGTGGCCTCCTCGAGCTCCTGCTGAGCTTCATCGACCTCGCGCTGCAATTGGCCCAGGGCGCCCCCGTTCGACACCGCGGCAACCAGCACGAGGATCAGCACGGCCAGCGATCGCATCACCTCGGGATGGTGGCCACGCCCCCGGCGGCTTACAAGGACCGCCGGCCCCCGCCGTCCCGTCACCACTCGTTGTGGTCAAGCGCCGTATGCCGGTCCCGATACAACCGCAATGGGTAGGGTGCTGGTCCTCGCATCCGTTCTGGCA
>CAYFYE010000130.1:0-5804 GCA_964347285.1 uncultured Acidimicrobiia bacterium
GCCGCCTCGACCTCGAGGAACGGGTCGGCGGGGGTGTAGGTGGATTCGCGTGAGAAATCCAGGTTCAGGCCGGTGGATTCCTCGCCGCCCCCTCGCCACTGCCAAACGGCGACAACGGCGGCGGCAGCTGCCAGTACGGCGGCGATGCCGATCCATCCGTTGATCCCGATGCGGCGGCGGGGCAGGGCCTCGGCCGGCTCGGCCCGACGCTCCACCTCGGTTCGACGAGCCTCGTGGAGGGTCTTCATGATCTCCACCTCCTTTCGGTGCGGGGGAGGCCTTCTCCGACCCGCACCCGCATCGTCCCCGACGTGCCTCCAGACCTGCTTCATATCGGCTCCATGCCCCATGGAGCTTCCCGGAGGTCTCCCGGAGCGTGGCCGGCGCTCCTAGATCTCTCACCCGAAGGACGCACGGGGACCGCAAAACGTGACAGTCCCCTGGCACTCCGGTGAACAGGGCTGGAAACGAGCTCGATGGGGTCGTTGGCACGGGTCACGGGCCCCCTCTACTCAGTACATGTCCCGGTCCCGGCCCGACTCAGCCCAACTCCTCTACTGGCTCCCTCCCTGAGTGACCGAGCGGCTACCGGGACCGGTGGACGGGGATGGGGGTGCGTATGGTGGAGGGTGAGCCCATGGAGATCCGGATTCTCGGCCCACTCGAGGTGGTGGCCGACGACCAGGTGGTGCCGATCGGTCCCCCCCAACAGGAAGCAGTACTGGCGGTACTGGCCCTGTCCCCCGGCGAGGTGGTCTCCACCGATCGCATCGTTTCCCTGATCTGGGGCGACGCCCGGGGAAAGGTCATCATCACCGTCTGAGCCGCGCCGAGGAGGGCATCATGAAGGCGATCGTCCAAGACGAGTACGGGCCACCCGATGACGTCCTGGAATTCCGAGATATTCCCAAGCCCGCGGTCGCCGACGATGAGGTGCTGGTTCGGGTTCGTGCCACTGCCGTGGCGGGCGATGATTGGCACCTCATGCGAGGCCTGCCCTACCTCGCCCGCCTGGCTATGGGACTACGCAAGCCGAAGCACCGTGTTCCGGGACGCGATGTGGCCGGGCAGATCGAGACGGTCGGTACGAAGGCAGCGCAGTTCCGAGCGGGCGATGAGGTCTTCGGCTGGTGCGACGGTGCCTTTGCCGAGTACGCCTCTGCTCCCGAAGACAATCTGGTGCTCAAGCCGGCCAACCTGACGTTCGAGCAAGCCGCAGTCGTGCCCATCTCGGGTTTCACCGCCCTCCAGGCCGTCCGCGACAAGGGACGGATCCGGCCGAGACACAAGGTCTTGGTCCTCGGTGCGTCGGGAGGCGTGGGTACGTTCGCCGTCCAGATCGCCAAGTCGTTCGGAGCGGACGTGACCGGCGTGTGCAGCACACCGAACGTGGACATGGTCCGATCGATCGGCGCCGACCAGGTCATCGATTACACCCAGGAGGACTTCACCAAGAGCGGGCAGCGCTACGACCTGATCGTCGACTTCGTTGGGAACCGTTCGTTGTCAGACCTGAGGGGCGCTCTCACGCCAAAAGGGACCCTCGTCATGGTCGGATCGTCCGGTAGTGGATCGCTCACGGGCATGGATCGTTGGTTCAAAGGCACCGATCGTTTCCTCAGAGGTCTCGTGATGTCACCGTTCGTGAGTCAGAGGCTGCGCCCGTTGATCCATTCGGACCGCAGGGAGGACCTGCTGGCCCTGAGGGAGCTCCTCGAAGCCGGCGAGCTCACGCCGGTCATCAGCGCCCGCTACCCGTTGAGCGAGGTCGCCGAGGCGATCCGGCACTTCGAAGAGGGACACGCTCGGGGAAAAGTCGCCATCACCGTCTGAGGTCCGCCTCCGCTCGAATCTCGGGATCTCGGCGCCGCCAGGAAAGCAGTCCATCGATCTGGGGTGGGAACGAACCGGTTCGGAGCCGTTGCCCGGCCGGCTCAGCCCCCCAGGGCGCGACGGGCCGCGTTCCAGTAGGCCCCGATCCGGGCCACGAATTCATTTGGGTCCTCGGCGTAGAGGGCCCAGCCGAGCGGGCGGGCTTCATATTGCAGCTCCAGCCGGGTGCGGTGGATCAGTGCCAGCAGCAGAGTGCGCTCGCGTTGGTCGGCGGTGGCCCGGTCGTCGGTGCGGACTATCTCGCTCAGCACGGCGAGATCATGGTCGGCACCGAGGAGCTCGCCCAGCTCGTCGAGCCGGGCGGCGTGAGCGCTCAACAGCTCGGGCCAAATCGGCTCGAGCGCCTCGAGCTGGTAGCGCAGGTACTTGACGCGCTTGCGCCACTCATGGAACGACTCCACAGTGCCGTCTTCGTAGGCGCGGCCCATGGCGTTCCGGCCCCGGGCGTAGACGCGTCGCAGGCCCCGGGACATGGCGTCGAAGTCGTCGGGGATGCCTCGAGCCGCCAGCTTGGTCGGCGGCTTGGCGCCGGGCTCGATTTGCCAGTTCGCGTAGCGGGCGCGTGCCGTCTTCAACGTGACGATCACGTCCGTGATGAGCTGGTCGTCCTCGATCACCGAAAGGCGCGAGGCCTCGTGGCGCTCCTTCAGGTACTGGCGGGTGACCGTAAACGCCTCGGGACGCAGGACCCGCTTGTACTCCTTGCGTAGGCGGTCGAGCGTCGCCAGCATCACGAATCCCTCCCGGGCCGGAGCGAGCCGCCGGGCGGTGTCGCGCAGGACGATATTCTCGGACCGGTAGGCCTTGTTCCCGACCTCGTCGCGTACCAGCCGCAGCATCCCCCGCAGCCGCTTCATCGCTTTGCGGGCCGTGTGCACCGCGTCGTCCCGGTCGTGATTCGGATCGGCGAGCAGGCGCGTGATGCGGTCGAACTGGCCCGTCGCCACTCGGCGCAGCGCGTCGGGGAGCGGCTCGTCGCTGTGGAGGCGGCGGTCCGACGGCTTGTGTGCAGGTGCCGCGCTGGGGCGGGTGGCCGGAACGGTCATCGAAGCGCCAGCTTACGCGGTCAACGCCGGGGCGGGTGACGCTTTCCTCCACGCGATGATGGGGTCGCAACCGAGGGACCGCCGTGGAGGTGACGGGATTCGAACCCGTGGCCTCTTGCGTGCGAGGGAGCGAGGGCCGGTTTCTGGACCAGGGAGTTGTCGCTCAGCAACGCCCTGACAAGGGGTTTTCCTTCCCGGCGGTTCCCACCCGATCCCCCGTTATTCCGCCCTTCTGTGGGGTTGGTGTGGGGTTGAGGAACGCTTCGAGCGACGGTCGGTGTGGCGGTAGTCGGGAAGGTCGATTCTCTATGGGTTGCCCGGCGCCCCATCGATCTTTGAAGTTGCCGATGCTGGCCTGATCTACATCGGAGGCTGCGTCATCGATGACCGCTCCCCGAACTGGTGGTGTCCCTCCTGCGAAGAGGGCTTCCATGGGCCCGATGCCCATGCAGCCATTGGCCGCGCTCGGAGGCGTGACGCCCTAGACGGGATTCCCACCGAGCGACGATCAGCTTCTTCGGTCGCGATGGGCGTAGGTAGCGGCCCGGATCGCATCAGATCGGTGGAGATTTCTGCAATCGAGCCAGGGATGTCTCCGGTGAACGTCGTGAACCCTATGAACCTTTTCCTGATCCTTGGGGGAATCCACGTAGCTGTGTGCCGTAGAGCACAAAGGGAGCCGAAACAAACCTACGGCGAAGGGATCGGTTGATCCGGCACGGATACCATCACTTCGCTGAGTGCCACGGACGACAATTGCAGCGGTTACGGCGCCCCATGCCACCCCTACCGCTACCACGAGTCGATAGCTTCGACCGTGCCGTGCCACGCATCGGTGGTGGGGGTCTCACGGGTGGCGCCCCCTTGCCCCGGCGAACCGTCAGTGTACGCGGAGCGCGACGCGTCCGGAAGCGCCGAAACAGACCGCCATCGCCGGTCGTGGCCGTCATCGCTCGCTACCCCAGATGGCATCGATGGCATCGTCGGCGAGTGCCTGGCCGGCCTCCTCGTACAGGTTGCGGGCGACGTCGACGCCGGCGTCGCGCAGCTCGTCGACCTGATCGGGATGGGTGGCGATGGCGGCGATCCGAGCCGCCGGGAGGTGCTCTTTGATCCGATGCACACCCGCCAGGTTCGCCTCATGACTGCTCATGGCGGCAACGACCAACTCGACCTCGGGGTGGAATCGGACGCGCTCCCAGAAGTCGCGGTCGAGGGCATCGCCCCGAACGACCGAACGACCCTCCCGGCGGTGCTCCACCACCCGCTCCTCGCTCCGGTCGACACCGACGACGCTGCGGCCGCGCCGGGCGACCATCTCGTCGTAGACGCCGGTGCCGACCCGTCCCATGCCGAAGATCAACACCCGGGCCTGCCCGAAGTCGATGATGGCGTCCTCGGGGAGCGGCGGGTGGCGCTCGAAGCGGGACAGCCACTGCGCCCACCGTTCGTAGAGCCGGTAGCGCGCCGAGCTAGCCCACGACGCGACGACGAAAGAGCCGGCGACGGCGACGGCAACCGTCGACACCCAGGCCTGGTCGAGCAGACCGGCGGCGAGGGCCGCCGAGCCCACGATCAGCCCGAACTCGCTGTACGTCGACAGCGTGACCGAGGTGTGCAGGCTGGTCCGGGCCCGGAGCCGGAACCGGGAGAACAGCCAGAAGAACCCGGCGGATTTGGCGGGAACCAGGAGCAGTAGACCGATTCCGATCACCCAGGCAGCGGCAGGCGGGGTTCCCTCGAGGCCGACCGACAAGAAGAACCCGACGAGAAACAGGTCCTTGAAGGAGAGCAGGCGGTCGGCCAGCTCCCCGGCACGGGGATGCTGCGAGAGCATGAGACCCGCCATGAGCGCACCGAGGTCAGGCTTGAGGCCGACGGCGTCGAACGCAGCAGCACCGACCCCGATGGCGAGAGTGAAGCCAAGCAGGATGAGGATCTCACCGTGATCGCTCCGATCGAGGAGCCACCCGAACACCGGACGCAGGATGAAGAAGGCGGGCACGAGGGCTAGCGCCCACGCGGAAGGCCACTCGTCTCCGGTGGCGACGAGGAAGGCGACGGCGAAGGTGTCCTGGAGGATGAGGACGCCGATCGCCAACCGGCCGGCCAGCGATCCCGACTCGCTGTTCCGCTCCAGCGCCTGCACGGCGAACACGGTGCTCGAAAACGACAGGGCGAAGCCGACGATGACCGCCGCACCCAGGTCGAGGTCGCGGGCGAGCGGCAGGCCCAACGCCCCGCCTGCCAGCAGCAGCGCGGCAAAGGCCGCGGTAGCGACGATAGCGAATGCGCCGGCAGTGGCCCAGACCTCGGTGCGGGCAAGGGTGCGGAGACGGAGCTTGAGGCCGATCCCGAACAGGAGGAGGAGCACGCCGAAGTCGGAGATCGTCTCGATGGCCTCCGTTGATTCGTAACCGACAGCGTGAAGCACGAAGCCCGCCACCAGGTATCCGACCAGTGGCGGCAAACCCACAGCCCGGGCGGCGAACCCCATCCCGAAGGCGGTGATAAGCAGCGCGATGTCCATGGTCCGAGGATTATGGCGGCGGCCGTGCTGCTTCTTCGTTTTGGCGTAGCGCGGCGCACGATGATGCGCTCTTCGACGCCAATCCCGTGCGGTCTCGCGCAGGGAGGGGGTCAGCGCTGGCCGGGGGCGTAGGACTCGATCTCGGCGGCGAGCACCTCGTCGACGGTGAGCGGAGCCGGCTTGAGGCGGCGCTCGACGGACCCCGGCGCCTGGTCGGCGTAGTGCGGTAAGGCGCGACGGACACCGCGACCCGGCCCCGAGCCTCGCAATCGGCCGCACATATCACCCACCGCCCGGAGCGATATCGAGCACCCCCACCCGAGAGATAGCCGGCA
>CAYFYE010000131.1:0-5786 GCA_964347285.1 uncultured Acidimicrobiia bacterium
AGGCGCTATCGGCAATCGCGGTCCGCAGAGGTGCCGAGGACCGCAATCCGCCCCGCTAGGCCAGGCAGCCACTTGCCCGGTCGCTCGGGGCCCGATCGGGGCACAGTCGGGACCCCACCACGGACGCCCACCCCGGCCGATTGTGGGTCGTCAGCCCGCCGGTGGCGCCTCAGCAAGGTTCAACGCGGCCACCGCGAGGAACAGCCATCCCCGAAAGTGGATTAGCGCGTGCCCTCGAACCCGCCGTGACAACAACGGACCCAGCTGTCCGCCGCCCCGTCGTCATTGTCCCGTCCACGCCAAGCCGACTATCCGACTGACCTCCAGCGACTCAGATCGATTTGCATGCACTCTTCGAGTTCATCGAATTCATCTCCGTATTGCCGACTCAACCGCTGCTTCAGTCCCTCGTCGAGCGGCGGCAGCGGTTTCCCTCTTCCCAGAAGTTGGGGAATCCTGGTACGCATGACGAAGTCGACAAGCGGCTCCAGGTTCCATCTCCGCAGGCGCCGTCCGGTCTTCGTTACCAGTCCGTAAAGGGCTTGGAACTTCGGCAGGCTGCTGGGATTGACTTTGCCGCTGCCGGCCGCTGAAGGGAACTCATCCGCGGCGATGTCCAGGAAATCCGCCAGTGTTTCCCTGGTCTGAGCGACTTCGACAACGGCCTCTTCGAACAACAACGCCAAGATTTGGCTCCGATCGAAATAGCGCAGGTAGCGCTTGAGATGCTGACTGTAGAACCCTCTCTTGAGCGCGCCGGGTCGGTCAACGACGAATTCCTCGAACGAGCCCCGGTAGTTCCTTCTCTGGACATAGAAGCCATACTGCGAATACGCTCGGTCGACTGGATGCCTCAAGATGACCAACAGCTTGCTGTTGGGCACAGTGTCGAAGATCCGCTCCGGACATGTGTCGCATTCGAGATACTGCGGCGTGATTTCTCCGATCGCGCGATATCTAGCGGCATCCTCCGGCGTGGGAAACAGGGCCTCATACCACGCAAGACCTCGTTCGTAGTACTGATCGAAGAAGTTGATCTCGTCCCGCACGGTGGGCGTGTACACATGCGGGTGACTAGCCAGCAGTTGGTTCAGCCACGTCGTGCCGGCTCGCCGGGCCCCAATACCTATAAAGGTCGGCAACACCATCCGGGCTTACCCCTCGCCGGGTATCACTGGCCCACCGAATCCACTGCCTGAACCCTCCATTCTCTTTCACCGACGAGATGGCCCGAAGCAGGTCGCAGGCGGCCGGCGCCTGCTGCCGACCGCAGCGAGTACTGTAGTTTCGGGGTCGGCCGTCGCCGACCGTTGGTCGCCGTCACTCTCCACTGAGGCCGTCGGCTTCAGGTGACCAGGTCGAGCCCGGTGATGCGATATCGGAAGAACTCTCCCTCGCCCCACCGGTCGGTCCCGTAGTGCCATCCCATCCGACCGGCATCGGGGATGGTGACTCCGGCGAAGGTCGCATGACTGGTGAACCCGCCCCCGAACGGGTGGAAACCCATCTCCCGGTGTCATCGGGGTCGCCCCAGCGATCGAATACGGCGGATTCGATGTGGCCGTCTTCCGGATCGAGCCGATAGCGGACCTCGATGGGGTGGTCTTCGATGTGGTAGCCGGCCCTGATGTGGGTGGCGTCGGTGGCGGTTCAATCGACATCGAATCGGGGCAGGAGGGCCGTCGGCACCCAGACGGCTTCCGCGGCCGCCCGCTGGGCGCCGCTCCGTGAGACGTCCGGTCCGTCGGCGTGCATCACCCGGACCACCCCGACCATCTTCCAGTCCATGCGACCGGATCCGTCGACGTAATGGTCGGATCCGGCGATGAGCGCGGCCACCCGGGCCGCCCACAGAAACCCGTGTTGCGGCGTCAGCGTCTCCCGGGCCCGAAACGGCAGCCATCGGCCGATCTTGATGTGGCCACCCATGCAAAGCCGTGCCGTGCGGGCCAGGGGTGTGCCGGGCTCGATGGCGGCGCCCGGGTAGCGCCGCACCGGATCGGGCAGCCCCTCCGGTTCGGCCTCGGTGAACCGACCGACCGCGCCCCGGAGGGAGCGACCGCTCGATCTCGGCGCGCTTCATCCTTTCATCACCGTCCCTGTGCCCGCGCCGACGAGGACGCAACTGCCGAACATGCCGGCGAAATCAAGGGCGAAGCCGTCATGTACGGGTTCAGATCACACTCTCCACGTCGTAAGGAGACGGCCGGGGGCTGGTCTTCGCCGGCCGGGGCGTTTCCCGACGCCGTCGAGGTGGGCGCCCACCGGGTGGGGCGGCAAGGCCGGGCGGCCCGATCGGGCCGCCCAGCCTTCAGCCCCCGCCGCGGAGCCATGTCGGAACCGGCTTCAATCCCCCGTCCGTCGGCTCCCCTCGGAACCCGACGGGGCGGGCCACATCTTGCCGTCGGGGAAGAACGTGAAGAAGTCGGCGGGAAACGATGTGAACGCCGGCAGTTTGTCGAGGATCTGGTCGGCGAGCGGTCCCGCTCGTCCGATTCCCAGGAAGGGATCGAACACCGTGCCCGACGCCGGGTCGACCAGGCCCTCAGGAGTCCATTTCAGCTCGACCACCGATTCGTCGAGTTGCCTGCTGAACACGGCCCAGCGCGCCGGGTCGTTGGAGTCGATCACCACGGCGATCTCCAGGCCGGCCACGACGTCGTTGACCACGCCGACCTCTCGCAGGGCGGGAATCCGGTAGGCGGCGGCTTCGGTTCCGAGGTCGACGACGACTGCCATCTGCTCGAGATAGAAGCCGGTCGCCCAGCCGGGAACGTCCAGTGCCATGGTCTCGGGATGAGCGGAGAGCCAGGCCTCCCACGTCGTCAGCGTCGAGGGAAGCAGCTCCAGCCGTTGCCCCTTGCGGGGGCCGAGGATGGCCTCACCCAGGGGCTGACTCCACACCGACCCGGTGTCGTGGTCCCACCACGTCATCGCGCTGCCCCACAGGTCGCCCTGATTGCCGAACACGAGCGTCGTCTCTTCGACTTGGCGGCGATGGACCATCGCCGTACCACACAGCGGTCACCACGAAACCAGGATCGGCGTACCTTCCAGCACGTCGATCACCATCTCCCTCCGGTTGAGATGCGTGACCGGGTAGGCCTTGGCGTTCTTCGATCCGGCCACCCCGATGACCAGCGAATCCGGGGGCCAATCGATTTGGCCGGGCGACGTGAACACAGGCTCGTATACCGGCAGGATCTGATCGCGATCCAGGAGCCGGCGGTATCCGTCCGGCAGCGGCTCCCCCGCTTTCACGGGGTCGTACACCTCTCCGGGGTCGGGCAGCCCGGCGCTGGAAGCCGCGGGTTCCTCGCTCGAGGCGTCGCCCAGCAAGCGTGCTGCGGTCACGACGATCGCCACCAGTGCGACGCCACCGATGAGCCACGCCGCCGCCACGGAGAAGGGCTTCCATCGCCGCTCCATACGTCGGCTAACGACGGCTCCGGCGGTTGTGTTCCACCCGTGGACGGGCGCGGCCTCCTGCCGGGACCGGGCGGCTAGGCCAGGGTCATGACACGGTCTGGCCGGAGCAGGAAAGGCGGCAGGTAGGCGGGAATGTTGGAGAACGGCAGCACGTCGGGGTGCAGGGCGATTCCCAGGGCGTCGTTCATGAACCGCCGGCGCGCCTCGATCCGCTGCCATGCGTCCGGGTAGCGGGCGGCAAACTCGTCCCGCAGCGACTGATCGGCGAGAGCGATGCCGTCCTCGATGTTGGTGGTGAAGTATTCGGTGCCGGTGGCCGGGATGATGTCCACCTGGAGAGCCATGCCCGACCGCAGCTCGATCGTCGACCCCGGGGCCACCGGCGAATTCACCCACTCGTCGAGGTGGATCTGGTGGCCGGGGTTCAAGAAGATCCCGAAGAAGGGGTCGCCCAGGCGGCGATCGACGATCTCTTGAAGCACCGCTCCGGTCTGGCCGACGCGCACCGCCCCGTACCACTCGGCGACGGCCTCGAAGTACGGACCCACCAGCCGTTCCACGTAGTCGCTGATGTCGCCCGGCAGCTCGGCGGCGTCCTCGACGACGAAGCCGGCCCGGCAGTTCAACGCTCCCCAGATGCCGAAGGCGACGGTGAAGCGGTCACCCCGCTGTATGCGCCGGTTCCCGGGGCTGAGCAGCCCGAGCGAGGCGCGGTCCCCGCTCGTCAACATCAAGTGGCACGACAGGGGCGTGCCGTCCCACTCCAGCAACCGTACCGCCTCGTCCTCGCGCATCCCGGGCCGGAGTCCGAACAGCAGCTGCCTCACGCCGTTGGAGGTCCGGCAGGCCGCGTATTCGAAGGCCGCCAGCTGCTCCACCTCGTTGATGACGCGAAGCCCATCGGCCGGACCGATGAGCAGATCGGTGGCGTTCTCGACGAGGCCGGCATCGCTGGTGACGCGGCGCAGCTCGTCCACGATGAATGCCGGGGCGTCGATCATCCCGGGGTCGGCGTACTGCTTCCAGCCGACGACGCCGATTCGGCTCCCTTCCCGAATCCCTTCGTCGGCCAGGATCTCGGCGAGCGACCGGGATCGATCGCGCGGCTGGCTCGGAAGGCTGAGGTCCTGGAACATGTGCCGTCGCAGCGGCACCGGGGCCGCTCCCGCCATTCCGTAGCACTCGTTCCCGACCAGGATGGCCGGATCGTCGACCGGCCCCAGCACCAGCAATGCCTCTTCGAAGCGGGGGTCGAAGCCGGTGAGGTACGCCAGGTTGGCACTGTGTTCGCGATCGGCGTAGAGCACCAGCCCGTCGTAGCCTTGCTCTTCCACCCGGGCGCGCAGCCGCTGGAGGCGAGCCTGGTAGACGGTCGCCGGAATCTCGGGCATCTCCGTCGGCATGCCGAAATCCGGCAGTTCGACGTGGTCGAGGCGCGCCCTGGTCATTTCCACTCTCCTCGTCGGTCTTCGGGCGGGACCGGCAGTGCCTCCCGTGCTCCCGCTCTATCGCGGAGTTTCGTCCCTGCAACCACCTCCGCAGGCGGGTGGATCGTATCAATCCGGGGCCGAGCGCGTCGGTGGCCGACCCGTTTGACCTAACCGGGCCACCTTCATAATGTTCCTGCCTCGAGCCACTTCCCGTGGTCTCTCAATCGTTCTTCTAGGAGGAACAAGTGAAACAACCGGTAAAGCTTCTGGTGCTCATCGCGGCGCTGGCGATGATCGCTGCGGCCTGTGGCGACACGACTGAAACCACGGCCGCCCCAGAAGCCGCCCCAGAAGCGGAAGGAACGGAAGCGCCGGCGGCGGGAGGCGAAGACCTCGTCGTCGGCGTGTCGTGGAACAACTACAACGAAGAGCGCTGGGCCAAGTCCGACGAGCCTGCCATTCAGGCGGCCCTCGATGCTGCCGGAGCGACCTACATCAGCACCGATGCCGGTTCGTCCGCCGAGCAGCAGCTGGCCGACGTCGAGCAGCTGATCGCCCAGGGAGCGGATGCCCTCATCATCCTCGCTCAGGACGGCACGGCGATTCTGCCGGCTGTGGAGAGCGCGCTGGCTCAGGGCATTCCAGTCATCGCGTATGACCGGCTCATCGAGGACCCCGGCGCCTTCTACATCACCTTCGACAACGTCGAGGTGGGACGGATGCAGGCTCGGGTGATCTACGAGCTCGTACCCGAAGGCAACTATGTCTTCATCAAGGGCAACCAGGCCGATGCCAACGCCGACTTCCTGCGAGGCGGTCAGCAGGAGATCCTGCAGGACGCTATCGATGCCGGCGACATCGTCAACGTCGGCGAGTCCTACACGGACAACTGGGACCCGGCCATCGCCCAGACCAACATGGAGCAGT
>CAYFYE010000132.1:0-5747 GCA_964347285.1 uncultured Acidimicrobiia bacterium
GTCCGCTCTTCGCTCACCGCTCATCGCGGTTCGGGTGCGGGGGGGCGGCTCGGAGCGGTCGGATCGGCTCCCCTCGTACGCCGCCTCGTCGCCCACCGAACGCTCGTCCGCTCTTCGCTCACCGCTCATCGCGGTTCGGGTGCGGGGGGGCGGCGCTACGTGGTCCGCAAGGCCTCGGTCGGGGACAGCCGGGCCGCCCGCATCGCCGGATAGAGCCCGGCGACGGCGCCGATGAGGAGGGCGGCCATCAGGCCACCGACCACCGCCACGGCCGGGATCAGGACGTCCCAACCCTGTACCCGGGCGTAGGCGGCGGTGACCCCAGACCCCAATACGATGCCCCCCACCCCACCTACGCCAGACAGGAGCAACGCCTCGGAGAGGAACTGGGCCCCTACGTGGCGCTTGGTGGCCCCCAGTGCCCGGCGCAGACCGATCTCGGCCCTGCGCTCCAACACCGAGATCACCATCACGTTGGCGATCCCGACGCCGCCCACCAACAGGGCCACCCCGCCCAGCCCGAGGAAGAGCAGCGTGAGTGTGTCGTCGGCGGCCTCCCGCGCCTCGAGGGCGTCGGTGGGCCGCTCCACCTCGACCTCTTCCGGGTTCTCCGGGCTGGCGGTGGCGCCGAGCACCCCCATCACATCGTCCACGAATGCGGGATCGGTGCGAACGTAGATGGTCGACGGCGGCTCATCGGAATCGAGGTAGGCGGCCGCCGCCTCCTCGCCGATCAGCACCGACCGGTCGAGGTCGGCGCTGAGGTCGAGTGGCTGGAGGATCCCGATCACGGCGAACCACTCGTCACCCAGCCACACGAGTGGTTGGGCGTCGAGGTCGCTGATCCCCAGCCGCTGGGCGGCAACCGAGCCCAGCACCACGACCGGAAAGGCGCCGGTGCCCTCGTCCAGGAACTGCCCTTCGGCCAGATTCCCCTGGAGCGTCTCCGCCAGGTCGGGGTCGGCGCTCTTCACGGAGATGCCTCCGCTCTGGGTCTCGGGGACCAGATCGGAGCGGTACACCTTGGCGTTGACGTCCCTCACCGCCGAGACCGCCTCCACGGGACCGATACGGCCGATCATGGCGGCGGCCTCGTCGGGGAGCTCGCCCGAGCCGACGCCGATTCCCGTGCCCGCCCGGACGGTCAGCAGGTTGGTACCGAGGCGGTCGAGCTGAGCCAGCAGCTCCGACTTGGACGACTGCGACAGCCCCAGCACACCGACCACGGCTGCGATGCCGATCGTGATGCCCAGGGCCGACAGAGCGGCCCGAAGCCTGCGGCTGCGCAATCCGACGACGGCGGTCCGCATCAGGTCGCCGGCATGAATGCGGGAGGGGCGCAGTGGGGTCCCCATCAGGCCGCCCGGGTGTCGTATTCGATGAGCCCGTCCCGGAGCCCGATCCGGCGCGGGAAGCCCTCGGCGACGTCGGGGTTGTGGGTGATCACCATCATCGTGATCCCCTCGGCATTGAGCTCCTCGAGTAGCGCAACGACGGAGGCGGAAGATTTCGTATCGAGATTGCCAGTGGGCTCGTCGGCCAACACGATGGCCGGTCGGCCGATGATGGCCCGGGCCACCGCTACTCGTTGTCGCTCCCCTCCGGACAGCTCGTTGGCCGTGTGATCGAGGCGATGTCCGAGGCCGACCCGCTCCAGCGTGTTGGTGGCCAGGCGGCGCCGTTGCGCAGCAGGCATCCCGGTGTAGAGGAGACCGTCGGCCACGTTGTCGAGCGCAGTCTCTCCACCGAGCAGGTGGAACTGCTGGAACACGAAACCGATGCGCCGGCTGCGCAACGCCGACAGCTCCCGGTCCGAAAGAACGGCGACCTCGTATCCGGTCACCCTCACATCGCCCCCGCTGGGCCGATCGAGGGTCCCGATGATGTGGAGCAAGGTCGACTTGCCGGAGCCGGACGGTCCGACCACCCCCACCAGCTCGCCCGTACGCACCTCGAGGTCGATGCCCCGCAGCGCCTCCACTGGAGGCGTTCCCGGGTAGCTCTTCCGAACCCCCTCGAGTGAGAGCACGACTTCCTCCGCCGGCGGGGTATCGGCGCTGTTTCCACCGCTGCTCACGGCACGACCACCCGGTCTCCGGGCCGGAGACCGTTGGAGACGACCTCGACCAGGCCCTCCGAGTAGAAGCCGGGATCGACGGCGACCAGGCGGGTGTCACCCGAGCCGACCTCGACCTCGACGGCGTAGCCGCCCTCCCGGAGCGCTATCAGCGCCGTCACCGGAACGGCCATGACGTCCTCCCGAGAGTCGGTCAACACCTCGACGTCGACGGGGGCTTCGTCGAGGCCGGCGGCGGCGGCCGGGTCGTCGAGCACGATCTCGACCTCGAAGGTCGATTCGCCCTGGGCATCGGTCGAGGCCACCGTGCCCACCTCGGTGATGGTTCCCGGCGTCCGGGTCCCGTCGGGGAGGACGACCGTCACCGCGCCGCCTTCGGCCATCTTGCCCTGATCGGCGGCGGGTAGGGCGACGGTCACCACCGTTTCCGCCGAAGACGTGGCCAGCACCTGTCCGCCGTCTCGAATCGGGGTGCCGGCCACCGCCACGACGCCGATCACCCGTATGGCTTCGGGCAGGAACACCACCTCGCCCAGGTCGACGACGCCGTCGCGTTCGGCCCCGATGTCTTTCTGCCATTCCCCGACGGCCGCTTCTGTGGAGGAATCGAAAGTGTCGTCTGTGGTGTTCGCCGGGTAGCCGAGTTCGGCGAGCGCAGCTTCCAGCTGGGCCACGTCGGCACCGGCGATGGAAGCGCGGGCCGTGACGACCGTCATCACCGACTCGCCGCTGCGGACGGCCTGGCCGACGGCGACGGTCACCATTTCGACCTCGACCGGGCCGGGCAGGAACACCACCTCGCCGAGTTCGACCACTCCGTCTTCCTCAGCGCCGATGTCCTCCTGCCAGCGCTCCACCATGGCCTCGGTCACAGCGGTGAAGTTTTCGTTGATGGTCACGTCGCCGTCGGGGTCGTAACCGAGGTCGACCAGGGCCTGCTCGAGCTGTTGAGTGTCGGGACCTGCCTCGACGCCGTTGCGGAGGGTGCGGTAGGCGGGCAGATCGCCGTACAGGAGCACCACCGGCTCGTCGGCCACCGCGTAGAGGATGTCGCCCGACTGCAGCAGCGTTCCTTCATCGGCGACCGACGTCAGCGTTCCCTCGACGTGGTTGACCACGGCCTCCATCTCCGGCTCGAGCCCGATGTCCCGGAAGGCCGGCTGGGCGCCGAACAACAGCACCACCGGTTCGCCGTCGACCCGGTAGAGGATGTCGCCCTGGGCAATCGTGTCGCCTTCTTGGGCGGTGGAGGTGATCGTGCCGTCGAGACGGCTGAGTACCGGATCGCCGGTGGAACGGCCCAGGGTGCCGGCGAACTCCTCGGTCTCGGTCAGATCGGCGATCACCACCTCGGCCACATCCGTGCCGCCCTCGGCAGCCGTCTCGCCCTCCGATTCGGAAAACGCTCCCAGCAACCACCACGCCGCGCCCCCGGCGGCGATCACGACGACGGCCGCCGCCCAGGGCCAACGGCGGCGTCGGCGCCCCTCAGTCACCGCGACCTCCGCGGCCGGTGCGCCTCGGGGTTCGGTTCCGATCGCGCTCACCCGCCGTCACCGGGGGGAGGTTCGCCCCGACCGGGGCCCCGGCCCGGTCGATCACCAAGACCGGCCTCGGAGAAGACGTCCCGACACACCTCGTCGGCGGCCGCGAAGGCGGGATCCCCGGGGTCAATGTCACCGAAAGGCCCACGGCCGTCGCCGGGCCCAGGTCCAGAGAAGTCGGGGTCGGGCATGTCGACGCCGTGGTCGCGCATGCAGCCGGCGTATGCCAAGAGCGTGTCCTCGATGACGGCGCGGTCCTGCCCCAGTAACCCGATAGTGACTCCGTCCAGGTGCTCTCGGCACGCTTCACGGGCCGCGACGGCCGCTTCCCGATCGACCTCGCCGACGCCGCTTTGCCGGAGGCGCCGGAGGCGCAGGTTTCCGTCTCCATCGAGGGTGGGATCCTCCATATCGACTCCGTGCTCGCGCATGCAGGCGGCGAAGTCCAGGAGCGCCTGCTCGGTGTCGGCTTCTGCCTCGGCTTCGGAGCCCACATCGTCGGGAGTTGCGTCGGACAGGCTGGCCACCCCTTGGCCCCCCCCACAGGAGGCCACCAGCAGCGCAGCCGACGCGGCAAAGGACAGTAGCCGCACCATGGATGTCTCCTGGTCGATTCCGGCCATCGTTCGCTCATGGTCTCGAAGCGGGCTAAGAGGGACATGAGAAGGTTCCGGAGCTCACTCGTCGCTGCCGCCGAGTCGGCGGGGGGGATTGTCGGCCAGGTCGCCGATTCCGGCGAAGGCGCGGGGCCGGCACACCTCGTCGGCGGCGATGAACTCGGGGTCCTCGATATCGATGGCGCCGAAGGGCCCGATCGCCTCGATGTCGACCGGCTCCTCGCTGGGGGGCCCGAGGATGCGGCGCAGGAACCCCGACAGATCGGGGTCGGGCATGTCGAAGCCCTCCTCTCGCATGCAAGCGGCGTAGGCGTACAGGCTGTCCTCGATCTGGGTGCGGTCGAATCCGAGGCCGGTGAGGGTCACCGCCTCCAAAGTGTCGGCACAGGCGTCCCGGGCCTCCAGCAGCTCGTCCGGATCGAATTCCTCCAATCCCGCCCCACCGCCGAAGCGGATGGTGCCGTCTTCGTCGAACTCGGGATCGGGGATGTCGATGCCCTCCTCACGCACGCACTGTGCAAAGGCCAACAAGGCGTCCTCAGATGCCTGCCTAGCATCGACCTCCTCCTCCACAATGGGCTCCTCCACATCACGCAGTGAGGCCACCCCGGTGTCCTCACCTCCTCCGCCGCAGGAAGCGGCGAGCACGGCCAATGCGGCGAGAGCGAACTTCCTCACGGCTCCATCGTACGGCCCGGACGACCTATGAGATCGGACGAGGGCCGGCTTCACACCATTCTTAGGACTAGGCGCGACTCTGGCACCATGGCCGGTGCACGCACACGGGAGTACGGAGCATCATGACCACCGGGGCGGCCAAGATCCTCGTGGCCGAGGACGACAAGGCGGTCCGCGATTCCCTGGACCGGGCCCTCCGCCTCGAGGGCTACGAGGTGACGCTGGCGAGCGACGGCGCCAAAGCCCTCGATGCCGTCAAGACTGCGCCGATCGACGTAATCGTCCTCGACATCATGATGCCCTACGTGGACGGACTCACCGTCTGCCGTGAGCTGCGGCGCCGGGGGACCGACACGCCGATCCTCATGCTCACGGCCCGGACCGAGGTCTCGGATCGAGTGGCCGGTCTCGACGCCGGGGCCGACGACTACCTGCCCAAGCCGTTCGCCCTCGAGGAGATGCTGGCCCGAGTGCGGGCGCTCTTGCGCCGCACCGCTCCCCCCGACGGCTCCGCCATGTCGTACGCCGACCTGACCCTCGACCCGGCCACCCGCCGGGTGCAGCGGGGAGAGCGCGAGGTGAATCTCACCAAGACCGAGTTCGATCTGTTGGAGCTGCTCATGCTCAATGCCGGCATCGTCCTGGCACGCGACACCATCTACGAGCACATCTGGGGCTACGACTTCAGCACCACGTCCAACTCACTGGACGTCTACATCGGCTACCTGCGCCGTAAGACCGAAGAGGGCGGAGAGCCGCGCCTCATCCATACGGTGCGAGGCGTCGGCTTCGTGCTCCGAGACTCGTGAGTCTCCGGGGCCGCATCACGCT
>CAYFYE010000133.1:0-5613 GCA_964347285.1 uncultured Acidimicrobiia bacterium
CCGAGAACATGTCGTCGCCGTACACCTTCGACCACAGGTAGCCGTAGTAGCCGGCGTCGTAGCCGCCCATCAGGTGGCCAAAGCTGGCGGCTGGGAACGTGTCCTCGTGGACCGGCAGGCCGGTGACGTCGTACTCACGTCGGTACAGCTCCTCGAGATCTATCGGCATCTCGGTTCCGTGCATGCCCATGTCGAGCCGGCCCAGGAAGACCTGGCGAAGCGTGAAGGTCGCCTCGTTGAGATTGCGGGCCGCCACCAGCTGCTCGACGATTTCAGCGGGAATGGGCTCGCCGGTCTCGTAATCACGGGCAAAGAGCGCCAGCACGTCCGCTTGCCAGCACCAATGCTGCATGATCTGTGAGGGGGCTTCGACGAAATCCCATTCGGTCTCGGCACCCGAAAACCGGATCAGCTCTGTCGTGCTGAGGCAGTTGTGGAGGATGTGACCGAACTCGTGGAACAGGGTCTCCACCTCGTCGTGGCGGAGTAGGGCAGGCTGGTCGCCTCCGGGCTTGGTGAAGTTGGCGATGAGGGCGGCCACCGGTTTCACCCGCGTGCCGTCGGACGGACTGTGACCGGCGATGAGCCGCCACACCGCCATGTGGGTGTATTTCCCCTCGCGGGGGAACCAGTCGGCGTAGAAATGAGCGATGGCCTCGCCGGAGTCTCGGTCGATCACCTCGTAGAGCTGGACGTCGGGATGCCAGGCCTTGGCATCGTCGACGAGGCGATAGTCCAGGCCGAAGACGTCCCCGGTGATCGAGAACATCCCATCGATCACCCCCTGGAGCGGGAAGTAGCGGGCGATTTCGCTGGGATCGATGCCGAACTCGCGCTTGCGGCGTTCGTTGTCGTAGTAGAAGACGTCCCAGGTCCGCAGCTCGGCGCCCGGGTGGTCTTCGGCGAGCATCTCGGCCATGGCGGCCCGCTCGGGAGCGGACAACTTCTCCAGCCCGGGAACGAGCTCGTCGTAGAACTGCTCGACGGCCGAGGGCTCCTTGGCCATCTTCACGTCCAGCGCATAGTCGGCCCACGACTCGAGCCCGAAGAGACCGGCCATGCGGTGGCGGATCTGAACCGCCTCTTCGAGCAGCGGCCGATTGGCGGGCACCGAGGTCCACATTTTGAACTCGAGTCGCCGCCGGAGATCGCGGCGGCGCGCCTGGCGCATGAACGGGAAGTATTCGGGATAGTCGAGGCTGACCCGGTACGTCCCCTCCGTCTGGCCCTCGGGGAGCTTTTCGACGTAGTCGTCGGGAAGCCCGTCCAGTTCCTCCCGGGTGAGCTCGAGATGATCGCGGTACTCGTCGACATTGCGCTGAAAGGCGACCTCCAGCTCGACGAGGCGCTGCTTGAGGCGCTGTAGCTCGTTGCGCTGGTCGGCGGCCAGCTCGTGCCCGGCCCGACGGAAGTCGCGCAGCAGGTGGTCGAGGAGGCGAAGGCGCTCTCCCTGGAGAGCGGATCCTTCGTCCGTCTCCGAGAACTCCTCGACCGCCCGATACAGGTCTTCCCGGAAGACGAGGTCGGCCATCCATTTGCTGATTCGCTCGTCGGCCCGGGTGGCGGCGTCTCGCACCTCCGGGTCGGGGTGGACCCGGGCCATGAACGCTCCCTGGGAATAGGCCTCGGTCAGGGTGCGGGCGACCCCCTCGAGCGGATCGAGAGTTCCTGTGTAGGTCCGCTCGCCTCCGAGGGCGGCGGCCACCTCGGCCTCGGCGGCGGCGATGCCCGCCTCGGTCAGCTCGGTGATCCCGGCCGGGGTGACGTCGGCGTAGTCGTACAACATGGCGGCAAAGCGTAGCGGGGCGGACCGGGCCAAAACTCGGGCCGGAGAGGCGGCGCGAGGCGAGCTTGGGGAGATAGCCTTGGCCGGCTTTGAGGACTCCTGTCCGCCAATCTTTGCGCCTCCTCCTCGGGTTCTGGCACCGCTTCCGTGAATTGGACCCGGGGTTGATGGCGGCGGCGGTGGCCTACAACGCCTTCTTGGCCCTGGTGCCTCTGGGTATCGCCGCCGTCACGATTCTGTCTTTCCTGGGTCGGGACGGCGAGGCCCTCGAGCAGGTCCAGGAAACCCTCGAGTTGTTCGTACCGGCCGACGTGACCGAGTTCTTCACCGATCTGGTCACCAGCACGGCCGAGATCGTGCAGGGCCAGCAGGGGTGGATCATCGCCGTCAGCCTGCTGGTGGCCATCTACTCGGGGTCGCGCGGTGTGGTCGCCTTGCAGCTCGCCCTCCGCCGCATCGAACGCATCGAGGAGAGAAGGCCCGGCTGGCTGCGCCGGATCGTGGCCATCGGCCTGACCCTGGGTGCCGGAGCGATGACCCTGGTCGCCTCGGCGGCACTCCTGGCCGGGGAGTCGGTCGCCGAGTTCTTCGCAGAGCTGATCGATACCCCCACAGTTCAGGACCTCTGGCAACGGCTCCGTCTCCCTACCGCGGTGGCGGTCGTCTACGTGTTCATGTTTGCGGTGTATCGCTGGGGGCCGCCCCGGCCGATTCCGCGCTCGGCGCTGGCCGCCGCGGTAGGTACGGCCGGTGCCCTGGTCACCAGCCTCGGGTTCGGCTGGTATCTGTCTGCGGTCGGCCTGGGGTCCACGTATGGAGTGCTCGGCGCAGTGGCCATCACGCTGCTCTGGCTGTACATCACGACGTACACGATCCTGTTGGGGGCCGCTCTGGTGGCCTTCGGCAGGCGGACCGGCCTCATCGAGGCGAAGCCGCATTAGTGGCTGACAGAGGTCCCACGGCGGCGGAGTCAGGCGTTGTGCTCGTCGCGCCAGGCGATCCAGTCCGCCATCGGGCTCAAGTCGAAGTCGGGGCCGTCGAACTCCAGTGTGAATTGCTCCACTCCGGCGGCTGCGAATTCGTCGGCCTTGTCGATGCGTCCGGGGTCGTTGATGCCGGCCGAGCGTTCGATGTCGCCGGGGTCCCGTCCCACCCGCGCACACCACTCGTTCAAGACCTCGTTCTTGTGCGCGATGGAATCGGGCCCGCCGAATCCGTGCCAGATGTCGGCGTGCTGGGCGGTGATGCGCAAGGTCACCTTCTCTCCGCCGCCACCGATGAGGATCGGCATCGGGCGGGGAGGCGGGGGGTTCAGCAATCCCAGACGCTTCCTGATGCGCGGCAACGCCTCGTCGAGTGCCCCCAGCCGTTGTCCGGCGGTCCCGAACGGGTAGCCGTATTCCTGGTAATCCCTGCGGTACCAGCCGGCTCCGATGCCGAGGATGACTCGGCCCCCGGCGATGTGGTCCACCGTACGGGCCATGTCGGCGAGTAGCTCCGGGTTGCGATAGGAATTGCAGGAGACCAGTGGCCCGAGCTCGACCCTCTCGGTCGCTTGGGCCCAAGCGCCCAGCATCGACCAGCACTCGAAGTGCTTGCCGTCGGGATCGCCGAAGAGGGGAAAGAAGTGATCCCAGTTGTAGACGATGTCGACGCCCATCTCCTCGGCGCGGACCACGGCGGCGAGGATGTCGCTCATCTCGGCATGCTGGGGCTGGAGCTGGACCCCGATGCGGACCCCCATGCGTAACCTCCTCGATGCGGAAAAGCCCAACCTATTGGGCGCCGGCCGCTACGCAAGATCGCCGGGGATCACCACCATGCGCCCGTGGGCGCGGCGACGCCCGACGGCAACGTCGAGAATCGGCCCAGCCGCCTCTCCGAGCGCCACCCTCTCCAGGTGCGGTGGCACCAGGGTGCCGTCTTCGAGCCAGGCGAGGATGCGCTCGGGGTCACCCTCCAGGCTCCCGAACGATCCCCGCAACTCGTACTCATGCGTGGCCCACAGCACCGGAGGCACGGTCACGAGGGCTTCTGTTCCCACACCTACGGCCACCGCCACGCCGCCGGGCCGGAGGGACTTGATGGCGGCGTCGACGGTTGCCGACGCCCCGACGAACTCGGCGGCGACGTCCACGCCCCCGTCGGTGAGCAGCTTCACTTCACGACCCACCGAGGTGTCCTCCCGGACGAGGATCGCCTCGTCGGCGCCGAGGGCACGAGCCCGATCGAGGGCCGACGGATCTCGATCGATCGCAATGATCGGAGCCGCGCCGATCAGCTTGGCAACCTGGACGGCGAACGTTCCGAGGCCGCCGATTCCGATGACGGCGGCGGCATCGCCCTCCCGGAGGCCGGCCTTGCGGGCCATGGCGTGATACGCGGTCGCCCCGGCGTCGGCTGCTACCGCAGCGGCCTCGGGGGCCAATCCCGCCGGTCGGGCGATGAGGCTGCCTCCGTCCACGACCATGGTGTCGGCCCAGCCCCCGTCGACGTCGATCCCGATGAGCATCAGCTGCTTGCACAGGTTGGACCGGCCGTCGAGACACGGCCGGCACGTGCCGCACGCCAGCCCGGCGGCCACGACGACGAGATCGCCCTCGTTCCAGTGCGGGTGGCGGGACAGCGCCACCACACCGGCGACCTCGTGGCCGAGAGTCACCGGCACCGTGCCGGTCCGGGCCGAGCCGTCGAGGAAGTGGAGGTCGGATCCACACACGCCGCAGGCCACGACATCGACCCGCACCTCGCCGCGACGCGGTGGGACCGGCTCGACCTCCTCGAGTCGGAGGTCGCCGACACCGTGGAAACGGAGGGCGTGAGTCGCCACGGACCCAGACTACGGAGTAGGCGTCGGGCTAAGGCAGTTCGGCCGCCTCATCCAGGTCCGCCACCGCCGAGGCCACCTCGGCCGGGCTGAGGCCGGCAGTGGGGACGCTGGCGTGTTCGATCCCGGTGGTCGCCAGCGCGTCCGGGGCCTCTTCTTCCCCGACCCAGATCACCCGCTTCACTCCCGCCTCGGCAATTCCCTCCGCCCAGGCCGCGGCCACCTCTTCCGGGCTCGCGGCGAAGGCGCGGGGGCGCTCGTCGCGGGCCGCCTCGGCCACGAGCACCGCCGAAAAGGCGTTGAGGCCGGCCCCGGCGATGTGGGAGGCATCGGAGACGTCGCCCACGGCCACCTTGGCCCCTCGCCTCTTCATTTCCTGGCCCGCCGCGGCGTCGGAAACGAAGGCGCGTACCTCTGCAGAACGGGGTAACAGAGCCTCTACGGCCGCCACTCCGATCTCGGTGTCGGCTCCCACGACCAGCACGGGCATATCGGCAGGTTAGAAGGGAGCCGGGAACGAAACGCCTCCAGCAGGCGTTGTATTAAAGGTCGGGTAGAAGGCGCCGGGGTTGGTCGGTCTTCCCCCACTCCCCACCCCCTGCTCCGGCGCCTCCCCGATCGAACGTGTGTACGGCTATTGAGTAGCAGGGGGGCGTGTGCCACAATCCGGTCCCGGCGCTGTGAAAACAGGAGAGCAAGGCTGAGACATGGCAACGGTTGACATCGACATCGGCCGCTACCAACTGGGCTGGCACGATGAAGAGGACTACGTCTTCAAGCCTCGCAAGGGCCTCACCGAGGACATCATCCGCGAGATGTCGGCCATGAAGGGCGAGCCCCAGTGGATGCTGCTGTTTCGGCTCAAGGCCTATCAGCGGTTCTTGCGCAAGCCCATCCCCACCTGGGGCGGAGGCGGCAAGCTGACCGAGATCGACTTCGACGACATCTACTACTACATCAAGCCGACCGAGGGCCAGGCCAAGGACTGGGACATGGTCCC
>CAYFYE010000134.1:0-5536 GCA_964347285.1 uncultured Acidimicrobiia bacterium
ACGGGGCCGACACCCCGGCGGTGTTCCGGCCCTCCAACCTGACCTTCTACTTCCGCCACACCCTGACCCAGGGCGTGGCCGATAGCCAGTTCGTCTTCGGGGAGAGCGCCCTCTTGCCGGTGGCGGGGGCTTTAGGGACGGGCTAGCGGGTACCACCTCTCGAGTCCCAGCCGTGAGCCTTGGCGCGTGGGCAGGTGGCGCTTCTGGCGGTTCTCCCACCTCCGATCAGTTGGCGGCCCGCTACCAGTAGCCAGGAGGTTCCGGTCCTTGTCGACGGTGATCCGTGCTCCCTTGTGCAGAGCGTCGGGCAACTGTCGCCGCTCGCGCACCGGTGTCAAGACGCTCTGTTGTCTTGGGTATTGCACCGTTTCTGTTCTTGACAGTTCCGCCTGCGACGGGTTCGACAATACGGCTCCGTGCCGGCGCCGAAAGCGCCACGTATGCTCGGGAGATCGACGGCGCAAGCGTACGCGCCGTCGCACCGGCCCCCTTTTCGGTGGCTGCCTCCCTTGATCCTCACCGGCACGGGAGGCCCGGGACCACACCGGCAGAACGAGAAGGAGGAGGGATCGAGAGTGCCGTCGGGCATCGAGAACGGCCCGGCAACCGGACGAGTCGGCGGCTGGTCCCGGATCGGTGACTGAGAGGGGGCGCCCGAGATGGTCGACACCCAGGCGGTTCGACCTTGGAGGTGCAAGAGATGAAATACGTGCTGACTTGGTGGGAGCGGCCCGGTGGGTCGCATGCCGACTACGAGGCGGCGCAGCGGCGGGTTCTGGATGTCTTCGAGAAGTGGCCGATGCCGGAGAGCCTCACATTCCACCAGTTCCTGGTCCGCGTCGGGGAGTTCGGCGGTTACGCGGTCATCGAGACCGGCGACATTGCCGACGTGCACAAGCTGACGACAGCCTTCGCAGTCTTCCGGTTCCGCCTCGAGCCCGTGTTGGACGTCATGGATGCTGTGGCAGCCGAGTCCGAGGCGATGGCGTGGCGAGCCGCGGCGGCGTGAGCGCCGTTGCCCGGTAGGCAGGGCCCGGATCGTCCGCAGCTCCGGCACGGTTGGTCACTCGCCTGAGGCGGACGCCGCGGCTTGAGATTGCGCCGGGTCGGGAATCCCTGCCCGTCCGACAGTTCTGCCCGGTAACGATGTGAGCCACGGCGCCGGTTCATTAGCGACGACGGGAGGTTGACGGCTTCGCTCGGCGTTCGTCCCGCGCCTCTATTGCGTGACCCCGGCGGCGATCATCGCCTACCCGCAGGGCGGGAACTCAGGCTTGGCTCGGGTGGAGAACGACGCGGCACTCTTGATCGCGGCCTGTCAGCACCCAAAGGTCATCAGGAACGCCTGGGCCATGCCTCGATCCGGACCATCCTCGACACCTACGGCACTTGTTTGAGGGCTTGGATGAGGCTGCAGCAGCGGCAATGGACGCCAGCTGGCGAGATTCTCTGGCGGAGTCCTTCGGGACTTTTCGATCCGACTAGCCGCATGTCAACGCCGGTCGAAAACTGCGCGGTTTTGGCCGGTTGAAAACTGCGCGGTCTATCGGGTCTCTTCGGCAGCCATCACCTCCTTCCCCTTGCCCCTGAGGCGGTAGCTCTCTCCCTTGAGGACGACTACCTCGGCGTGGTGGACGAGGCGGTCGACCATGGCGGCCACCGCCACCGCGTCCCCGAAGATCTCGGCCCACGCGGAGAAGCTCTTGTTGGATGACACGATCAGGGAGCTGCGCTCGTAGCGGGACGAGACCAGGGAGAAGAAGAGCGAGGCGGCTTCTGGGTCGAAGGGGATGTATCCCACCTCGTCGACGATGAGGAGGGGAATCCTGCCCAGGCGTGCCAGCTCGTCGGTGAGCCTTTCGGCCCGCTTGGCCTCGGAGAGTCGCATCACCCACTCGGTGGCGGTGGCGAAAGCCACCCGGTAGCCCCTGCGGGCGGCCTGGACCCCCAAGGCGATGGAGAGGTGGGTCTTGCCGGTTCCCGGTGGGCCCAGAAAGATGACGTTCTTCGCCTCCCGGAGGAAGTCCAACTGATGGAGGTGTGAGACCTGTTGGCGGCTCACCGACCGCTGGTGGGAGAAGTCGAAGTCGTCCAAGGTCTTTGTCTGGGGGAACCGGGCGGCCTTGACCCGGTTCTGCCCGCCGTGGGTCTCTCGGGAGGCGACCTCTTCGGACAGCAGCTTGGCCAAGAACTCCAAGTAGTCCCATCCCTCCGACCGGGCCGCCTCGGCCAACGAGGAAGCCACTTCCCGGGCGCGAGGCATCTTGAGGGCCCTGGTGAGGTAGGCGACGTCGGTGGAGATGCCGCTCATGGCGCCATCTCCGCCAAGGCGTCGTAGCGGGCCAGGTCGACCGCTGGGATCTCGGGATCGGCGGCCCGGAGGCGACCCTCGGCCTCCCGGGCCAGGCGCAGGGCTCTGACGTGGGCCGCATCCAACACAACGTCGGCCGGCACGAAGCTTCTCCGATGGCGAGCGATCTCTTGGCCTTCGCAAGAGATCACCACCTGTTCCCATGAGCTGCGCACTTGCAGGCGACGGCCGCTGAGACCAGGCGGCACCGAGTAATCCACATCCCCCACCCGACAGAAGCCGTCCTTGGTCACCCGCACCTCGGCGTGGCGGTCAGTGTCGGGGAAGGGATCGGGCAGCGGAGCAAGGAACCCCTGTTCCACTGACCAGGCATCTCCTACCCGAGCTCCCACCCGGCGGTGGTGGCGCCGGAAGGCCACCTCGTGGGCCCACCGGTCGTGTTGGGCCTGGAGATCAGCCAGGTCCTCGAAGGACCGCAGCGGGAGGAAGGAACGCTCCAGATATCCCACCGTGCGTTCCACCTGGCCCTTCGATTCGGGTGTGCGCGGCTTGAGAATGATGGGTCGGATCCGCAAGGTCCCGAGAAATGCCGTCACTTCAGGGTGGGGGCGAGCGGGCCGGGAGTGGGGCACCACGATGGAGGAGTCCCGGTCCACCACCACCGCCTCGGGCACTCCTTCCAGTCGACGCAAGGTCCCGGCGAAGGCCGCCAAGAAGTCCATCATCTGCTTGGAGAAACAGAACACCGCGGCGTGAGCGGCCGAGTGGGGAAGCGTGGTCACCAGGCCAAAGACCTGGCGAGAGGTTCCCTTGCCTACCGGGACCGTCAGCGGAGGCTCCCACCAGTCGGTGTGGGCCAGCTCCCCGGGCAGATAGCTGGTGCGCTGGTAGCTCTTCGCACCCACAAAGAGGGGACGGACTTCTTGGAGGTAGTCCTTCACGATGGTGATCCCACCCTGGTAGCCCTCGGGGCGGAGGCGCTCCACGATCACCCGGGCCGAGGCGGTGGGATCGGTGTCCAACATCTTGGTGATGGAGCCCTTGTGAGGATCGAGCTTCGATCCTCTGGACCTGCGCTGGTAACGGGGAGGAGCGGTGAGCTCGAGGAGCCGGGTCACCGTATTGCGGCTCATCCCCAACTTCTCGGCGATCTTTGTCTTGGCCCAACCTTCTCTGTGAAAGAGACGGTGGACCTCGGCCCAGTGCTGCACTTCATACACCCTTCCTCCTCGGGTCCTGGTGGACCTCGAGGGTGGTCATCAACTGCTCTAGTTCCTGGGAACCGCGCAGTTTTCGACCGGCCAGAAGTGCTCAGTTTTCACCCGGCGTCGACATCCCGAGTCGAGGATCCGTGTTGTCCCCACATTCGAGACTGTCGTGTAGGGGGTTTCTGGGCTGGCGTCCCTGCCGTGTTGTCCTGTGACAGCTGGTTGCGGGCAGTTCGGTAGCAACTGGGTAGCAGGAAACGGGAGGTCGGCGACGGCACATCAGTGGATCGTCAGGGCTCCACCCGGACTGGCCTTGCGCAAGAGCGAGAGGGTGCTCCCAAGGACTCACCCTCGCCTTGGGAAGTGATGGTGGCGGCTGCCATCGTGACGCGACAACAGCCCGATCCGCTAAAGCTCGCATCCGTCGATGAATTGTTTCGTTCGACCGCAGGACCGCGTGTGTGGTGGTCGCGGTGAGCCGTTGGAAGATCATGGCCGCCACCCAACTGCTCGCGCGACCGTGGCCACCCACATCCTGGGGTTCAAACGTCGAGATCGATGTTCTCGCCTGCTCGAGGCGATTGCCAGCCCTTTTCTCAACGCGTCAGGACTGGCTCTTTCCTGTCGATGCTTCCACCCAGCGCAGGAGCTCGACCGGCAGCGGAAAGATGAGGGTGGAGTTCTTCTCAGCCGCGACGTCGGTCATCGTGGAGAGCACGCGCAGCTGCAAGGCTGCCGGATGTTCCTCCAGGACGGCGGCTGCTTCCCCCAGTTCCTGAGCCGCCTCCCGCTCGCCTTTGGCGTGAATCACCTTTGCCCTTCGCTCCCGTTCTGACTCGGCCTGGCGGGCCATGGCACGGCGCATGGCGTCGGGAAGCTCGACGTCTTTCACCTCGACGAGGGTCACCTTCACGCCCCATGGGTCTGTGAGCTGGTCGATGATCTGTTGGAGGCGCTGGTTGATGTCGTCTCGTTTGATGAGAAGGTCGTCCAGATCGGCCTGCCCAATGATGCTGCGCAAGGTGGTCTGAGCCACCTGGCCGGTCCCAAACTCGAAGTCTTCGATGGCTATGACCGCCTTGACAGCGTCGACCACGTTGAAATAGGCGACCGCGTTCACCCGAACGGTTACGTTGTCCTTAGTAATGATGTCCTGAGGTGGGATATCCAGCGTCCTGGTCCGGAGCCCGACTCGCACCATCCGATCCACGATCGGAATGATGAAGAACAGTCCTGGACCCTTAGCCCCAATCACCCGTCCGAGTCGGAAGATCACCCCGCGCTCGTACTCCCTGACTATCCGGATGGCGGAGATGAATATGACCAGCGCCACCACCAGGGCAATCACGAGGCCAACCATTGCATCGCTCATGACTCTTCCTCCTTGGTATCGACGATTAGCTCCAGTCCTTCGGCAGCAACCACGATGACGGTTTGACCCTCGGTCAGGCGCCCGTTTCGGCTTCTAACCCTCCACCACGCACCCTCAACGAAGGCCTCTCCGGACGGGCCCTCCGAAACGCCGACGACCGCCTCTCGACCGATCAACGCTTCCAGACCGGAGACGCTGGGCGCCCGCCGGGCGCGCCAGGTCAAGCGTGCGGCGAGGAGCACACCCGCCCCGACGACCAGGGCCACGGGCCACAACACGGCCGGACTGACCCCGTACGGGCCTTCGAAGAGGAACAGCCCGCCCAGTAGGAGCGCGATAGTCCCACCAGCGCCGAGGACACCAATGCCGGGAACGAACAGTTCGCCTATGAAGAGCCCTGCGGCCAGGATCAGCAGCGCCGCCCCCGCAGCGTTGACGGGCAGCACCGCGAGGGAGAAGAAACCCAGGATCAGCAGGATCACGCCGATGATCCCAGCCAGGCCTAGTCCCGGGTTGGCCACCTCGTAGATGACGGCCAGCGTGCCGAGCGAGATGAACAGAAACGCCAGGTTGGGATCAGCCAGGAGCCTCAGAACGTTGCGGAAGAAGCCCGGGTCGTAAGTCTCGATTCCTGCGCCCCCGGTT
>CAYFYE010000135.1:0-3331 GCA_964347285.1 uncultured Acidimicrobiia bacterium
AGCCGATTCCGATCGGGAACTGATTGACATCGTCGCCACGGCGGCGCGGCGGATGGGCCGCAGCGAGAAGCGGTGGGACCAGGTGTCGTGGGAGCTCCACCTGCAGCTGCCTGGAGGGGAACGCCTCCATGCCGTGTTGGGACTAACGGGTCGGCCGGCGATCACCATCCGCCGTCACGATTTCACCATCCATCGGCTCCGCCACCTCGTTGATCTGGGGGTCGTCGACGAGGGGCTGGCCGCGTTCTTGGCCGCCGCGGTGCGGGCGAAGCTGAACCTCATCGTCGCCGGGGGCACCAACACCGGCAAGACCACCATGCTCCGTTGCCTGCTGAACGAGATCCCACCCGAAGAGCGGGTGGTCACCGTGGAGGACAATCTCGAGATCGGCCTGGATCGGTTCTTGGACCTCCACCCCGACCAGGTCACGTGGGAACGGCGGGGCGCCAACATCGAAGGCCGAGGCGAGGCGACCCTCGCCGACTGCGTCCGGGCCACGCTGCGGCAGAACCCCGACCGGGTCATCGTCGGTGAGATTCGAGGGCCCGAGGTGGTCGACATGCTGCGGGCGATGTCGCAGGGCAACGACGGGTCGATGTCGTCGATTCACGCCGATTCCTCCAAGGGCGCCATCGTTCGCCTCGGCATGTACACCGCAGAAGCCGGCCTCGACGAGGAAACCTCCAACAAGTGGATCGCCAACGCCGTCGATCTGATCATCCACCTCGGTTGGGTCGAGGGCGTGCGGCGAGTCACCTCGGTGCGGGAGGTACTCGAGGCCGAGGCCCGCCAGATCGCCACCAACGAGGTCTACCGACCGGCACCCGATGGCAGGGCAGTCCCTGCCCCCGGGCCGACGATCCGCAGCGACACCCTGGCCCGCCTGGTCGCCGCCGGCTTCGACGCCTCCTATCTCGCCAGCCCGAGCGGGTGGTGGTGAGCATGCAGGCCCTACTCGCCGCCGGCCTTGGCGCACTCGCCGGTTTCGGACTGTGGTTGGGCATCACCGCAGTTAGGGGAGTACGGGTCGTCCCCTCCGCGTCGCGGTTGGTCCCCAAGGCGGTACCGCCCGAGCGTGCCGTGGGGTGGCTGGCGACGGCTGTCGTCGCCGGTGTCGTGGTCGGCCTCGTCACCGGATGGCCGGTGGCGGGGCTCGGCACTGCCCTGGGCGTGCTTGCCGGCCCGGCCGCTCTCGGAGGCGCCGCCCGTCGGCAGGAGGAAACGGCCACTGCCGAAGCCATCGCCACCTGGGCGGAGATGGTTCGCGACACCATGGCCGGTGCTTCGGGTCTCGAGGAAACACTGATCGAGACCGCCGCCGTAGCCCCCGCAGCCATCAGCCCTCAGCTGCAGGCGTTCGTGCTGAGGCTCCGACACCAGCCACTCGAGGTTGCCTTGGACCGGCTG
Source organism: uncultured Acidimicrobiia bacterium (assembly GCA_964347285.1). Lineage (GTDB taxonomy): Bacteria > Actinomycetota > Acidimicrobiia > Spongiisociales > JAOTWH01 > CAYFYE01. The sequence goes on from CAYFYE010000135.1 coordinate 1,408, forward strand.
GCTGCCGAGCTCGACGACTCATCCGCCGACCTCATTGTTGCTTCCCTCGCCGCCGCCGCCCGCCTCGAGGCACGAGACCTAGGGAGCCTCCTTGCCCGCTTGGCCGAGGCGATCCGAGGCGACGTCCGCATGCGCACCCGGGTCGAAGTGGGACGAGCCCGGATCCGTACCTCTGCCCGCATCGCGGTTGCCACCACCGCCGCCACCGTTTTCTTCCTCTACCTGTTCGCCCGCCACCTTCTCGAGCCCTATGACACCTCGGCCGGCCAGTTGTGGCTGGTGGTGGTAGTAGCGGTGTTCTTCGGTGCCGGGCTGATGCTGCACCACTACGGCCACCTCGAGGTACCGGAGCGGTTCACCCTTCGCCGCACCCCTCACCAAGGGGCGCAGCGATGACGCTGCTGGCAGTCATGGCCGCCGGCGCCCTGGCCGGGCTCGGCATTGTCCTCGTGGCCCGCGCCCTTTGGCCTCGACCGCTACCACTGGCCGCTGCACTCGCGGACCTGGAGCGACGCCGTTCGTCGCCAGAGGAGCTGGAGGCGGCGACGAGCGGCGGACCCACCTATCGGATGGGGAGTGCGGCGCTCCGCCTCGTTGCAGGTACCGGTTGGGTTGACCTCGGTGGTCTCCGGCGTCGGCTGGGCGCTCTCGGTAAGCCGATCGAGAAGCATGCCTACGAGAAACTGGTGGGAGGGGTGGCTGGGCTGTTACTCCCGGTGATCTTCAGCCTGGGGCTGGCCGCCGCTGGTGTCGGGGTGTCTCCGGCTTTGACGGGCCTGGTGGCCGTGGGAGCCTCGGTCGCCGGCTTCACCTACCCCGACCTCCGATTGTCGGCTCGGATCGAACGCCGCCGCCGCGACTTTCGCCATTCGCTTTCTGCCTACCTCGACCTCGTCACCGTCATTCTCGCCGGCGGCGGGGGACTCGAGACCGCGCTCCAGACTGCGGCCGATCTCGGTGACGGTTGGTCATTCGCCGAGATTCGTGCTGCCCTCGACAGGGCCCGTCTCAGCAACCGAGCACCCTGGGACGTCTTCGAGGAGCTCGGAGAAGAGCTCGGTGTTGCCGAGCTCAGCGAGCTCGCCGCCTCGGCGCGCCTCGCCGGCGATCAAGGAGCCCGTATCCGCGCTTCCCTCGCCGCCAAGGCCGACTCCATGCGAGCCCGTCAGACCGCCGCCATCGAGGCCCAGGCGGAGGCCGCCACCGAGAAGATGTTGCTGCCGGTGGTCACCTTGGTCGTGGGCATGATCCTGTTCATCGGCTTCGGCGTCGTCCAGGCCATCACCACTCCCGGCACCGTCCTCGCCCCGTGACGCCACAGAAAGGAACCAACGAGCAGATGCCCGACTAGGGCCCATGAGAGAAGGGAGCATTCACCATGTCCGTCTACATCGACTACGCCCGCCTGCTGATCGAAGTCGGCCTTGCCCAAATCGGGATCAAGGTCCGTGACGAGCGGGGGGCGATGTCAACCGAAGCAGCCATCATCACCGGCGTCCTCGTGGCCATCGCCGTTGCCGCTGGCGTGATCCTCATCGCCAAGATGCGGTCGAACGCCGAGGCGATTCCCGACAACGTCTCCCCGCCGAGCAATTGATCGGAACTGGCGGAGCGATGAGAGCGAGCCGGCACCGACGCGAGGCGGGGCTCGCCTCCACCGAGCTGGCCGTGCTGATGCCCGTTCTCATTGCGCTCGTTCTTGTTCCGTTCCAAGTCGGCCTGTGGTGGCACGCCAAGCAGGTCGCTGACGCCGCCGCCCGAGAGGCGGTAGACGCGGCTCAGGTGGTCGCTGCTTCGGAAGCCGATGGAGTGAGAGCCGCTCGGCGATTTCTCGATGCCGCCGGCAACATCGAGGAGCCCCAGGTGAGCGTCGTCCGTACCGCCGACACCGTGACCGTCGAGGTCAGCGGGCGAGCACCCCGAC
>CAYFYE010000135.1:3341-5487 GCA_964347285.1 uncultured Acidimicrobiia bacterium
GTTACCGCCCGTGCCGTCGCCCCGCTCGAACGCTTCATCCCGGAACCGGACCGATGATGGGCGTCCGCGATGAACGAGGGGCGGTATCGACCGAGTTGGCGGTCCTCGCACCGCTGTTCATCGGGTTCATGCTGCTCGTCGTATTCTCGGGGCGGGTCGCTCAAGCCGAAGGCGATGTTGCCCACGCCGCCCATGAGGCGGCCCGGGCCGCCTCCCTTGCGGGCAGCCCGATGTCCGCAGTCCAAAGTGCGCAGGAAGCGGCCGCCGCCAACATCGCCATCGGCAGCGTGGCCTGCCACCACCTCGACGTTTCGGTCGATACCACCAACTTCGGGGCTGGGGGGCAAGTGGTGGTCACCGTGTCGTGTGAGGCGACCTTCTCCGATGTCACCATGCTTGCCGTCCCTGGCGGTCGCACCTTCGCCGCCACTGCCGTCGAGGTCGTCGACACCTACCGCGCCGAAGAGGGGAGCCACCCATGAGCGGCGCCGCTTCCAAGGAACGAGGGGCCGTCTCCACCTTCCTCGCAGTGATCGCTCTCGCCCTGCTGATGGCAGCGGGGCTCGCTATCGACGGCGGCCGCAAGGTGACCGCGCTGCGGGAGGCAAGCCACCTGGCCGACAACGCAGCTCGGGCCGGTGCTCAGGCCGTTGACCTGGACACGCTGCGCGCCACCGGACACCTGCGCCTGTTGCCTGAACAGGTCGCCACCAGAGTCGACCAACACCTCGCTCCACTCGGCCACTCCGCCAACGTCACGGTGGCCGGAGATACGGTCACGGTGACCGTCAGCCTCACCGTCGTCCCTCTTTTCCTGCCCACCGGGCCGATCACTGTCACCGCCACCGAGACCGCCGCCGCCGTTACCGAGGAGCCCTGATGCGATACCTGAACGACGCCGCCCGTGGCCTCGGAGCCCTCGTCCTGGTCCTGTTGCTCGTCGTGGGAGTGCCGATCGGGCTGATCGCGTATGTGGGGTGGCCCCTCCCCGCCAACCTTCCGACGCTCGACGAGGTCCAGCTCGCTCTGCGGAGCGGGATCAACCCCCAGCTCCTGGTCAACAGCCTGGCGGTGATCGTATGGATCACCTGGGCGCAACTCCTCCTCGCCCTCGCTGCCGAAGCCCTCGCGGCCCTCCGAGGCAGAACAGCGCGTCGCCTGCCAGTTCTCCCCGGCGTGCAGCCAGCAGTCGCCAACCTGGTCGCTGCCATCACCCTGGCCGTTACTGCGCTGGGGCCACTTCGAGCCCTCCCCGCCGTCGCCACCTCGCTGCCGGTCGTCACCTCATTGGCGCCGGCTCATCCCGCGGTCGATTTCGACCACCAGCCGGCAAGCACCCCCGACCCCCCGATCACCTCCCAGCGGCCTCCTTCGGCCGAGTCCGACTGGCCCACCTACCGGGTCAAACGCTTCGACACCCTGTGGCAGTTGGCCGAGACCACCCTCGGTGACAGCCGACGGTGGCACGAGATCCGCGAGCTCAACATCGGACGGATCATGCCCGACGGCCACCGCATCACCGAGGCCACCGAGGATCTCACCCCTGGTTGGCTCCTTGTCCTTCCCGACGGGGCACGATCTCCTGCGGAGGCCGACGACACTCGGCACCGGCCGGTCGGAGAAGTGTCCGTCGAGGGCGGCGACAACTTCTGGACCATCGCACAAGAAGCCCTGGAGACGGCATGGGGACGGCCACCCTCCGACGGCGAGATAGCTGGCTATTGGCGGCAGCTGGTGGAGGTCAACCGCCACCGACTGCTCCCGCCCCACGACCCGAACCTCATCTATCCCGGTCAAGTCTTTGACCTGCCCTCGGTCCCTGACGAACCACAGCCGCTATCGGCCATCCCCTCCGATGTGGACGGCCCTGCCTCGCTACAGGATCCTGCGGACGTGCCTCCTCCAGCACCCGCCACCGCCTCCGAGATACCCAGACCCGACCTCCCGCCCACCACCGCAACGACTCCTAGCGAGGATGTCCCCTTTGTCGCCGGCGGGCCCGCATCACTCCAAGCGAACCGAGCCGCGGAGCCGCCAACCGAGATCATCGAGCCGCACGAGATGCCAATGGCAACAGACCAGACGCCGGATGCCGAAGCTGGCGACGCCGTAGACCCTGGGGGTCTCGCCGGAGAGCTGTTCCCCG
>CAYFYE010000136.1:0-5428 GCA_964347285.1 uncultured Acidimicrobiia bacterium
ACGGTTCACTCTGGGACCGTTGTGGGAAGTCGCCGCGTCGACCCACTCCTGGGAGCAGCTCGAGCCCCACCTGGCACCGGGTCCGGCTCGTGAGCTGGTGGCCCACGAGCGGGTGGTGCGGGGCGAAGACCTCTCCGAAGCGGAGGTGAGCCGGCACGTCCTCGAACTGCCTCTGCGGCTGCAGCCCTGGGAGCCCTCCTATGCCGTGGCTTCGTACCGGGCCGACAAGGCTGATTTTCCCGAGCCGGAGCTTCCCCCGCCGAGGGATCGGGCGGCGCCGTCGATCAGCGGCGAGACGACCGAGGACGTGCCGGCCACCGAGGCGCTCTACGAATTGGTGCGTCCGTGGGTAGAAGAGTCCAACGGGCGGGCCGCTACCACTTGCGTGATCGGCAGTGCCGCTTGGGCGACGGCCGCCCTGGCTCCAGCGGCCGAGGTGCGCCGAGCCGAGCTGTCGCCGCGCCAGGCTCTGGCCGCCATGGCCTGGGTCGGAGCGAGCGGCGGCGCCCACGGCCGCCGCCGGGGCAGCCCGGTGGGCCGCTACAACGCCTGGTGGGTCGGGGCGGCCCTCACCGAGTTGGCGTGGCCGCCCGACGAGACCCGATTGGGCGAGGCCCTCGGCCGCCTGCGGTGGTACAGCTGGGATCCCGGCGATGTGACCTCGGGGTGGTCCTGCCACCTGGCGGTCGAGGACCCGGCCCGTGGCCTGGCCTGGGCCATCGCGGCGCGAGACGAGCTGGTTTCTTCGCCCAAGGGGGCCTAGGGAATCGGGATCACGGCTTCGATGACCGGGACGGTGGTTTCGGGTGGGCCCGACCGGTGCGAGGCCTGCCACCAATCGGAGAAGGCAAACAGGGCCACCATTGCCACCACGACGATGATGGCGATCACCGCCAGGATCGTCCGCCGGCGCCGGCGGGCAAGCTCCATCTCGATCAACTCGGGATCGATGGGCAGGTAGCGAGGGTCGATGTCCATGGCGCCTGACCGAACCCTACCGTCCGGTCGGGGCAGCGCCGCGCGGAGCCCCACCAACCGGTCCGGTCGCGCTAGCTTCGATCCGGGAGGAGGTGCACGCCATGCTGCGCTCCCGCGTCACCGGCATCGGCTCTTTCGTTCCCGAACGGGTGATCACCAACGAGGAGCTGACCCACCTGATGGATACGTCGGACGAGTGGATCGTCCAACGCACCGGCATCCGGGAGCGGCGCTGGGTCGAGGGGACCACCACCACATCGGACCTCGCCCTGGAAGCGTCGGTCAAGGCGCTGGACTCCGCCGGGGTGGAGGGGAACGATCTCGACATGATCTTCCTGGCCACGTTGAGTCCCGACCATGACTTCCCGGGCACGGCATGCTTCCTTCAGGCCAAACTCGATGTCCCCGGTATTCCCGCCATCGACGTGCGCCAGCAATGCACCGGCTTCATCTACGCGGTGTCGATGGCCGACCAGTACATCCGCACCGGCAGCTCCGAGAAGGTGCTCGTGGTGGGGGCGGAGATCCACTCCAAAGGCCTCGACGTCAGCACCAGGGGCCGGGCCCCGGCGGTGCCGTTCGGGGACGGAGCCGGGGCGGTGGTGCTGGAGGCCACCGAGGTGGACGATCCGGCTGCCGATCCCCACGTGCTCTCGACCCACCTCCACGCCGACGGCCACTATGCCAAGGAGCTGTGGCTCCAGGCGCCGTCGCAGGCCTACGACGGCCCCCGCATCAGCCACGATGTCCTCGATCGGGGCGAGCACTTCGCGGTGATGAACGGGCGCAGCGTGTTCGTACATGCCGTCAAGCTGATGCCGGAAACGATGCTGGAGGCGCTGAACGCCAACGGGTTGGGACCGGACGATGTCGACCTGTTCGCCTTCCATCAGGCCAATCTGCGGATCAACGAGCAGGTGGCCCGCCACCTCGGAATCGCCGGGGACAGGGTGTACAACACCATCCAGCGCTTTGGCAACACGACGGCGGCCACCATCCCGCTCGGGCTCGACGAGGCGGTCAAGGAGGGAAGGCTCGAGCCGGGGATGCTGGTGGGCTCGGCTGCATTCGGCGGCGGCTACACCTGGGGATCGATGCTCATCCGCTGGTGATTAGCCGCCGGGCCTCCTAGGCTCGGGTCGTCGTAAGGAGAAGGCCCGGATGTCGTACAAGTTCGAGTGCACCAATGTCGTTCCCGGCTGCGAGGGTGAGGTCCAAGGAGAGACCAGGGAAGAGGTCCTCGAGAAGGCCGCCGAGCACGCCAAGGACGTGCACGGTCTGGCCCCCCTCGACGACGAGACCGTCGAGAAAGTGAAAGCGGCGATCGCCGAGACCGCCTAGGACCTCCGGCACACCATCAGCGGCCGGCCGGCCCGACCGCAGAGTCCCAGCCGGTCCCACCACCGAAGACGACGCGGCCCTCGGCGGCCAGCTTGCGGAGGTGGGCACCGACCGACTGAGCCGCGGCCGGCCGGAGGGCCGGGTCCAGATCTACGTAGACCATCTCCACCACCTCTCCAACCGTGACTGCTCCGACATCGAGGGCGGCCAGGATCTGGCGCTCCCGCTCGAGGCGGTGGGCCAGATACTCGGCGATTGCGGCCGGCGGGTCTTCGATTGGTTCCCCGTGGCCGGGGTAGATGACGTCGATGGCCAGGCCGGCGAGCCGCCGCAGTGAGTCCAGGTAGGCGGCCAGGTCGTCGATCACGGTGGTCGTTCCCCCCAGGATGTGGTCGCCGCTGAAGAGAACGGGCCCGGCCGCGAAGCACAGGTGGTCGGCGGTGTGGCCCGGCGTGGCGATCGCCTCCACTTCGGTGCGGCCGACCGCCACCGCGGCGCCATCGCCGAGTACCCGAGTCGGAACGAAGCCGGGTCCGGCGGCCGCGCCGTAGGCGGGTACGCCGAGCTCCTCGGCCAGGGGGTTGGCGGCCGGGGCGTGGTCGGGATGCGTGTGGGTGACCGCCACGCCGACCGCCGCGAACCCGGCGAGGGCGGTGCGGAGCGCGTCCAGGTGTTGGGGAATGAGAGGACCGGGGTCGAGGACCAGGGCCTGCCCGTCGGCGGCCACGACATAGCTGTTCGTGCCCGGCCCTGTGAAGGGTCCGGGATTGGGCGCCAGGACGGTGTGGACGCGCATCGCTAACAGTCTGGTCGGAGTGCTAAGGCGAGTGGACGTATCGAACATATGTTCGATAGACTGGACGGCCCATGGCCCGCTACGCCGAGCTGCACTGCCACAGCAACTACAGCTTCCAGGACGGGGCGTCGTGGGCCGACGACCTGGTGACCCGGGCGGCCGAGCAGGGCTACGCCGCCCTGGCGATCACCGACCACGACGGTTTCTACGGGGCGGTCCGTTTCCACCAGGCCGCTACCGAGGTGGGCCTTCCGGCGGTGTACGGGGCGGAGGTGGGGATGCCGAGGCCGCCGGTCGACGACCGGCCATCGGAGAGTCCATCGCCGGTGCGTGTCGTCGTCTCCTCCGCCGAAGGAGAGGACCCCGGGGAGAGTGGAGCCGGCGCAGGTCACCCCCATCCCGACCGTCCCTCTCCGGCGGAGGGAACGAGAAGAGGGCGCACCCACCCCATGCACGGCTCGAAACCGGTCGATCGCCCCGCCACCGACCACCTCGTCCTGCTCGCCCCTTCTCCCCAGGGCTACGCCGCCATCAGCCGGCTCATCACCCGGGCCCAGTTCCGCGGCCGCAAGGACGCCCCGACGTACTCCTACGACGACCTGGCCGAGGCCTCACGCGACGGCGATCTCGTTGCGCTGTCCGGCTGTCGGCAGGGGGCGATCAATCGAGCTGCCGCCGACGGCGCCCTGGCCCGGGCCACGGAAGAGGCGGTCCGGCTGCGCGAGCTCTTCAGGGGCCGCTTCTATCTGGAGCTGTGGCACCACGGCATGCCCGAAGACGACCCTCGCAACGATCTCGTGTGGGAAGTGGCCCAGCGCCTCCGCCTTCCTGCCGTTGCCACCAACAACGTCCATTACCACGACCGCGACCAGGCCGACCTCTCCGAGGTACTGGCCGCCGTCGGGGGCCGGCGCAATCTCGATCTCCACGACGGCTTCCGGCCCGCCACCGACGAGCGCCACCTGAAGGCATCCCAAGAGATGGCCCGGCGCTTGGCCCGGTATCCCGGAGTGGTCGAGCGGGCCGCCCGCCTCGGCGAGGATCTCGCCTTCGATCTCCGGCTGGTGGCGCCCCGCCTCCCCGATTACGGACTGCCCGGTGCGTTCACGACGGAGGCCGAGTACCTCCGCCATCTGGTCATGGAGGGCGCTCGTTCCGTCTATCCCGACGGTGCCGGGGGCGTGGACTGGCGAGCCGAGCAGCGCCTCGAGCACGAGCTGGAGGTCATCGAGGAGCTCGACTTCCCCGGATACTTCCTGGTGGTGTGGGACATCGTCGAGTTCGCCCGTTCCCGCGACATCTACTGCCAGATTCGCGGCTCGGGGGCCGATTCGGCGGTATGCCGCTGCCTCGGCCTCACCCGGGTCGACCCCATTCGCCTCAATCTCCCCTTCGAGCGGTTCCTGTCCGAGGAGCGCGGCCGGCCCCCCGACATCGACGTCGACTTCGAGGCCGAGCGTAGAGAAGAGGTCATTCAGTACTGCTACCAGCGCTACGGGCGGGAGCGGGCGGCGATGGTGGCCAATGTCATCACCTATCGGGCTCGTTCGGTCCTCCAGGACGTGGGCAAGGCCTTCGGGCTCACCCAGGCCCAGGTGAACGGGCTCACCCGGTACCTCGATACCCGCCGCCCCACCGATCTCGGCTTCCAGCTCGATCTGCCTCCGGGCCTCACCACCACCTTCATCTACGACATCTGCTCCCGCCTCGACGGCTTCCCCCGCCACCTCGGCATTCACTCCGGGGGCATGGTCATCGCCGATCGCCCCCTGTGGAACGTGGTCCCTCTGGAGTGGGGGCGGATGGAGGATCGCTCGGTGCTCCAGTGGGACAAGGACGACTGCGCCGCCATGAGAGTGGTCAAGTTCGACCTGCTTGCCCTGGGGATGCTCAACGCTCTCCACCTCACCGTGGACACCATCCGCGAGGTCCACGGCGTCGAGATCGAGCTGGCGACCCTCGACCAGGAGCCGGTGATCTACGAGATGCTGACCAAGGCCGACACCGTCGGAGTGTTCCAGGTGGAGTCACGGGCTCAGATGGCCACGTTGCCCCGGATGAAGCCCAAGGACTTCTACGACCTCGCCATCGAGGTGGCCCTCATTCGTCCCGGCCCCATCCAGGGCCAGTCGGTTCATCCCTTCCTGCGGCGGCGCAATGGGGAGGAGCCGGTGCGCTATCCCCACCCCCTGGCCGAGCCGATCCTGCGCAAGACGCTGGGGGTGCCGGTGTTCCAGGAGCAGCTCATGGAGCTGGCCCGGGTGTGCGCCGGGTTCACCCCCGGCCAGTCGGATCGGCTCCGCCAGGCCATGA
>CAYFYE010000137.1:0-5169 GCA_964347285.1 uncultured Acidimicrobiia bacterium
CGGCGCCGGCCGGTCCCAACGCCGGCGATGTCGAAGCGATCCTCGAGCAGATGTTTGGCGAGATCGTGGTCGGCACCGACAAGACGTGTGAGGACCTGGCGGCCGAGTACCAGCCGCAGCTGGACGCGGCTTGATGTCAGGCGGTGCCCTGTAACGACAGGAGCACGAGCAAAGAACGGAGCGCCCCCGTCCCATACGGGACGGGGGCGCTCTTGTAATGTCCTGTGACTTGACGAGGTCCGATCGATAGAAACAACGACCGCTTCCAGACCGACACCCGCCGTCAGACGCCAATGGTGGCGACGAAGCACGCGACCACCGGGGGGGGACAACAAGAACTTCATAGGCCACCGCAAGTCGACGCCATACCTCTTCAGCCTGCCGGCGATCATCACGGTGGCCGCCTTGCTTGGCTTCCCGGTCATATGGGGCGTGTGGCAGAGCTTCTATCGCGCTCCAACGCTCGGAGCTCCCGTGGAGCGGGTCGGCTTGGAGAACTACGTCGATATGTTCTCGTCCGACGCGTTCTGGCACGCCCTCAACCGGACCGCGATCTTCGTCACCGGGTCTCTCATCGTGGGTACGACCCTGGGTCTCTATTTCGCGTTTGCCCTGTTCAGAGTGGTGGGAAGGCTCCGATTTCTCCGGGCCGTGACGGTGGCGCCATACATCATCTCCAATGTCGCAGCCGCAGTGATGTTCCGAATCCTCTTCAACGGTCAGTTCGGCCTCGTGAACGAGGTCCTCGGCTTCTTCGGGATCGACGGCCCTTCGTGGCTAGCTGATCCCAATCTGGCGATGATCGTCGTGATCTTCACCCAGGTCTGGACCGACCTCCCCCTGACGATCCTCTTGCTTCTCGGAGGGTTGATGACGATTGACAGGGCCTACCTCGACGCCGCCCTCGTGGACGGTGCCACGGGGTGGACGAGGGCCCGATACGTCACGATCCCGCTTCTGGCACCTCAGATCTTGATAAGCACGGTCTGGCTGAGCTATTCGACGCTTACCGGGTTGGGCGTGGTGCTTGCCCTCACCGGCGGTGGGCCACTCAAGGCGACGCAGACGATGGCCATGGAGATGTACACAGTGGCTTTCCGAAGCCTCGAGTTCAATCGGGCCCTGGCGCTCGCCACGTTCATATTGATCCTCAACGCATTGCTCACGCTGGGCTACGTGCTCATCGGCCGACGATACGAGTACGACCAATGACCGGCCAACGGGCTCCCGACGAAGTTCTTGCCGATTCCACCGCCGAGGCGGTTCAGGCGGTTACCGGGGCTTCCGCCGAGCCGAAGCGGGCGGTCGGGAGTCGAGCCCGCCGAATCCTCAGATCGGTCCTTATCGCTATCCCGCTGATTCTGCTCGTCGTTTGGACCCTGGCGCCATTCCTGGTGACGCTGTCGGTCTCGTTCAAAGAACGGGCGGACGTCTTCGCGGATCCGTCGCTCATCCCGTCGAATCCGAGCCTCGAGGCCTATCAAGAGGTTCTGTGGAGCGAGAGTTTCACCAGCTCTTTTGTGAACAGCCTCATCGTCGGCATAGGCACCACCGCACTGACGCTCGTGTTGGGGGTACCCGCCGCCTATGCGTTTGCGAGATTCAGCTTCCGCGGCCGCCACCTGCTCTTGCTGTTCACCCTGCTGCCACGCCTGGTCCCCAGCCTGGGGCTGATGGTTCCCATCTTCCGCCTCGCTGCGCTCACCGGGCAGCTGGACAAGCGCAGCACCTTGATCATCGTCTACACCGCGACGTTGTTGCCGTTGGCGGTGTGGTTGATGGTCGGTTTCTTCCAACAGATACCACGGGAGATCGAGGAAGCAGCAAACGTCGACGGGGCCGGTCTGTGGCAACGCCTCAGATACATCGTGGCTCCACTGGCCGCGCCGGCCATGATCACCATCGGTGTCCTCGCCTTCCGCGAGGCGTGGAACGAGTTCACACTGGTCCTGGTGCTGGTCAACACGCCCGGAAAACGGACACTCCCATTCGAGCTCTACCAGATGCAGGGGATCGAAGGCATAGCCAACTTCCCAGGGGAGGCCGCGTTCACGATTCTCACCATTCTCCCCTTCGTGCTCGTCTACACCCGAGTGGAGAAGTATGTGGTCGCCGGCCTCATTTCCGGATCGGGGAAGTGAGCTTCGCGTACGGCGACGTAGCCCTCGGCAACTGAGTCGGGCCGTCGATCAGAGAAGCAGACGCTCCTCGTACTCGACCCTCGAGAGAAGATGGGGATCCCCCTCGGTGATCAGCACCATGTCTTCGATGCGGACACCACCGCCACCACGGACCTCCGGCACCCAGACGAGCGGCTCCACTGCAAAGACCATGTTCGGCTGAAACTCATAGGTCGTCGTCCCCGGGAGTGTTTCGCCGATGTATGGGGGCTCATTCGCCCCCATACCGATGCCGTGCCCGATGAACAGGCTGAAGAGGTGGTCCTCCAGGCCGTGGTCGCCGATCTTGGCGATGATCGCATCGGCACAATCCTGGTTGGTGAACCCGGGGCGCATCTTCTCGATCCCGGCCATCAGTCCCTCGTAGACGGCGGTGTATATCTGTTGCTGCTTCTTGGAGGGCGCTCCAACGATCGTGGTCCGACCGATGTCGGCGAAGTAGCCGTTCCACATCGCGCCGATGTCGATGAAGCAGAGGTCCTGGTTCCTGATGATCTTGTCGGTTGCGAGGCGGTGGGGAGGCGACATGTGCTCCCCCGAAGCCACGAAAGGCGTAGTGACATGTGCCATCTCGCCTCCGAGCTGGAAGAGGGTCTGCATGGCATCGGCTGCGACCTCCAACTCGCGCCGCCCGGCTCTGGCCTCGTCCAGGGCACGCTGCGTTACCGAGTCCCCAATGGCGCACGCTTCTTCGATGACGGCGACCTCGAGGTCCGTCTTGATCCAACGGGCCTGCTGCATGATCGTGTCGCCATCGACAAGCTCCACGTCCGGAAGGTGGGCCCGCACCGATTCGATGAACGAGATGTTGGCTTGGTCGACCGCCAGCTTGCCCGAAGTCAACCCTCTCTCCCCGAGAAGGGACGTCAGCGTGCCGGTCACGAACCCGTCAACCAGCTCTCGCTGCTCCATGATGGGGACGGCATGGGCTTCGCCGATCCAACTCATCCCGAAGGCGGCCTTGTCGACCTCTCCTCCCGAGGCGAGGAGGATCGGGTCCTCGCCGGATGTGAGCAACGCCCCGTTGAGCGATGTGGTCTTCCCGGCGATCAGCTGAGCGCGCAGCGCGGTGAGATAGCGGACGTTCTCGTCCTTCCACACCAGCACCGCGTCGGCATCGGAGCTCGCGAGAGCCTGCTGCGCCTTGGCCACCCTCTGGCTGCGCAGCTCAGCGAAGTCGTAACGGTCCTCCCAATCGACGGCGAAGGGCCCTTTGGCGTATCTATCGATGACGGCTCCAGTCGAGCGTGAGAGCAGGCTATATCAAACGGGCCAACATCGCCCGGCGATCCAGAAGCCGTCAAAGTCCCCGGTCATCCCGCGGCAGCGGATGATGTGTGGTGACACCTCCGCACCCACGGCAATCACCACGAGCCTCTCGCCACCGTGCGATCGTCGCTTCTCGAACATGACGGATCTCCGGCGCGGCTATTCACCCGCAGCGGTCCGGGTGATCGGGTGTCGGCAAGAATGCGCCCCTGCAGTGTGGGGAGTTCCCCAGATCGATTCGACAGAGAGGTCGACCATGCCCGTCATCGACATGCACGCCCACTTGACGCCGGAGCGTTTCAAGGACGCCATCAGGACGGAGGGCCACTGGTACGGCCTCGACGCCGCGGCCGGAGAACTGAGCAAGGGAGGCTTTGCCAAGCCGCTCTCGGAGCGATTGGCCGAGATGGACGCTCTCGGCATTGAAATGCAACTGCTCACTCCCACGGTGGGGTTCTACCAGTACGACAACGAGATCGATGTGGCCACGGTGGTCCATCGGGAGTGCAACGACGAGATCGCCGAGACCGTCGCCCAGCACCCGTCGCGGTTCGCCGGCATGGGCATTGTCCCAATGCAGGATCCTCCAAGCGCGATAGCCGAGATGGAGCGGGCGATGGGGCACCTGGGCTTCAAGGGCGTGATCCTCAGCGACCACGTCGCCGGCCGAACCTACGACGATCCGGCATTCCTCCCTTTCTTCGCTGCTGCCGAGGAGCTGGGGGCGATCCTCTTCTTCCACCAGGGGCACGACACCTGTGTGGAGCACAGGAACCAGCGCTACAAGCTCCCCAATGCCGTCGGGAATCTCACCGAGCGCGCCCTGGTCTTTGCGACGTTGGTGTTCGCGGGCATCATCGATCGCTTCCCCGACCTGAAACCCCTGCTCGGACATGGCGGCGGCTACACGGCGTATGGCGTGGCAAGGCTGGACAAGGTGGCCGGCGCCTTGGAAGGTTCAGCCGGGATGACGCCGCCGTTCGGCGATGGCGACGGGTTCTCCCAGCAGCTCCCGCCCAGCGACTACCTGGATCGCTTCTACTACGACTGCTGCACCTACAGCGGGCCGGTGCTTCGCTTCCTGATCGACGCGGTGGGCATCGACCGGGTGGTCCTCGGCACCGATTATCCGGCTCCGATGGTGCTGCGAGACGCGGTCAACTGGGTCCGCGGCTTGCCCGAGCTGTCCGCCGACGAGAAGGACGCGATCCTCTCCGAGAACCCCACCACCCTCGTCGGTCTCTGACCGGGGAGGGTGTGCTCGGGATCGAGTCGGCACACGCGCGCTTCTGGCGACCCTCGCTGATCGACGGCTGGCGTGGCAGACGGATTGTGCCTAGCCGTCGAGCCGATCGTCCAGTTCGAAGCGGTGCGCAAGGTCGCGAAGCTGCTGGAGCAGCGCCGGTGGAACCAACACGCCGTTGCGCCGCTGCTCTGCTTCCCGTGCAACTGCACCGTCACCCGGGATGTGGACGGAACCCGACGGGCCCGAGTCTCGCATTTCCCGAAGATGACGGTCCATGGCGACCTTGAAATCGCCCAGGTCTCGGAACAGGTCGGGCCGCATGACGAGGATCGCCTGTCCGGTGTTGGCCGCCTGATCGGGAACGACACGATGGTCGATCACCTCCGTCCCGAAAGCGGCGCCATTGAGCACTCCGGCCAGCAGGCCGATCGCCATGTTCAGGCCGGACCCCTTGTACCCGCCGATCGGGAGCAG
>CAYFYE010000138.1:0-4959 GCA_964347285.1 uncultured Acidimicrobiia bacterium
CCCGACATCACCTCGGCGTCACCCGGCACCAACGCGTACACGCCCGAGGAAGGCTGGTTCATGATCGCCGACTTCCCCGTCGAGCTGCCCGCCGGGTGCTGGGAGATCCGTGCCGCCTACAAAGGCGCATCGCTCAGCTACGTCGTCGCCGTCCCCTGAGCTTGCTCATGATCGTTCGCCGGCGTCCCCTCCCCGCCGGGCCCCAGCGTCGATGGGGCTGGATTGGAACGGCGCGCCTCTCGGCCGTGCTGCCTAGGTTGACCCTATGTTGCTCAGTCGCGTCGCCGAGACCTGGGAGCGGCTGCGAGCCACCCGATCCCGCAAGGCCAAGATCGCGACCGTCGCCGAGCTCCTTGCGGCAACCGACAGCCCACACGTCTCGACGGTGGTGGCCTATCTCTCGGGCAGACTGCCCCAGGGCCGCATCGGCCTCGGCTACGCCACCGTGGGAGGAGTGCGGGCCAAGCCCGCCGCAAGCGCCGAGCTGACCGTGGCCGACGTCGATACCGCCCTCGGGGCCATCACCGCCGCCTCGGGACCCGGCTCGAAGGGCATCAAAGAGAGCGTGCTGGCCGGGTTGCTGGAGCGGGCGACGGAAGGCGAACAGGACTTCCTGCGCGGGTTGCTCCTTGGAGAGCTGCGCCAGGGGGCGCTCGAGGGGATCATGGCCGACGCCGTGGGCGCCGCCGCCGGGATCGATCCCCACCTGGTGCGACGAGCGCTGATGCTCCGTGGCGATCTGGGTGCGGTGGCGCAGGAAGCTTTGAGCGGCGATGCCGCCGCTCTGGAGGGCTTCGGTCTCGAGCTGTTCCGTCCACTCCAGCCCATGCTGGCTCAGACCGCCGACGACGTGACCTCGGCCCTGGAGAAGACCGGGCCGGCCGCCATCGAGTACAAGGTCGACGGGGCGCGCGCCCAGGTCCACCGGGCCGGCGGTCGCCTGGCCGTCTACACCCGCCGGCTGCGGGACATCACCGATCAGGTACCCGACGTGGTCGCCGCCGCGGCCGCTCTGGAGGTCGACGCGATCATCCTCGACGGTGAGGCGATCGCTCTCGACGCCTCGGGACGACCGCTTCCCTTCCAGGCCACGATGAGCCGGTTCAGCTCGGAAGGGAACGGGGGCTCACTGGCCGTCTTCTTCTTCGACTGCCTCCACCTCGATGGACGCGATCTCATCGACCTCCCCGGCACAAAGCGTTGGCAAGCTCTGGCTTCGGTGATCCCGCCGCCACTGACGATTCCCCGCATCGAGACCGACGACGCCGGTCGGGCCCGGGACTTCCTGGACGAGGCACTGGGCGCCGGGCACGAGGGAGTCATGGTCAAGGCGCTCGACGCTCCCTACCAGGCGGGTCGACGCGGGGCTGCCTGGCTGAAGGTGAAGCCGGCCCACACCCTCGACCTGGTGGTGCTGGCCGCGGAGTGGGGGTCGGGACGGCGCCGGGGCAGGCTGAGCAACCTCCACCTCGGGGCCCGGGATCCGGCCGGGGGAGGCTTCGTGATGCTCGGCAAGACCTTCAAAGGCATGACCGACGAGATGCTGGAGTGGCAGACGGCGCGGTTTCTGGAGCTGGAGACCCATCGGGAAGGCCACGTGGTGTACGTCCGACCCCAGCAGGTGGTCGAGGTCGCCTTCGACGGCATCCAGGCGTCGCCCCGGTACCCGGCCGGCATGGCACTCCGCTTCGCCCGGGTAAAGGGCTACCGCCACGACAAGGGTCCCGAAGAGGCCGACACCATCGATACGGTGCGGGAGATCTTCGCCGGGGGCTAGTCGGGCGGAATGACCGGGTGGCTCTCACCCGTCGCGTGGTAGGGTGGTCGCCACACACAGTGCCGGCCGGGCTCGAGACGCCCGGCGATTTCTCGGGGCGAGCCGGGGAGTCTGGCCATCCGACGTAGCGCGCGGGAGCCGGGGCATCGACGATCGCGATCGACCCAGCGCCAGCGTCGATCCGGAAAGGGGGGCCATGTCCCACGAAGGAAAGACCCAGATCACGTTCATCTTCACGGCTCGTCCAGACCAGGTCGACGAAGGTGACCGCCTGTTCGCCAGCCATGCCCAATGGATGGAGAAGACGCACTATCGCGACGGGGATCTCGCCCTGTTGCAGTACAACGTGGTCAAGGGACCGGAGCTGTCGAACTCGCTCGACCCGTCGTCCGAACCGACCGAGAACACCTGCTTCGTCCTGACTGAGGTGTATGCAACTCCGGCCGGCCTGGCCGACCACTGGAAGCAGGGTGCCGACAGCTGGCAGGACTTCCAGGCGTTCGTTGCCTGGGCGAGCGAAGTGGACGTTGCCGTGCTGCACGGATCGCCCGTGATCCATTCGCTCTGGTAGCCGACATCGCTGCGGGCGACCGCTGCGGCGGACCCGGAAGACATGCCCGGCCCGCGGCGCCCCGAGCCCCGGCCGCTCTGTCACCGATCGCGGCCGTTGCAGATACGCCGATGCGCTGTGACCCGGTGGTGCCCGGCCCCACTCCGGCGCCTTGACGCGCGGGGTGCATGTCGAAGGCGCAGCATGTCGTCGGCGTCACCATCCTTGGCATCTGTCACCCCGGCAGCGTATGTTGTGGGATTGGGAGGATCGTCCCGTGAACACAATGACGAGGCAGGGCCGGACGGTCGGCACGAAGGCGTTGACGGGCCGCCGGCTGGCACGGCGGGCCTTCCGGGTGGTCCTGTTCCCGTTTCGGCTCGTGGGCAGCTTGGCCGTGGTCGTTCTCTGGTTCACGACCGTCGCCTTTGTCGGCGCGGCCGCCTGGCTCATCGCCGCTCTGGGGTTGGCGTGGACACTGGCCCGTCCCGGCTTCACTTTCGCCGGCGTCGCCGTGGTCGTCGGAAGCGTTCACGCCTTCTCCCGGTTGCGGGGCCGCAGGGGAAGAAGAAAGCCGAGACTGCCCCCGACCACCGATCCCGGCTTGCTGATCGGTCCCTTTCCCCGGCCGGCCGCTGCCGGCCCCGCCGGGGACCATCCCAAGGGCCGGCACCGGCCCGAGCCCTGGGACCGGGTTTCGTCCCGCGCCGAGCCCATCGTCGCCTGGCGGCAATGGCAGCTGGTACCGGACGCGGACGGGCCGATGCTGGCCAGCTTGACCGGACGGGGCCTGTGGTGGACCGCCGATCTGGTGGCCGAATGCCGGGTACACCGCTCTTCGGTCCAATCCCAACGAGCGTGGTTCCCGGCAGCCGCCGGCCACCGGGTTCCCGATCTCGACTGCACGTGCGGCATCTATGCCCTCAAGGACCTCTCGCTGTGGCGACGGCTACTGGGACCGGGCCTGATCGCCCACGGCCCGGTGGCCCTCTCCGGACGGGTGATCGAGGGAGAGCGGGGCTTCCGGGCCGAGCGGGCCCGCATCATCGGGCCCCTGCGGATCGGGGTGTATTGCCGGAGCGGCGGAGGCAACTATCGGACCCTCGATCCGCCGTCGATCCTGTGCGACGCCGGCTCGTTCGATGGCCCCGAACCGGAGTGGATCCTCCAGCGGGGCCCCCGCTATCACCCCATCTGCGACCAGCACCTGGCCGAGCATCCCCACTGGACCCAACCGGGCCCGTCACGGTCGCTGCTGTTCACTTCGGACTTCATCTGTGAGGCGGCCGATGCCCTTCGCCGCCGCTACCGCGTGGACGTATCGGTCTAGGAGGAGCGATGGACATCGGACAGCCGAAGCGGGTGTGGGAGGTCGAGCCGTTGGAGGCTCCGGCCGAACAGCCCCAGATCCCGGATCCCCCTCCTGAGCGGCCGGAGCCGTCCCGGCCGCCCATCGAGCCGGTCCCAGACCGGGAACCCAAAGAACCGGTGCCGGCCGAGTAGGGCCCGAGTCCCCGGCACCACCGGGAGCGCGCTTCAGTCGCCTGCCGCAATCACCTCGATCTCTCGCCATGAGACCCACGACGGGCTCTCGACGGTTTCGACCCTGAGAACGGCGATCCCCTCCAGCGGTTCGTCCGGTGTGAACACGAGCTCCCCGAGGTCGAGGGTGAAGCCGTCGAAGACATACACCCGCTCCAGGTCGCCGGAGGTGGCGCCGGCATACAGGTGGTGGACGGTGTCGCCCTCCAGCAGGTATGGGATTCCTCCGCCGAATGGCAGGAGCCCTCCACCGTAACGGTGCACGTGCGCCGTATCCGGGAGAAGATCGAGGGGAGACCCTGAGCATCCCCGCTAAATCGCCACCGTGTGGGGCGTCGGGTACCGGTTCGAGCCATGAGGGCGCTGCTGGCCGTGGTGGCGGTGCTGGTTGCCGCCGGACGGCTGGTGGCGGAGGGCACCATGCAGCCCTCGCCTCAGGACCGGGCGGTGCTCTACGGCATCTTCGCCGCCATGGCGGCCGTCACCGCCGCCGCCGGGTGGGCCCTGCCCAAGCCGGCGAGGCGGTTCCGTTCGGTGCGCACCAGCGTGCAGAAGGTGGCGCTGGCCTCGGTGGTAGTTGCCGGCGGTGCGGTGGGGGTGGCGGCGGTCTCCATGTTCCTCTCGGCACACGACCTGCGGCTGGTGCTGGTGGCGCTGGGGTTGGGGGTGGGCTTGGGGCTGTCGCTGGCGATCACCGTGGCCCGCCCGCTGGCGGCCGACCTGCAGGCGTTGGCGGGGACGGCAGCCCGGGTCGGAGGCGGCGACCTGGGTGCCCGCACCGGCATCGCGCGTCCCGACGAGGAGGGGGCGGTGGCGACGGCTATCGACCAGATGGTGGCCCGCCTGGAGGCCGTCGAGATCGAGCGGGGGCGGACCGAGGCGGCGCGGCGGGCGCTGCTGGCGGCGGTCGGCCACGATCTGCGTACCCCGCTGACGTCTCTGCAGGCGGCGGTAGAGGCCCTGCAAGACGGGCTGGCGCCCGACCCCGAGCGCTATCTGCGTTCCATGTCGCGAGATCTGGAGATGCTGCGGGGGCTGGTGGAGGACGTGTTCCTGCTGGCCCGCATCGAGACCGGCCTAGAGCTCGAGC
>CAYFYE010000139.1:0-4779 GCA_964347285.1 uncultured Acidimicrobiia bacterium
TGGGCATTGAACCAAAACCTGGGGCCAGATATTTGGATTCCAACCGGACTAGTCACGGACCCCAGTGAGGGCTCGCGGCGATCGAGAAGCCGCCCCGAATCGGAAGGCCCGTGAGGGAAGGCGGCCCTCGGGGGCCGCCTTCCTCCCCCCTACTCCGCCCGGCGCTTCCACAGCGCCGATCTCGTCAGTTCGGCAGGCTAGCGTCTGTGCGGCAGGCGCGTCTGGCCGGCCGGGCCGACGTGACGGGCCACACAAAGGAGGACGCGTTGATCATTGGAGTCCCCAGCGAGGTCAAGCCTGAGGAATATCGGGTGGCGATCACTCCGGTGGGAGTCCGCGAACTGGTTTCGCGCGGCCATCGGGTCGTCGTTCAGAAGCTTGCCGGTATGGCCTCCTCGATCAGCGACGATGACTTCATCGCCGCCGGGGCCGAGATCGTTGCCGATGCCGAAAATGTGTTCGAGGCCGCCGACTTGATCATCAAGGTGAAAGAGCCCCAGCCGAGCGAGATCACCCTACTCCGCCCCGGCCAGCTGCTCTTCACCTTCCTTCACCTGGCCGCCTACCCGAGCCTGGCCGACGGACTCCTAGATCGGGGGGTCACCGCCATCGCCTACGAGACCGTTCAGCTCCCGAGCGGCGTCCTCCCCTTGCTGGCTCCGATGAGCGAGATCGCCGGACGCATGGCGGCCCAGTCGGGGGCTCACTACCTGGAGCGACCGCGCGGGGGAAGAGGGGTGCTCATCGGCGGTGTATCCGGCGTCGCTCCTGCCCAGGTCACCGTGCTCGGAGCCGGCATGGCCGGCACTAACGCCGCCATGATCGCGGCCGGCATGGGGGCCGACGTGGTGATCCTCGACCTCAACGTCCAGCGGCTGCGTCATCTCGATGAGCTTCGGTGGGGACGGGTGGTAACCGTCCGCTCTTCGGTCTACTCGGTGGAGGACTTCGTCACGGGTTCCGATCTCGTGATCGGCGCGGTCCTCGTGCCGGGAGCCCGGGCTCCGGTCATCGTCAGCGAGGAATTGGTCCAAGCCATGCGACCCGGAAGCGTGATCGTCGACATCTCGATCGACCAGGGCGGGTGCATCGCCACCGCTCGAGAGACCACCCATGCCGACCCGGTCTACGAGAAGCACGGGGTCCTTCACTACGCGGTCGGGAACATCCCCGGCGCAGTTCCGAACACCGCCACCTTCGCACTCACCAACTCCACCCTGCCGTACCTGGTGAGCCTGGCCGGCGGGCTGTCGGACTCCCTGTCGACCTACCCCGAGCTAGTGCCGGGCATCAACGTGGCCGCCGGAGCCGTGACCAATCGCGCCGTAGCCGGAGCCCTCGACTCGGAGTATGTCGATCCCGGCGAGGTGCTCGGATTCGACTCTTGAGGAGCGGGCCCCCGACGGCGGGAGCAGGCCCCGGCGGTTGGAGTGATCTCGGCGACGGGCCGGCACGCCCAACGACAACCACCCGCGCCGCAAAACGATGCGGCCGTCGGAATCGAACCCCCTCTACTCCTCGTCCGCGGCGGCGCGCGCTCGCGACTCCATCCGCTGGGCGTTGAGCCAGTCTTCGAAGTCCTGTCTGGCCACTCGCCATTCGCGACCGAACTTCACTGCCGGGAGGGCGCCCGAGCGGATGACACCGGTAGCCACAAACGCCGTGACCCCCATGTATTCGCAGATGTCGGCAACCGACAGCCAATCCTTGTCGATGTCGACGATGATGCGGTCCACGAAGAAGAGGTTATGAAACCGCGTTCGCTGCGGCAAGGGCACAGCTCGACCATCCAGTTGCAGCCTGAAGCCGGCGGTCCCACTCTCTTGGCGATCTGCCCGAGCGAGGGGTTCGTCGGCGGAGAAGACGGCATCGGCCATTCCGCCCAGGGCCCGACCCCCGACCGGGTCTGATCCACCGAGTCGGACCGGGGTGGAAGCGCGAAAAACTGCTGACAGAGATGCTTGGTGACGCTAAGATCACGTCCAGCAACTCAAAGTAGTCATAGCACCTCCTTGGGCGAAAGGAGCGAGGAATCATGAAGGTCGGCGCTGCGGACCTCGAGAAGGTCCGTTTTCCGGAGGGGCGACGCGGCTACGACACTCAGAAGGTCGATGCCGTTCTCGCCGAAGTCATAGCAACCCTGTACGAGTACGAACAGGCCGAGGACGCCCTCCATCGGACGTTCGTCGAAGCCCAGCGCATCAAGGACGACCTGATCGCCGAAGGTCGCGACGAGGGAGCCCGAATCCAAGCCGAGGCCAAGCAGGCCGTCACCGCCCGCCAAGCCGAGGCGGAAAAGATGCTCGCCGAGGCGGAGAGTGACGCCGCCGCCCTACGGGCCGAGAGCGAGCAGATCGCAGTCAAGGCACGCGCCGACGTCCAGAGGCAGCTTCAGACAGCCAAGGCCGAGGCAGAGCAGCTCGTCGCCGAGGCGAATCAGGCAGCCGATAGGACGCGAACCGAGAGCGAGACCGAGGCCGCGGCGACCAGGGAATCCGCTCAGCGCGAGGCAGAGAGCATCGGCGGGAAGGCTCGGGACGAGGTGAAGCGCTTGATTGCCGAAGCCAAGGCGGATGCCGACCACACGCTGGAGGAGGCCCGCCTGGAGGCAGCCGAGCTGCTGGCGGAGGCCCGCGCCGAGCACAAGGACCTCGTCAGGCGCATACCCCAGTTGCGAACCGCCGTCACGGATATCGAATCCCGGCTCGAGAAACTCATGCGGGACGCTCTCGCCGAAGTCGAAGTGGTGGACGCAATGGTCGACCTGGCCGCCGCCGAGGCCGGGATCGATGCGGACCTCCAAGCCGAGGCTCAGGCGGCGACAGAACCGGCCGCCCCGGCCGTCCAGACGGACGCCGTCGACACGGCGGCTCCCGCCGAGAAGGGCGAGGCATCCCAAGCCGACGGCGAGGCTCCGGCGGACGGTGGCCCCGTCGATCAGGATGAAACGGACCAGGTGTCACCCGAGGAGGGCAAGGGCACTTTCTACGGTTCCGGATTGCGCCGTCGGCTCAGCGAACAAGCCGAAGAGGGGAGCGCCTAGCGGCCCGGCTGCGCCTCCACCTCCTCCGTGGTGGGCCGGCTGAGAACGAACCACACGATCGCGAACGCCCCGACCCCGAGCGCCAGCCGTAAAGGCCACGAGGGCGCCGCCAGAGCGATGGTCGTGCCGAACGTCACAAAGACGGCGACCGTGGCTATCACTTTGATGCGCTTCGGCAAGCCCAGGCCGGCCTGATAGTCCCGCACGACCGGGCCGAAGCGGGGACGGCTCAGCAGCCACGCATGCAGCCGCTCCGACGATCGAGCGAAAAAGAACCCGGCCGCCAGGATGAATACGGTCGACGGCAGCAGCGGAGTCACGATGCCGACGACCCCGATGAAGAGGCACAGGACGCCGAGCGTCGCATAGATCGCCCGCAACGTTCGGCTCCGATGGATGCGGGTCGTCATCGTGCCGACACGATACTCAAAGCGGTATCCACAGGAAGTCGGCAAACGGACTAGGAAGCCAGAACCACCAGTACGACGAAGCCGGCCAGTAGGAGAGCACCTTCCCAGCGGACCAAGCGACGGCCGGTGAGAGCCAGCAGGCCGGCCACCGCCGCCGAAGCGACCATGAGCCACAGCACCGGTCCGAAGCCCGGCGCCGTCTGTCCCGGATAGACGAGGCCGACGACACCGGCCACCGCCAGCGAGTTGAACAGATTCGAGCCGAGTACGTTGCCGATGATCATCTCGGTCTGACGCCGCCGGGCCGCCGCCAGCGATGTGGCCAGCTCGGGCAGGCTGGTACCAACCGCCAGGATGATCAGCCCGACGAACGCATTGGTCAGGCCTGCTTCGTCCGCGATCCGCCTGGCCCCCCATACCAGCAGCCACGCTCCGCCGATCGTCGAGATGAGCATCGCCACACCGATGACCGATTCTCGAACCGGCGGGAACGGACCGGGACCACCGGAAGAGGGGGTGGCGGCCACGGCGGCCCAGCGCACCACTGCGTAGTAGGCGGCCACAAGCGCCACCAACAGGACCACCCCCTGCCAGCGGCTCACCCGGCCGCCGGCCAGCACCAGAGCCAGAAGAGCCACCGCCCCCAAGGTGACGACACCCTCCCGCCTCAGGATCCGGGCGTGTACCGCAAACGGGACCACCAGCACGGCGGTACCGAGCACCATCGTCAGGTTGCTCACGTTGGAGCCGACCACATTGCCCATCGCTCGATCGAGGTCGCCGGCGATCACCGAGACCACGAACTCGGGAGTGGAGGTTCCGAACCCGATCACCACCGCCCCTATCAATACGGGCGACAGCCCGGCGGCGGCCGAGAGGCGGGCCGCCGAAACGACCAGGCGATCGGCGGCAAGGGTGAGGACGACGAGGCCGGCTACCAGTCCGGCGACACCGGCCGTCACGTCGGCAATCGGGCCATGGCGGCGATCCTAAACGCCGGCCATGGGGCGGCGGTGCCCGACGGCCCTGATAGCCTGACCGTCAGATGCCCGAGGATCGGATCGACGGCACATCGGTTGGGCCGCCCCTGCCCGCCCCTTTCTTCAGTTACGGAGGTCGAAGCGGGCTCCAGGCCGGGGTCGATGGACCGCCGTAGCTTTCTCCGCATCGGGGGCCTGTCCCTCATCGCTGTTCCCTTTGGCGGCCTGCTGGCCGCCTGCGCCCTCCCGGCCGCCGATCAGGTGGCCTCGCCGGGTTCGGGGCGCACCTCCCGGCCCGGATCTTCCACGACGGCCCCGCCACCGCCCCCGGCCGGGGAGCCGGCCC
>CAYFYE010000140.1:0-4774 GCA_964347285.1 uncultured Acidimicrobiia bacterium
AGGGTCCGGTTCGCCGGTGAGAATGGTGCAGGTGCGCACCCGCTTACCGTATTCGGGATCCAGCCAGCTCGCCCACAAGCCGGCAAAGGCGAGGGGTCGGCGCCGGGCGTCGTAGATGAAGTGGGGAAGCTTGGAGCGACCCTCCATCGGTTCCCACTCGTAGAAGCCGTCGGCGGGGACGAGGCAGCGTCTAGCCACGAAAGAGTCACGAAAAGCCGGCTTTTCGGCAACGGTTTCCAGGCGGGCGTTGATGAGTCGGGCGCCGCCTTTGCGATCCTTGGAGTAGTGCGGGATGAGTCCCCAGCGGAAGGTGCCCAGCTGCCGTGAGCCGCCATGCTCGGCGATTGCATAGACCTCATCGGTGGGGGCCACGTTGTAGTTGGGCTCGAGGCCCTCGGTCTTGATGACCTCTACTCCGAACCAACCGGCGTACACCGTGGGGCTCTGCGATAGCGCGAACCGACCGCACATGGCAGGTAGTGTCGCACGGCCCAGGGAGGAACCCGTAACCACCGTCCCGGCACTGCTCAAGTATCACAGTCTCACCGGCAAGCTGGCGCTGTCTGCCGCCGTCCTCGGCTCGGGCCTGGCCTTCCTCGACTCGGCGGTCGTCAATGTGGCCCTACCGGCCATCGGGCGCGACTTCGACGTCGGCCTCGCCGAGTTCCAGTGGGTCGTCAACTCATACTTGGTCACCCTGGGGGCACTCGTTCTGCTCGGGGGGTCGTTGGGCGACCTGTGGGGCAAGCGCCGCACGTTCGTCATCGGGGTGACTTGGTTTGCGGCGGCCTCGGTGGCGTGCGGGGGCGCTCCGACCATCGAATTCCTGTTCGCAGCCCGGGCCGTTCAGGGAGTCGGGGCGGCGCTGCTCATCCCCTCCAGCCTGGCCGTCGTTCAGCAGTGCTTCGTGCCCGAGGATCGGGGGGAAGCCATCGGTCTGTGGTCGGGGCTCTCCGGCATCTCGATCATCCTCGGCCCCTTCCTCGGCGGCTGGCTGGTCGATGTGGCCAGCTGGCGGCTGATCTTCTTGGTGAACCCTCCGCTGGCGGCCTTGGCGATCTGGATGACCCTGCGCTATGTGCCCGACCACCCTCCCCGGACTCCGGTACCCAAGCCGGACTGGCCCGGCGGGGTAGCGGCAACGCTGGGACTGGCGGGGGTGGTGTTTGCTCTCATTCAGGGTCCGGTCTGGGGATGGACCGACGGCTTCGTGCTGGCCACCGGTGTCACGGGAGTCGTCCTCTTGGCGATCTTTGGGGCGATCGAGGCGAGGGTCGCCGACCCGATGCTCCCGCTCGACATCTTTCGGATCCGCCAGTTCACCGGGGCCAACCTGGCGACCCTTCCGGTGTATGGGGCGCTGAGCGGGGTGTTCTTCCTCTTCATCATCCAGCTTCAGAACAACTTGGGCTACTCGGCGCTCGAGGCGGGCGCCGCCGCCATCCCGACGACTGCGCTCCTGCTTCTCCTGTCTCCCCGTGCCGGGCGCCTCTACAACACGATCGGCCCCCGGCTGCCGATGAGCCTGGGCCCGATGATCGGTGGCATCGGCATTGCGCTCCTGACCCAGGTCGAGCCCGGTGCTTCGTACCTCACCGGCATGCTGCCCGGCCTGCTGGTGTTCGGACTGGGCCTTGCCCTCACGGTGGCGCCGCTGACCGCCACCGTCCTGGGCGCCGTCTCCGATGACCAGGCCGGTCTGGCCTCGGGCGTGAGCAACGCCGTGGCCCGCATCGCCGGACTGCTGGCAATACCCCTCATACCGCTGGCCGCCGGGCTGTCGAGTCTCTCCGAGGTGGAAGGGCCCGGGTTCTCGGCCGGGTTCTCGCGAGCGATGTGGATTGGAGCGGGGGTGATGGTGCTGGGCGGGATGATCTCCTGGCTGCTGATCCGCAATCCGGAAAGGCAAGCGGGCTAGGACTCGCCCCCTTCGCCCTCCGCCTGCTCGTCGCTCGACACCTGGAGCTCGCCATCCGACCAGAGCGCTTCGAAGTCGGACTCATGCGAACCCGAGGAGAACTCCACCGACACCGATTCGGGTCCGGCGCTGTCGACTTCAACGGTGAAGCCGGGGTTGGGCGTGGCCCAGACCAGGTTGACCGTTTCCGGCAAGGTCGCGATGGCGACCGATCCTCCGACGAGATGGTAAGTGGACACCGTCGCGCTCACCGGCGGCGTCGTAGTCGTGGCGGTGGTCGTCGGGGGCGTGACCGGGGCCGAGGTAGTGGTCGTCGGGGGCGTGACCGGGGCCGAGGCGGCGGTCGTCGGCGGCGATGCGATCGTGGTTGAGGGGGCGGCCGTGGGGGCCCTCGTCGTGGTGGGAGGCATCGCGCTTGCGGTGTCCTCGGGTTCGCTGCGAGTCGTCGCGGTGCCGGGAGCCAACGTGTCGGACGGTATCCCGCTCTTGACGGGGGGCGCGATCGTCGAGGTGGGAGGCCGTGACGTGGTGGTGGGTCCGGCCGAGCTAGTCGCGATCGAGGGCAGAGCGGCGACCTCTTCGGCGCTGAGCGGTCGGGGCACCTCGTCGGATACCTGTTCCCCGGCAAGGCTGACGGCGCCCCACGCCCCGACTGCGGCCGATACGGTGACGAGCGCCCAGGCGGAGATGAGCAGCACGCGACGAACCATGCCGGCATTGTGGCCGGGCCGATCCCAACCACTGACCAAGAGGGAGTTAGGGAACTCTTAAGACTCTCCTATTACGGCCTGTGGGATGCACGGTCCACCTATCGTGAGTGTGTGGCATTGATCGTGATCGTCGAGGACGACTCTCGGCTGCGCGAGCTGATAGCGCGCGTTCTGGCCGGCAAGGGCCACGGTGTCACGGCGGCGGCCACCGCCATGGACGGACTCGACTCCGTGGTGAGCGAAGTTCCCGACTTGGTGATCCTCGATCTCGGTCTGCCCGATCTCGACGGCTTTGAGCTGCTGAAGATGATCCGCGCCGTCAGCGATGTGCCGGTCATCGTGGCGACCGCACGAGGTGAGGACGACGAGGTCGTGAGAACCCTGCACGCCGGCGCCGACGACTATCTAGTGAAGCCGTTCTCGACGGCCCAAATCGAGGCTCGCGTGCAAGCGGTGCTGCGGCGTGCCTCGTCGGGGAACCTGCGCACGCCCGTGGAAGTAGGCGAGTTGACGATCGATCCGGCGGCCAGATCGGCCGACATGGGGGGCCGTGAGCTCGAGCTCAGCCCTAAAGAGTTCGACCTCCTTCACTACCTGGCCGAGCGGCCCGGCACCGTGGTGTCGAAACGGGAGCTGCTGGCCGAGGTGTGGCGGGAACCGTACGGCGGCGGGGAGAAGACCATCGACGTGCACCTCTCCTGGCTGCGCAAGAAACTGGGCGAGTCGGCGGCTGAGCCCCGTTACCTCCGCACCGTCTTCGGGGTGGGGGTCAAGCTCGTCGATCCCGACGCGTGAGGAAGCGCTTCGCACTCGTGGTGGCTGCGGTGACGTCCATGGTGGTGGTCGCCTTCGTCGTGCCGCTGGCCCTCCTGGTACTCAACCAGGCCGAGAGCCGGGCGCTCTCTCGGACCGAGAGGGCGGCCCAATCGGTGGCCACTGCCCTGGCCGTCGGCGGCTCGCTGTCCGAAGAAGGCATCACTCCGGACCTCGCTCAGGCCGTGGTCGACGCATCAGACGAGGCCGACCGCATCACCGTGTATGTGGGCGATGTTGCTGTAGGGCTGGAGGTGCCCGCCTCGGCTTCTCTGGCGAGGGCTCTCGGGGGAAGCGCTTTCACCGCCGATGCGGAAGGGGGAGCTGAAGTGCTGATCCCGGTCGTGGGAACGGGCGAGCCGGCGGTGGTGCGTGCCTTCGTGACCGATGCCGAGCTCCGCCGCGGGGTCGTCACCGCCTGGGCATTGCTGCTGGCGCTGGGGCTGAGCCTCGTCGCCGTCGGCCTGGTGGTGGCCGACGGGTTGGCCCGGTCGGTGACCCGGCCGGTCAAAGAGCTGGCCGAGGCCGCCCACCGGATGGCGAAGGGTGACTTGGAAGCCCGGGTCCGACCCCGGGGACCGGGAGAAATCGCCGAAGTCGCGGAAGCCTTCAACACCCTGGCCGAACGCCTCGACGATGTGCTGGCCGCCGAGCGGGAATCGTTGGCCGATCTCTCCCACCGGCTCCGGACCCCGTTGGCTTCCTTGCGGTTGCAGGCCGAGTCGCTCGACGAGCCCGAGCGCTCTGTCCTCATGCCCGACATCGATCGGCTCCATCGCGCCGTCGACCGTCTCATCGAAGATGTCCGTCTTCAAGGCGACCAAAGCCCACGCCGGGCCGATCTGAGGGCGATGGCCGAGCACCGGCTGGCCTACTGGCGGGTCCTCGCCGACGAGCAGGGGCGTCCGGTCACCGCCAGCTTCGGTACCAAGGCTCAGCCGGTGGCGATCGATCCGGATGCGCTGGGTGCCGTCATCGACGCTCTGTTGGAGAACGTGTTCGCTCACACGCCGGAAGGGGCCTCCTTCAGCATGGAAGTGGGCTCCGAGGGCAACCTGGCCTTGCTTGTGATCGAGGATGATGGGCCCGGGCTCGGCTTCACCGAGCAAACCGAACGGGGGATCAGCGGCGGGGGATCGACCGGGCTGGGCCTCGATATCACCCGACGCACCGCCGAGCGCTCCGGTGGTGCAGTCCGCATCGGGTCGGGCGCGGGAGGGGGAACCAGGGTTGAAGTCCTGTTGGGCAGGCCTCCCGGGGTGAGGTCGGCCGACTAGTTGTGTTGTCCATGGAGGTTGTTGACGGCGTGAGGTGAGCCTCCCTGGTTGTGTGG
>CAYFYE010000141.1:0-4592 GCA_964347285.1 uncultured Acidimicrobiia bacterium
CCTCTCCCACGACGCCCTGAGCATCAGTGAGGAGACCGCGGCCCGGCTGGGCATCGCCATGGCCGGGCTGTGGTGGGCCGGGTTCTCGCTGTTCGCCTTCCGAAGGATCGGCGAGACCGGGGAAGCCCAAGAGCTGCCCCCCCGGCTGGCCGCCGCATCCCGCCTCTCCGCCTATGCCCGCATCGGGTTCGGGCGGACGTGGGCCACCGCCCGCCGGCTGCTGCGATTCCGCCAGCTGCTGCTGTTCGTGGTGGCCTTCATGCTCTACAACGAGGGCGTCCAGACCGTCATCGCCATGACCAGCGTGTATGCCAAGGACACCCTCGATTTGGAGACGGAGACGATCCTGGCCGCCTTCCTCCTGGTCCAGTTCATCGCCTTCTTCGGCGCCCTGTTGTTTGGCCGCCTGGCCGATCGGCTCGGCACCCGGGAGGCGATCCTGGTGTCGCTGGCGGTGTGGGCGTTGATTTCCATCGGGGGGTTCTTCCTGCCCGAGGGCCGGGCCGCACCGTTCTTCGGCCTGGCCGGCGTCGTCGGTCTGGTCCTCGGCGGAGTCCAGGCCCTCAGCCGCAGCCTCTATGGATCGATGATCCCCGAGGAGGCCTCGGCCGAGTTCTACGGGTTCTTCTCGGTGTTCGCCAAGTTCTCGGCGATCTGGGGGCCACTGATCTTCGCCGTGGTCAGCGAGGGGACCGGATCGGCCCGCAACTCGATCCTGTCGATCATCGTCTTCTTCATCGCCGGCGCCCTTCTGCTGAGGCGGGTGGACGTGGCCGAGGCTCGGGCGTCGCGACAGCGGTGGACGTTCGCCGGCGACGAAGTGGAGGTGGGGTAACCCCCTTCTACCCCTCCCCCGGGTGCGGGAGTGCACCCCAGAACTCCCGCAGGATGGCGTTGAACGCCTGGGGCTGCTCCATCGGAGTCAGGTGTCCGGCGCCGGGGACCACATCGAAGCGAGCCTCGGGGATGGCGGCCGCCATCACCCGGGCCACATCGGGCGGCATGAGGGCATCCTCCTCGCCCACCACGACCAGGGCCGGAAAGCCGATGCGGCCCAACAGCCCGCTGCGATCGGGCCGTTGTTTCATCCCCTCGAGAGCGGCGGCGATGGTCTCGTACGGGGTGTCCTCGATCATGTCGGTCACCCGGGCCCGGACCGTCGGGCCGGTCGTGGCGGCCACCAGCATCCCCAGCATCCCGGCGGCGAAGGCGGGCCTCCCTTCGGCCAGCAGCCGCTCCTTGGCGCCGTCGCGGGCGGCCCGGCCCGCCTCGTCGTCGGCGGTCGCCTTGGTGTCGATCAGCGCCACCGAGCGGAAGCGCTCCGGCTGGGCCTCGAGGAGGGCCAGCGCCACGTAGCCGCCCATCGACAGTGCCACCACATCGGCATTCTTCTCCCCCAGCCCTTTGATGAGGGCGGCCATGTCGGCGGCGTGCCGGTCCATGGTCAGGGCCTCGCCCACGAAGGACGACGAGCGGCCCGAGCCCCGCAGGTCGACGGCGACGCAGCGGCGCTGATCGGCCAGTTGCTCCACCTGGTCGAACCACATCCGGGCGTCGAGGGGAAAGCCGTGGATGAACAGCGCCAGCGGACCCTCTCCGGCTTCGAGGTAGTGGAACCGGGCGTTGTCCAATTCCAGGTAGGCCATGGCGCCATCCTACGGCGGTGGCTCCGACAGGTCGGCGCAGCGAGAGACCTCCCGCCGTCCCCTCTCTGCCGGGGCGGCGCTCGCCGGGCATCTCCCGTTGACCGGAAGGCGCCGTTCTCGGTGTCGAGCCCAGGCGATCGGGGCGGTCGACCCACCGGGTAGCTTGCCGGGTGCGTCCCTGGAAGGAGGCGGAACGTGAAATGGCTCTCACGCCGCCGGGGAACGATCCTCGGCTTGGTCGTCGTCGGCACCGTGCTGCTGGCGGTCACCGTCCTGACGGCACTGGTGGCCGTCCTCATCGACGCCCGGGCGGCGGCGATCCTGGCGGGGGTGGTGGTCGTCCTCGCCGTGGCGGCGGCCCGACTGCGCAAGAGGATCCCCGGCCGGACCTTCCTCGAGATCGATCTCGACCGAGGCGTGGTCGAGCACCTCCCGACCGTCCCCGCCGGGCGGCTCCTGGCCGCCCGCCGGCTCCCCCTGCGCGACGTCGTGGACGGCTTGGCCCGGGCCGCCGCCGACGACCGGGTCCGGGGCCTGGTGGCCAGGCTCGGCAACTCACGTATCGGCCTGGCCCACGCCCAGGAGATCAGGGAGGCGGTGGCCGCATTCCGGGCCGCCGGCAAGAAGACGATCGCCTTCGCCGAGGAGTTCGGCGAATCCGACCCGGCCACCGCCGACTACTACCTGGCCACCGCCTTCGAGGAGGTCTATCTGCAGCCGGGCAGCGCCCTCGGGTTCACCGGGCTCCAGATCCGGGTTCCGTTCGTGGCCGAGGCGCTCGAGAAGCTGTCGATGCAGGCCCGCTTCGACCATCGCGAGGAGTTCAAGTCGGCCATGTACACCTTCACCGAGTCGGACTTCACCGAGCCGCACCGGCGCATGGTGGACGCCATCCTCGACTCGCAGTTCGAGCAGGTGGTCGCCGACGTGGCCGCCTCGCGCCGCCTCGACCCGGAGGCGGTGCGGCGGGCCGCCGACGCCGGCCCGATGTCCGACGAGGAGGCCGTCGCCGCCGGGCTCATCGACGGTGCGGCCTACCGGGACGAGGTCTACGACAAGATGCGGGCCGACACCGGCGCCGAGCCCCTGTACCTGAGCGTCTACCTCAGACGGGTCGGCCGCCCCCACCGACGGGGGCCTCGCATCGCCCTCATCTACGGGACCGGAGCGGTCACCCGCGGCGAGGGCAGGTTCGGCGCCCTCCCCTTCCCGGGGGCCACGATGGGGTCGGACACGATCACCAAGGCGCTGCGGGAGGCCGCCGACGACAAGCGGGTCAAGGGGATTCTGTTCCGAGTCGACAGCCCGGGCGGCTCGGCGGTCGGGTCCGAGGCCATCTGGCGGGAGGTGGTGCGGGCCGAGAGCTCCGGTACGCCGGTGGTGGTCTCCATGGGCAATGTGGCCGGGTCGGGCGGCTACTACGTGGCGGTGGGGGCCGGCACGATCGTGGCCCAGCCGGCCACCATCACTGGGTCGATCGGCGTCGTCTACGGAAAGGTGGTGACCGCCGGCTCGTTCCGCAAGGCCGGGGTGACGGTGGCCACCCGCCGGCGGGGACGCAATGCCGGCTTCTGGAGCTCCACGGAGGAATTCGGCGACGCCGGCTGGGACAGGGTCCAGGCCCTGCTCGACCGCATCTACCGGACCTTCCGGGCCCGGGTGGAATCGGGGAGGGACCTGACCCCCGAACAGGTGCACGCCGCCGCCAAGGGCCGGGTGTGGACCGGCTCCCAGGCGCTCGAGAACGGGCTGGTCGACGAACTGGGCGGCCTGGCCCGGGCCCTGGAGCTGGTCAAGGAGCGGGCCGAGATACCCGCCGAGCGCTCGGTCCGCCTGGCCGAGTATCCCCGCCGTCGCCGGCGCCTCACCCGCCTGGGCCCCGAGAGCAGCGAGGCTTTCGACCCGGCGATCGCGCTGGCCGACGCCGTGGCCGGGATCTCCGCTGCGGGGCGGAGTCCCCTGGCGGCCCCGCTGGCGATGACCGCCGAGTGGTGGTAGCCGGGTCGGGCCCGATCGTCAGGCGCCGACGCTCTCCGGCTGGCGAGCCGTGGCGTCCACCGCGGCCACCTGGGGCACCCCTTGGGCCGCCGCCGGGGCGGGGCAGCCGGCCTTGCGGGCTGCGAAGTAGTCGGCGGGCTCGGCCATGCGCCGCAGCGCCCACAGCACCGGAGGAACGCCCAGCAGGGCCACCCCGCCGGTTATGTAGCCAGCTTCGATGGAGCGGGCCCGGGACAGCACCCCCAGCCCGGCCTGTCCGCCCACTCCCCCCACGCTGGCCATCATCGAATCGAACGAGATCACCGTCGCCCGCTGCTCGGTGGGAATGACCTCGTGGAGATAGGCCTGATGAACCGGCCCCATCACCCCGATCGAGGCGGTGGCGGCGAGCAGGAATCCCAGGGCCGGCCAGAAGTTGCCGGCCAGGCCGACGCCGATGGCGGCCACCGCCTGCACGCCCGCAGCCCACAGCAGCAGGGTGGTGCGCCGCCCGCAGAAGCGGGTGAACCACTCGACGAGCGAATTGCCGGCGATCATCGCCAGCGAGATCAGGGCGGCGACCAGACCGGCCACCCACACCGCCTCCTCTCCGAGCAGCTCGAGGAAGTAGGGCTGCCACGCATAGAAGCCCCACATCAGGAAGCTTCCCTGAAAGATCGAGGTGATCATCAGCAGGCGCACCGACCGGCGCCGCCAGCCGTAGGTGATGCTGGCCCGGGCCACCCGGGCCATTTCGGCGGGCACGTCGGCCAGGCGTAGCGCCCGGGGTTGGAAGCCGATGTCGCGCATACGGAACAGGGCCACCACGAACAGGGCGATCAGCAAGACGGACCGGATCACGAACGGCCAGGCCAGATCGAGATCGCCGAGGAGACCGCCCCCCACCGTCCCCACCAGCATCGCCCCTCCGCTGACCATGGCCCCCTTGGCGAAGATGCGGTCCAGCTC
>CAYFYE010000142.1:0-4363 GCA_964347285.1 uncultured Acidimicrobiia bacterium
TGCCCAGTGCGTCAACCCCGGAGGGAACGAGCCAAAGGCCGACAACAAGGACGAGGTCGCTGCTCAAGACACCTTCCCGGTGCAGAACGGCAAGGCGCTCTTCGAGCTGACCGTCGTGGCTGAGTTCCAGCCTGATTGCAGTCCACCGATGACCGTCGTGTTCACTGATCTGGTCGTCACCGACCTGACTCACGACATTTCGAGGAGCTTCCCCGGACCGTTCTAGAGAGGGAGGTCTAGTGCAACCTGCGGGGACCCCTGCGAGGGGTCCCCGCTCTAGTGCCTTCGCCGCTGAGCCAGCCAACCCCTTCCGCCGCGACCATGCCAGCCTCGAGGCGCTGACCAGGGTTTTGCCGTCATCCGATCGCTGGATTAGCGCTGTGTCCAACCCTTCGGAGGCCGCGATGGCGGGAAAGACGGGCCTCTCAGCGGCTCTGAGGACCGGCCCCCCTGGCGGCGTTCGGGTTGTCGGACAGCTCCGCATGAGAGCGCCGATACGGCTGTACCAGGTGGTATCGGGCACGCCTTCAGCGCGTTCGGCGTGTCGAGGGGACCTACTGGGGTGATCGTTCCCGCCCATCTTCCCCCCGTTTGCGGGGTCCTTCGAGGGCGAATCACAGGGTTACAACAGGGAGGGTTAGCCCCCACCGACGGGACAAAGGGGGCCAAAGAGTCACAAAGGCACCCGCCCACCGGTGAGAGCCGGGGCAGTGTAACGCCGGGGTTGACGGCCAGGAACTTGACCCCCTCAACTTGCTAGGCCCCC
The DNA here is from genome assembly GCA_964347285.1 of uncultured Acidimicrobiia bacterium. Lineage (GTDB taxonomy): Bacteria > Actinomycetota > Acidimicrobiia > Spongiisociales > JAOTWH01 > CAYFYE01. The sequence goes on from CAYFYE010000142.1 coordinate 767, forward strand.
CCCGTCCACACAGACCCCGCTCGCCCCTGTGGCACGCTACCGCGTAGCTTCCAGATTTTGACACGTGTGGATTCGGTCTCTGGTGGCGGTGCTAGCCCTTCCGGGCGGCGGCCACCGCAGCCATCGCCGCCAGGCCAACCCGGTCCTTGGGCCGCACGTACTGCCGCATCACGTCGGGGTCCTTGTGACCCAGCGCCCGCATCAGCTCTAGGTCGGAGACCCCGTTCAGCTCCGCCGTCGTGGCAAAGCCCGCCCGGAGGTCGGGCGCTCGCGGACGGCGCTCGTACTCAGTCACGTACTCCTGCGTCACCCCGGACCGCTCGGCTGCGGGGTGCCACGCGTCCGCAAAGCCGCTCTGCCGCACTGGCGCGGCGCCGGTCAGGGACCGGAACACGAGGTCGTAACGCTCGCCGTCGATCTGGACCGGGTTCTCCAGGCCGAAGACCCGGTTCCCGTCGAAGTGCTTGCGCAACGGCTCCACGAGGTGGTAGGGCAGCCACACCGTCCTGCTCTTAGCCGTCTTGGTCCCCGGCGCCATAATGGGTCCTCAGACCGGCGAATAGCCTTGAGTGCGGAAGCGGCCGACCGGGCACTCCTACAGGAGGTCGCACGATGCCCAGCAAATGGGATGATCAGAGCAAGGAGCGGAAGTTCCACCCCGAAAGCCTGATGATGGGCTACGGCTACCACCCCGAGTGGTCCGAGGGATCCCTGAAGAGCCCGATCTTCCAGACCTCCACGTTCGTCTTCGAGACGGCCGAAGAAGGCAAGGCGTTCTTCGAGGTGGCCTACGGGCTCCGAGAGCCCGAGCCTGGAGAGGAGATCGGGCTGATCTACAGCCGCCTCAACAACCCCGACCTGGAGATCCTCGAGGACCGCCTCACGTTGTGGGACCGGGCCGAGGCGGCCGCAGTGTTCAAGAGCGGAATGGCCGCCATCAGCACCACCCTGCTGACCTTCCTGCGGCCCGGCGACGCGCTGCTCTACAGCCGCCCCATCTACGGCGGCACCGACCATCTGGTCAATCACGTCCTCCCCCAGTTCGACATCGAGCCGATCGCGTTCCCGGCCGGCGCCGGTAGTCAAGAGGTCGAGACGGTGATCGCCTCCTCGGGCGCAGCCGACCGCATCAAGATGATCCTGATCGAAACGCCGGCCAATCCCACCAACGATCTGGTCGACATCGAGGGGTGTGTGCGAAGCGCGGCCCGCCTCTCCGACGACGAGCGCCGGGTCCTGGTGGCGGTGGACAACACGTTCCTGGGTCCGCTCTTCCAGCACCCCCTCGACCACGGCGCCGATCTGGTCCTGTACTCGGCGACAAAGTACATCGGCGGACACTCCGACCTCATCGCCGGCGCCTGCCTCGGCAACGGGGAGCTGCTGGCATCGGTCCGGGCCATGCGCACGTTCCTGGGCACGATGACCGGGCCATGGACCGGCTGGCTGATGATGCGCAGTCTGGAAACGCTCAAGCTCCGCATGACCCGCCAGGTGGAAACCGCCGAGCAGATAGCCCGCTACCTCGCCGGGCATCCCAAGGTGGAACGGGTCTACTACCTGGGCCTGATCCAGCCCGGCGATCCCCAATTCGACGTCTACAAGAGACAATGCCTGTCCCCGGGAGCGATGATCTCGTTTGACGTTCCCGGCGGGGAACCGGCCGCCTTCCGCTTCCTCAACGGGCTCCAACTGGTCAAGCTGGCCGTGAGCCTGGGCGGCACCGAGTCGCTGGCGGAGCACCCCTGCTCCATGACCCACGCCGACGTGCCCGACGAGGAGAAGGAGCGGCTCGGCATCTGTCGGGGCATGGTCCGATTGTCGGTGGGCGTCGAGCACCCCGACGACCTGGTCGCCGACATCGAACACGCCCTCTCGCTCGTCTGAGCACCGGTGGTGATTAGCCTCGCTTCGATCCGCCGAGGTTGGAGGCGCCGGTGAATCCGTTGCGGAGCGCCCTGCTGTGGGCCTCGGAGAGTCCAACGCTCAAGGAACGCGTCCCCACGTGGCGCTTCGTCCGCAGGGCCCTCCGCCAGTTCATGCCCGGTGAGAAGCTCGAGGACGCCCTGGGTGCCGCCCGGGGGCTGGCGCAGCGAGGCATCGTGACCACGTTCACCGCACTCGGCGAGCACCTCAACGACATCGCCGAGGCCGATGGAGTGACCGACCATTACCTGGGCGTGCTCGACGAGGTGCACCGGCGCGGGCTCGACACCGAGATCTCGGTGAAGCTGAGCCACCTGGGCCTCGACCTCGACCAGGCCCGGACCTCCCGCCACCTCCGCAGCCTCGCCGAGCGGGCCCGGGAGCTGGACAACTGGGTGTGGATCGACATGGAGTCGAGCACCTACATCGACGCCACTCTCGAGGTCTTCCGACAGGTCCGCCCCGACTTCCCCAACGTGGGCATCTGCCTCCAGTCCTACCTCCGTCGCACCGGCGCCGACCTCGATGACCTGCTGCCCCTCCACCCGGGAATCCGATTGGTCAAAGGGGCCTACCGCGAGCCCAATGAGATCGCCTTCCGGTCCAAGCGCGACGTCGATGCCGAGTTCCTCCGGCTGAGCGTGACACTGCTCGATCGGGCCGCCGACGGGGATCTGCGGATCGCCATGGCCACCCACGACGTGCCGCTGCTCGACCGCGTCGCCGCCCTGGCCAGCGAACGGGGTCTGGGCCGCGACGCCTACGAGGTTCAGATGCTGTACGGGATCCGCATGGCCGACCAGTACCGGATCGCCGCCGAGGGATACCCGATGCGGGACCTGGTGGCCTACGGCTCGGCCTGGTACCCCTGGTACGTGCGGCGACTCGCCGAGCGCCCCGCCAACCTGCTCTTCGTGATGCGCAACATGTTCGGTGCGCCGCCGCCGCAATTGGACTGAGTGCCCTTCACCGGCGCACCTGGGGGGCGCAACCGCAATCGGTGTGTTCGCTCTCCCCTGATGTTGCGGAAAGTAGTTAAGATGCTGCTGATTGCGGCCGCGGGGCACCGCAAGCAGCGTCACGTGGAGAGGGCCACCGGCCATGTCCGACAGAACCGACCAGATCTCGTCGACCGAGTTGCCCCCCGCTGTCGGCCCAACCACCGCCCGGAGCCCCTCCGCAACGCCTCATTGCCCGCCGTCCACCGCCTCACGACCATCGGCGTCGTCCCTCGAAGTCCTCAAAGGCAGTGCTCGTGTCCGATGAGGGTGGCTTCGACTCGGCGGCGAGCCCCGGCGGCAGCCCGAACCTGAAACAGGCAACCGTATCCGGAATGCTGTGGACCGGGGTGGGCAAGGCGTCCATAGCCATCCTCCAAATCCTCGTCCTGGCGGTACTGGCCCGTCTGCTCACTCCGACGGACTTCGGGATCATCAGCGCGGCGCTGGTGATCACCCTTCTTGCAGAGCGGTTCTCCAGGCTTGGGCTGGGCCAGGCCCTCATCCAGCGCAAGAACCTCGATGCCGCCCACGTCGAGGTCGCCTTCGCCTTCACGCTTCTGTTGGGCGTTCTCCTCGGAGCCGTAGTGTGGATCACCGCCCCTCAGGCCGCTTCGTTCTTTGGGATCAGCGAGGTCGACCCCGTCCTTCGCGTCCTAGCGTGGCTGTTCCC
>CAYFYE010000143.1:0-4264 GCA_964347285.1 uncultured Acidimicrobiia bacterium
GCCGCCGACGTGGGCACCGCCACCTGCGGGCCGTCGCTCCAATCGTTGGTGACATCGATCACGATCTTTCCGGCCAGGTCTCCGGCCACCTGCAGCACCCCGGGTAGTGCCGAGTAGGGGACCGCCAAGACGACTACCTCTCCCGCTGCAGCCGCTTCGGCAATGCTGCTCGCCGAGGCATTGGGACCGGCGGCGGCCACCTGTTTCTGGACCTGGTTGCCGTCGGGTCGACGCACACCGACGATGACCTCGTGGCCTCGTTCCGCCAGTGCCCTGCCCAGACCGCCGCCGACGTTCCCGGCCCCCAAGACGGTGATCTTCATCCCGCCCTTCGGCGTGTCACGCTGGCCGCCCAGCGATTCCGGGCCTGATCGCCTCGATGCCAGACTGACCCGATGACCGATGTCGACGACGTGGGGCGGCTGTCCGCCGCGGGGATATCCATCGGGACTTGCAGCTGGACGGATCAGACTCTGATCTCTTCTGGTGCCTTCTACCCTCCCGAGGCCGATGGGGCCGAGGACCGATTGCGCTTCTATGCCTCGCAATTCCCCATCGTCGAAGTCGACTCGACCTATTACGGACCCCCGAGCGAGCGAACGGCCGGGCTGTGGGTGGAGCGGACCCCCGGCGGTTTCGTCTTCGACGTCAAGGCCTACCGGTTGCTCACCCAACATCCCACCCCGCCGCGGTCGCTATGGAAGGACATCCGCGACGGCTTGCCGCCGGACGTCGCCGCCAAGCCCAACGTCTATTCCCGCGATCTGCCCCCCGAGCTCCTCGAAGAGGCCTTTCGGCGCTTCGCCGCCGCCCTGATGCCGCTTCACTCGGCAGGGAAACTGGGGGTGGTGCTCTTCCAGTTCCCACCCTATTTCTACCCCACACCCCCCAATCGGGAGTACCTCGGTTACATCGCCGAGTGCCTCGCCGAATACCAGGTGGCCGTCGAGTTCCGGCAGGCTCGCTGGATGGAAGACGACTTTGGACAAGCGCGCACGGTCGAACTGCTTGCGGAGCACGGGCTGGCCTACGTTGCCGTGGACGGGCCACAAGGTTTCAAGAGCTCGATCCCTCCGGTCACGGCGGTGACCGCTCCCGTCGCCGAGGTCCGGTTCCACGGGCGCAACGCCGATACCTGGGAGGCCCCCGGCCTCACCGCCGCCGAACGCTTCCGGTACGACTACCGCTCTGAAGAGCTCGAGGAGTGGGTGCCCCGCATCCTCGATCTCGCCGAGCAGGCCAGGGCGGTCCACGTGCTGATGAACAACTGCTACGCCGACTATGGGATCCGGAGCGGTCGCACGATGGCTGCCCTCTTGGCCGGCGCGATGTGACCGCATCGGTGGCGAGCCGTCAGCCCTCCCAGCCGGACAATTCGGAGAGTTGATCCCACAGGGCGGCCCTGTCTCGGGCCGAGGTGGCCGTGCCGGGCAGCACCTCGGTGACGTGCGGTCGGCGGTCCAGCCAGAACAGGCCGCTCTCCTCTGCCGCCTCGGGAGAAGCGGCCAACCAGACGATCGTGTCTGCCCCCTGTTCCGGGGTCCGCAGAAACGGCCTGGTGAGTCGGTAGAAGCCGGGGAGCGAGTGACGGACGCCGGGCGTGTCTGCCCAGCCCGGGTGCATGGCATTCACCACGACACCGGTGCCCTCGAGACGCTCCGCCCACATCTCGGTCAGAACGACCTGACCCCTCTTGGACCGGGCATACGCCTTGGGCCCGTCGTAGCTGCCGTGCTCCCACTGCAGGTTGCGGAGGCTGATGGCCTGGGTGTACATGCCCCCGGACGAGACATTGACGATTCGGGCCGGCGCCGACTCCACCAACCTGGGTATGAGGAGATTGGTCAGGAGGAACTGTGACAGGAGGTTGGTGGCCAGAGTCAGCTCTATGCCCTCGGCCGATTCTCGCCGCTCTTTGAACAGCGTCCCGGCCACGTTGATGAGAACGTGGATCTCCGGCTCGGCCTCCAGCAGTCGCCCGGCCAGGGCCCGCACCTCACTCATCAGGCTCAGATCGGCCAGCTGTGTGGTTACCAATCTGTTGCCCGTGGCCGCCATGATCGCGTCGCGGGTTCGGCCGGCCTTGTCGGCGCTCCTCGCCACCAGCACCACCCGTGCCTCGAGGGCGGCAAGCGCCTCAGCAGTGACCCGGCCCACACCGGACGTCGCCCCGGTGACAACGACCGTGCGATCCCCGAGATCGGCATCGACGGGCTTCCAAGTCCGGGAGCGCAGCCGGTAACCGAGGTTCGTGAATCCGGCCATTCCCGGAAGGAGGGCACGGTCACAGAGGGTATCCCACAGCCCCGGGCTGCTCACCGCGCCAGCGCCTCGGCCAATCCGTCCAGGGCTCGATTGCCGACCCCCTCCAGAACTCTTCTGATGAAGAACAGCCGCACCGGCCCGGTGAACTCGAGTTCGGCGGTGTAGGCGATCTCGGCTCCACCTTCGGCGGGCAAGAAGCGGATCTCGTCGACGGCGCGCAGCGGGCCCCCGATCCCCTCGAGCACGACGCGGCGGCTGGGCTCGTAGGCGGTGATCGTGTACGTCATCGGAATGCGCCGCGGCCCGAAAGCAACCAGCAGCTCGAACTTCGAGTCCAGGCCGACCGGACTGTCCGACACCATGCGGGATTCAACGACTCCGGGATCCCATTTGGCGATGTTGGAGAAGTCGGCGGTGTAGGCGAACGCCGCCTCGACAGGTGTGGGCACGGGTACGGGTCTGAGTCGGATCATCTGTGGCACGTTCCAACCACGCAGCTATTCCAGCAGCAATTGTCGGGTAGGTTCGCCGGGCATCCAACTCGGTATACGCTTGCCCACCGGCCGGCCGCCGGGGCCTCAGTCGAGATGCTTGGGAGGCTCGCCGAGTCGGGCGGCAATGGCCGTCTCCCGGTCCCGGACGATGCGGGCCGCGATGGCTTCGACGGAGTGGGCGATCCACATGTGGGTCTGGGACCCATCCTCGTAGTTGGCCTCACCGAAACTGTGCACCCGGGCCTGTTCCTGGAGCCGGTTGGCCTGCTCGAAGGCGGCCCGAGAATGGGGCTCGTAGACGGCGAAGCATCTGCCCCCGTACCGCTTCACGATCGAGAACACCGGTATGTCGCTCGGCCCATCGGCGATGTAGACCATGTTCTGGAAAGGAATCCGTCGATCCTCGCTGGCCATCTTGGAGTTGACGTCGATGGCGGCGTTCTTGTTGGTCCCCTTGTTGATCTCGAACACGGCCCTGGTCTTGGAGGTGTTGTCGATGGAGTAGATCACGTGGCTGATCGGGCGCTCCCCCGCTCCGGCGTCCAAGAGCTCCGGCTGTTGCTCCTCCAGATACCCGGGAAGGGGAGTCCGATCGGCGAACTCACAGGCCCAGACGTCCGTCACTCTGTCAGCGATTGCGCTTCCCAGGATCATCTGGCGGAGTCCCGATGACACGATGTAGTGCTCCACGGTGATGCTGTGCTCGGCATAGGCCTGCTCCGCATCCAGGATCTTCTGCACCTGGTCGAAGAAGCCGGGGAGGCCGGGATGGAACCCGATCTCGGCCCCCAGCTCCCTGAGCATCCGGTTGGAAAGCCCAGGGAACTTGCCGTGGCTGACGTAGGTGAGGATGTGGTCGAGGTAGAGCGTGTCCCTTTCCACGAATTCGGCGCCGGCCTTGCCGTAGTAGCCGACCAGGCCCTCTACCTCTGCCCAGAACTCGCGGCCGTCTACACCGAAATGGCGGAACAGGGGTTCCTCCATGTATCCGGGGATCAGGGTCTTGTCGAAGTCCCAGATGATGGCGATAGTGTTCTGGGGAAACAGGGGCATTACCTCTCCCGTTACCTCGGCGCCCGGGCCACCCGCCTTCAATTGATTTTCGCGGACTGGGCCCGGCAGCGTCAACCGAAGAGGCCTAGGTTTGACCGCAGTCGAAGGGAGGATCGCCATGGCCAAGTACGCCATCTTCTTCACATACACCCCCGAGGCTTGGGGGGCGATGATCAAGAACCCCAGCGACCGCTCGGCGGCGGCGAAGCAGCTCGTCGAGTCGCTGGGCGGATCGATCGAGGTGTTCTACTGGATGTTCGGGGGGTGGGACGGCTTCGCCACCGCCGAACTTCCCGACTCGGTCTCCGCGGCCGCCATCAGCGTTGCGGTCAACAGCTCGGGAGCCTTCAAGTCGGTGAGCACGACCCAGCTGTTCGATCACGACGACCAGGCCGCTCTGGTGGAGAAGGCCAAGACCGCTCTGGCCGGTTACAGCCCGCCCACCGGCTAGT
>CAYFYE010000144.1:0-4225 GCA_964347285.1 uncultured Acidimicrobiia bacterium
TTGAAGTAGTAGTTGCCGAAGATGTGGTCGACGTGGTGCTCGGTGTTGATCACGTAGCGAATCGGCCCGTGCCGCTCGGCCTCCTCGCGCATCTGCACCGCTCGGGTCGGCAGCTGCGGGGTGTCGACGACCACCACGCCGTCTGCGGTGATGACGTAGCTGGGATTGCAGCCCCGCACCTTCGTCTCGGTGAATACGTTCTGGGTGACTTGCTCCATGGCTTCTCCTCTGCGGCCGCCTCGGCGATCCGCTCGATCTCTCCGGCCCCTTCAGTCTCGTAAGTGGTTCAAGCGCCTCACTGGGTGGCGGTGAGGCCGCCGTCGATCGTGAGTACCTGTCCGGTGATGAAGCCCGATGCCGGCGAGCAGAACAGCAGCACCGCCCCGATCAGGTCGTCGGGCACGCCGACCCGTTTGAGGGGGATCCGGCTGACGATGCCCTGCTTGAAGTCGGCATCCTCCAGCAGCATGGCCACCTGGGGGGTGTCGACGAACGTCGGTGAGATGGCGTTGACGGTGATGCCGTACTTGGCCCACTCGGTGGCCTCCTGGCGGGTGAGCGCATCCACGGCCCCTTTGGCGGCCACGTAGGCGGAGTAGCCGGCGTCGATCCCGAGCTGACCTCGCACCGAGGAGATGTTGAGGACCTTGCCTCCCTCGCCCTGCTTGATCATCTGGCGGACCGCCGCCTGAGTCGGCAGCAGCGCACTGCGCAGGTTGAGGTCGAAGATCCAGTCCCAGTCGGATTCCGGGTACTCCTCGGCCGGGTACAACACCTTGCCGGCTCCACCCCCGACCGCATTGATGATGATGTCGAGGCGACCGAAGGCTTCGACCGTCTCGGCGACGGCCCGGTCGGCCTCTTCCCGCTCGGTCACGTCGGCGATCACCGCTATCGCCTCGCCGTCTTCGGCGCCTACCCCGTCGACGGCGGCCTGGGTGCGCTCCTTGGACCGGCCCACGGCGGCCACCTTGGCGCCCGCCGCTCCCAGGGCGGCACACAGCACGGATCCGATGCCCCCGCCCCCGCCGGGAACGATGGCGACTCTTCCGTCCAGCCGGAACCGGTCCAGTGGGTTCACGATCGAGCCCGCACCAGGTCGTGGATGGCGGCGGTCACTCGCTCCACCGAGAGCCCGTACTTCTCCAAGAGAGCGTCGTCCGGTCCCGACTCCCCGAAGATGTCCATGATGCCAATTCGCTTGACCGGGACCGGGTGCCGGTCGGAGAGCGTCTCGGCGACCGCCCCGCCCAGTCCACCGATGATCGTGTGCTCCTCGATCGTGATCACGAATTCGGTCTTCTGGGCGGCGACGACGATGGCGTCCTCATCGATCGGCTTGATGGTGGGGACGTGGAGGAGGTGTGCCTCGATGCCCTCTCGACTGAGGCGCTCGGCGGCTTCGAAGACCCGCGTCGTTTGCACGCCGGAGGATATGAGGGTCACATCGCCCCCCTCGCGTACCACGGTTGCGTCGCCGAGCCGGAAGCGATGCGACTCGTCGAAGAGCACCGGCGAGGCCTGGCGGGTGAGACGCAGGTACACGGGCCCGTTGTGTTCGACGATGGCCCGGGTCGCCAGAGCGACCTCGACCTCGTCGGCGGGCGCCACCACGGTCATGTTGGCCATGGCCCGCATCACGGCCACGTCGTCGAACATCAAGTGGGTCTTGCCGGTCATACCGGCCAGCAGGCCGGCGTAGCCGCCGGTGATCTTGACGTTGAGGTTGGGCTGGGCGATCAGCACCCGCACCGAGTCCAGGGCCCGGGCGACGGCGAAACAGGCGAACGTGCTCACGAACGGGATGAAGCCCACCGTGGCCATGCCGGCGGCCACGCCCAACATGTTCTGCTCGGCCACGCCCATCTGGAAGAACCGGTCGGGATGAGCCGCCTCGAAGATGTCGGCGCGGGTCGAGCTGCCCAGGTCGCCGTCGAGGACGACGAGGCGAGGGTTCTCGTTGGCCAGCTCGGAAACGGTCTCGCCCCAGGTGACACGAAGTGGGTTTCCGGCGGGCAGGGTCATCACGGTCATTTCGCCTCGTCGATCATTGCTCGGCCATCCGGGCCAGCTCTTCGTCGCTGAGGGGCTCGCCCAGCTCTTCCAGGGCGAGCCGCAACTCCTCGGCGGTGGGTACCCGGCTGTGCCAGGTGAAGTTGTTCTCCATGAACGACACGCCCTTGCCCTTCACCGTGTGGGCCACGATTGCGTTGGGGCGGCCGGTTTCGGAACGGATCCGTTCCGTCACCTCCACGAACTCGGCCATGTCGTGTCCGTCGACCTCGGCGACGTTCCACCCGAACGCACGCCATCGGTCGGCGAGCTGGGAACCGCTGTATGGAGAGAGGCGCTCGGCCACCGTCTCTCCGCGCCAGCCGAACTGCTGGAGCTTGTTGTGGTCGATGATCGCAACCAGGTTGTCGAGCCGGTAGCGCTCGGCAACATGGGCACCCTCCCAGACGATTCCCTCGTTGCACTCCCCGTCGCCCAGCAAGGCGTAGGTCTTGAAGTCGCTGCCTTCGGTCTTCGCGGCCAGGGCGATGCCTACGGCTCCCGAGAAGCCCAGGCCGAGCGAGCCACTCGACATGTCGAGACCGGGCAGCTTGGTCATGTCGGGATGGCCCTGGAGACGGGAGTCGATGGCGTCGAAGGTGTACAGCTCCTCTTCCGGGAAGTAGCCGCGCATCGCCATGATCGCGTAGAGGGCGATCGAGCTGTGCCCCTTGGACAGGACGAATCGGTCACGGTCGGGCCAGAGCGGCTTCTCGGGCCGGATGTTGAGGATCCGGAAGTAGAGGGCGGCCAGCATGTCCATGGCCGACATCGGCCCGCCGACGTGGCCTCCCTTGGCATGGGCGATCACCCGCACCACATGGGCGCGTCCTCGCCGGGCGATGTCCTCGAGTTCGGCGATGCCGACTGGAGCGGTCGTCGTATCGGTCACGTCACCTCCTCGGCCGGCTTCGAGGTTGGCCTGGGGTCACGACTCGTACGATCCCGGAACCACCGGGGGCGAGAAGATCGACACCAGTTCGAGGGGTTCGGGTCCGAAGGATGCGGTGGCGTGCTCGAGACCCATGGGGATGAAGACCGAGACTCCCGGCTCAAGGGTTGCGGTCCCTTCCGGCGTCCGCAGCTCGCCACGACCGGACACGATGTAGATGGTCTCCTCCTCGGCCTCGTGGACGTGGCCCTCGGGTGCCGACCCGGCCGGGAACACGGCCACCCCCACCGTGAGGTTCTTCGAGTCGCTGGTTCTGGGGCCGATGTAGTAGAAGAAGTCTCGTCCCGGCAGGTGATAGACGTCGGCGTCTTCGCGTCGGACTGATTTCAGCATTCTCCGCCCCTCTCCATCATCGATGATCGAGCCTAGCCGACGTCTTCCGACTCGAAGCTGCGATCTTCCCCCCTCACCTGGGCGTCTTCACGGCCAGCACCGGGCAGGGAGCGTCCAGCAGGATGGCCTGGGCATTGCTGCCCAGGAGCAGTTTGCCCACCGGGGAGCGCTTCCGCAGCCCGATGACGATGAGCTCCGCGTCTTTCTCCACGGCCGTGGAGACCACGTCTTCGGCGGGAGTCTTGCCCCGCAGGTACTCATGCACTTCGTAGCGCAGGCCTTCCCCGGCCAGCTGCTTGTCGATCTTTGCCAGGACTTTTCGGTAGCTGATGACCTCTTCCGGGCCCGGGTCCTTCGTGCCCAGCGAGTGGACCACTACGAGCTCCCCATCGCGCAGCTTGGCCTCTGCGACGGCCCGATCGAGGGCGGTGAACCCCTCGGGGCTGTCGGTGAATCCGATGACGATCTTCATGTCCAACCTTCCGGCAATCACTGCCAGCCTACCGGTCCTGCCCGTGCCCAAGATGGTGTGGCGCGAACCCCGGCGAACCGCGCAAACGAGGCACAACCGGGTGACGGGGCAGGGGTTTCGACATGGGAGAATCGTCGCCACATGTCTCCGCTCGGGCCGCCACCACAAGAACACCTGCGACGGCGCGGCCTCCGCCTGGAGTACGCCACGATCGGCTGGAACGTCCTGGAGGCATTCGTCACGATCGGGCTCGGCGTGGTGGCCGGCTCCTTCGCCCTCGTCGCCTTCGGCCTCGACTCGATCATCGAGGTGTTCGCCTCTTCGGTGGTGGTGTGGCACGAGTGGCATCCAGAGGCCCCGGTGCGGCGGACTCGGGCCGCCCTACGCCTGATCGCTCTGGCCTTCTTCGCCCTCGG
>CAYFYE010000145.1:0-4215 GCA_964347285.1 uncultured Acidimicrobiia bacterium
GATCGGGGCTACTCGAACGAACACGCCGTTGCGGTCGGCCTGGAACGCACCGCCAAGGTCATCACCGGCGCCGCCGCGATCATGGTGGTCGTCTTCGGCGCCTTCGTGCTCTCGTCGATTCTCCTCATGAAAGAACTCGGCTTCGCGCTGGCCGCCGCCGTCCTGCTCGACGCCACCATCGTTCGCATCATCCTCGTGCCGGCGACGATGCGTCTGTTGGGCGAATGGAACTGGTGGCTTCCCGGATGGTTGGGCCGGCTCCTGCCCCGAGTCGTCCTGGAGCCGGAGGTTCCCGACGTCGCCGCGGATCCGCAACGCCCACCGGTGCCCGTCGGCTGAAGGATGGCGACGGACCCCACGCCTCGGGCGTCGATGTCGAGTCCGTCTGATCGCCGGGCGGTGTCGTCGCGAGAAAAGGGCTTGACCTTCCAGTCGGATAGAAGGCGTACGGTGGTCATGCACCCAGAGAAAGGCCGACCATGAACGATCCAGTGTGCGGAATGCCGGTTGAGGAATCCGCGCTCGCCATCGACGGGTACGACGATCTTCGGTTCTGCTCGGAGCATTGCCGGGCGGCCTTCGCTACCGATCCAGAGGCGTATGCGAACGAATCCCATCTAGCGGTACGGGGCAGCGGCCCCAGCGCACCCCCCGGCGGCGCAGCCCATCGCGGGAAACCGCATCGCCGTGCCCGAATAGCCATTGACGGGATGACCTGTGCCGGGTGCGCCACAACCATCGAGCACGCGCTGGCCTCGACTCCCGGCGTCATCGATGCCCGGGTGAACCTTGCCACCGAGGAGGCGACCGTCGACGTCGAGGACGTGCCGGACGAAGTGCTCGCCGAGGTTGTCGCCGGCGCCGGGTATACGGCCAGGGCGTCGACTCAAGGGATCGACGAAGAGGAGGGCGACGTCGAGATGGCCGCCCGCCAGCTGCTGTATCGGACCCTGCTGCGCAAGTTCTGGCTCGCTGCCGCCGTATCGCTCCCCGTCATCTACTTCTCGTATCCCGAACTGTTCCCCGGCATACCCGAGAAGGGGTCGACAGCTTTGAACCTCATCTGGGGGGCGATGGCGTTGTTGACCCTGCCGGTCTTGCTGTGGTCGGGATCGCAGTTCTTCACGGGTGCGTGGGCGGCGTTCAGACATCGCCAGGCAAACATGCACACCCTCATCGCCACAGGCATCAGCGCGGCGTGGTTGTACTCGACGACGGCGCTCCTCTTCCCCGGTCTGTTCCCCGAGGAACGCCTACGGGACGTCTTCTTCGATGTGACCGCCGTCGTCACGGCGCTGGTTGTTCTGGGCATGGCATTGGAGATCCGGGCCCGCGCCAAGACCTCCGAGGCCCTCAAGAAGCTGATCGGACTCCAGGCGAAGACCGCACGGGTGATCCGGGATGGCATCGAGGTCGACGTGCCGATCGAAGACGTCGTCGTCGACGACACCATCGTCGTGCGCCCGGGGGAGAAGATCCCGGTCGACGGTGTCGTGATCTCCGGTGCGTCGGCGGTCGACGAGTCCATGGTGACCGGCGAGCCGATCCCGATCGAGAAGGTGCAGGACGACCTGGTGATCGGAGCCACGATCAACAAGACCGGCACGTTCCGATTCCGCGCCACCCGGGTCGGGAGGGACACGATGCTGGCGCAGATCATCCAGATGGTGCGCGATGCCCAGGGCTCGAAGGCCCCGATCCAGCGGACCGTCGACAGGGTTGCGGGCTACTTCGTGCCCGCGGTCATGATCATTGCGGTCCTCACCTTCATGGCCTGGTACACGATCGGGCCGTCGCCGGTGATGGCCTACGCCGTGGTCACGGCCGTGACCGTGCTCGTCATCGCTTGCCCCTGCGCCCTCGGCCTCGCCACACCCACGTCGTTGATGGTCGGGATCGGAAAAGGGGCCCAAGCGGGCATCCTCATCAAGACCGGCGATGCGCTCGAGACGGCGCAGCGGCTCACCACGGTGGTCCTCGACAAGACCGGCACCGTCACCCGAGGACAGCCGTCCCTGACCGACGTGATGTCCCTCGGCGCGCTCGGGGACGACGACGTCCTTGCTCTGGCGGCATCTGCGGAACGCGGTTCCGAACATCCCCTCGGAGAAGCCATCATCGAAGGCGCCCGCCGCCGCGGTGTTCCGCTCAGAGACGCAGAAGACTTCGAGGCCACGCCCGGCCACGGCATCGCCGCCACGATCGCGACCCGCCGTGTGGTTCTCGGCAACGCCAAGTTCATGGCCGATCAGAGCATCAGCGTCGGACCGGCGGAGGACATCGTCGAGCAGCTTGCCGAGGAAGGCAAGACGGCAATGGTCGTCGGCGTCGACGGAGACCTCGTCGGCGTGATCGGAGTCGCCGACACGGTGAAAGAGGACTCGAGGTCGGCCATCGCACGCATGCACGATCTCGGGCTCGAGGTGGTCATGCTCACCGGCGACAATGCCCGCACCGCCACCGCCATTGCCCACAGCGTCGGCATCGATCGCGTCCTCGCCGAGGTCCTTCCCGAGGACAAGGCCAACCAGATCAAACTGCTGCAAGGGGAAGGGAAGGTCGTCGCCATGGTCGGCGACGGCATCAACGACGCCCCTGCGCTCGCTCAAGCCGACGTCGGCCTCGCGATGGGAACCGGAACCGATGTCGCCATGGAATCCGGCGACATCACCCTGGTGAAGGGCAGCCTCACCGGCGTGGTCACCGCCATCGAGCTCTCGAGGGCGACGATGCGCAACATCCGCCAGAACCTGGTCGGTGCGTTTGGATACAACACCCTGGGGATCCCGATCGCAGCCGGGCTTCTCTACCCGTTGTTCGGGTGGCTGCTGAGCCCGCTGCTGGCGGGAGCCGCCATGGCGTTCTCATCTGTGACGGTCGTCACCAACGCCAACCGGCTGCGCCGCTGGAAACCCCGATTCGCGAAGGAGGCTGTGTAATGGATGTCGTGCTGGTAAACGTGGCAGGGCTGGCCCTCATTTGGCTCATCGTCTGGTATTTCTGGCTGTCGTCCAGCGCAGGAACTGCCGCAGCAATCACGACCACTGGGGTCCAAGAGGCGGTCGTCGTGGTCAACGGCGGCTACTCGCCGGACACGATTCGAGTGGAAGCCGGCCGGCCGGTGCGTCTCATGTTCAACCGCCAGGAAGCCGACCCGTGCTCGGAGAGGGTCATCTTCGACGACTTCGGGATCTCGGCCGACCTGGTGGAGGGGGAGATCGTGCCGGTCGAGTTCACCCCTACCGAACCGGGCGACTACGAGTTTGCCTGCCAGATGGGCATGCTGCGGGGAAAGGTCATCGTCACATGAAGCCATCCAACATTGACGAGAAGCGGTCGCCGTACGGGTGGGAGATGGCCTTCGCCCGGTGCCCACCCGAAGACTCACCGCTCGTCGGCGGCGAGCCCGGCCATGTAGATGATCCACCTCGCAAAAATCAGGACCACGAGCAGGCCGAGGTGACCCGCCGCTACGACCGGATGGCCTGGCTGTACGACATCTACGGTGCCCCGATGGAATGGATGGGCACCCGCCGGCGCCGCAGGAGGCTGCTGTCCAAGGCGGCGGGGCGAGCGCTCGAGGTCGGAGTCGGCACCGGCAAGAACCTCTCCCACTACCCGGAAGACGTCACCCTCACCGGGATCGATGTCTCGGAAGCCATGCTCACCCGGGCACGGCGCCGAGCCGACCGCCTCGGAACCCCCGTCGACCTGGGGCTGGCCGACGTCCACCACCTCCCGTTTCCGGACGCGACCTTCGACACCGCCGCGGCGACTTGCGTGTTCTGCTCCGCCGCAGACCCAGTTCAAGGGCTCTCCGAGCTTGCCCGGGTCACCAAGCCCGACGGACGGATCCTGCTCCTCGAGCACGTCCGGCCCCGCAACCGCCTCCTCGGGCGCCTGGCCGACGCCGCCACGGTGCTGACCCGCCGCCTGTTCGGTTTCCGGGCCAACCGTCGCACCGAGGCCAACGTGGCCGCTGCCGGCCTCCGAGTGGTCGACATTCGTCGCGAAGGCATCTGGCGAGAGATCACCGCCACGCCCGGCGGCGGTCTCCCAGAGCCGAGGGGAGACACGCAATGAGCACCGTCAGAAACCGCAGTGCCGCCTTGCGGCCGACACTGTTGGGCCCACTGGGCCCCTTTGTCCATCCCAATCCGGCCCGCCGGGCCGCCTCTCGCAAGGTGGCGGTGGTCGTCTTCACGGCGTTCATGG
>CAYFYE010000146.1:0-4171 GCA_964347285.1 uncultured Acidimicrobiia bacterium
GGCGTTCGGTGGGCAGCTGTCCGCCGAAGAAATCGCCTCGGCGGTCGACTTTGTGCGGAGCGTCCAGGCGGCCAATCTCGAGTAGGACCGTCAACCTGGACGAAACCCAACGATGGGCCCCGGCAAGGGGCCCATCTCTTTCTCAGGCCCCGATTCGAATCAGGTGCTGGGGGACCGCATAGTGATGCTCGGCCGCTTCCTGGACGGCCTGCAGGGCCCGGTTCATCAGCAGTCGCACGAAGGGTCGAAGCACCCCCCAGTAGCGTCCGAACCGGCGCCGGGCCGTCTCGTCGGTGACGGCGGTGCGTGACTCCATGGTGAGCAGGGTGCGCCCCTCGCCGTAAGGGCGCACCGAGAGGCCGGCCACGGTCTTGGCATATCCGGGCTGATCGAACCGGGCGAAATTCGCGGCGGACACCTCGGCCCACCCGTAATCGCCCTTCCAGAACTGACCGATCGAGCCGGCCACCCGCTCGCGTCCCGGGATCTCGCCGAGCTCCACCCACTCCGATCCCGACCTGATGTCATCGAACGTGAACCAGGTCGGCGTTGGCCGGTCGCCGCGCCGCCTGCCGGCGAAGCGGTTGGGAAGCTCGCGGGCGGCGATGAGGAGCCTGATGACGGAATCGCGGCCCAGGTCGGCCCGGCTAATAGCGTCGAACGTGCTCGCCGGATCGGCCTCGACGATCCTGTGCACGGCCAGGCTGTAGGTGAAGTCGGGAAGCACGTCGTCGATGAGCATGCCGCCTCCTCCTCGTGTTGCTGTCCAACATAGGCTGCCGGCCGGCGGCCGGTAGGGGCTTAGGACCCGGTGCGTGGAGAGGTGGCGGTGCCGGCCGTGGCCGCACCGGATGGCGGTGATGCCTCCGGGAATGGCGAGCCGACTCGTACAACTTGTGACCCTCTTCCCGTCCAAAGGGCCACAGGGCCCGTGACCGGGAAGGAACGGCGCCGTACCCTCGAATCAGGAGAGTCTCCGGCGAGGAGGTCGATCGATGGCCGTATCTCTGCGGGGCGTGTGGAAGACCTACGGCGAAGGGCCCACAGCCGTCCATGCCCTGAAGGACATCACGCTGGCGGTACCCGACGGCGAGTTCACGGTGATCCTAGGCCCGAGCGGTTCCGGTAAGACCACGCTGCTCAACCTCGTCGGCTCGATCGACCGACCCAGTGCCGGCTCCGTCGAGGTGAACGGCATCGATCTCTCTTCGCTCGACGACGATGCCCGGACGCACTACCGGCGGACGGCGGTCGGTTTCATCTTCCAGTTCTTCAACCTCATCCCGACTCTCACTGCGCTGGAGAACGTGGAACTGGTCGCCGAGCTGACCACCAAGCACGGTGCCGAGCCGGCCCGGCGGGCGTTGGAGCAGGTGGGCCTGGCCGACCGTGTGGATCACTTCCCAGGCCAGCTTTCCGGGGGCGAGCAGCAGCGGGTGGCCATCGCCCGTGCCCTGGCCAAGGAGTCGCCATTGCTGCTGTGCGACGAACCCACCGGCGAGCTGGACTTCGAGACCGGACGGGTGATCCTGGAGTTGCTGCACCGGCTCAACCGGGATGAAGGCCATACGATCCTGCTGGTCACCCACAATGCCGCCATCGGCGACATGGCCGACCGGGTGCTGCGGCTCCATTCGGGCGAGATCGTCGACGATCGAGCGGTCACCGAACCGGTGGCGGCGGGGGAGCTGTACTGGTGAAGGCGCTGCGTCGCAAGCTGTGGCGTGATGTGCGCCGCCAGCGCGCCCAGTTCACGGCGATCACCGTGACCGTCTTCTTGGGGATCGCGCTGTTTGCCGCCTCGTACGACTCATTCCGGAACCTCGAGGCGTCTTACGACCGGACCACCACCGAATTCAGGTTTGCCAACCTTTTCGTGCAGGGAGGCGACGTGCAAGCCGTGGCGGCCGCGGCTATGGCCGAAGCCGAGGTCGAGTTCGTAGAGGTCCGGGTCGTCGAGGACCTTCCCTTGCGCCTGGGGGACGCCAAGCTGCTGGGCCGCGTGGTCGGTCTGCCGGCGGAGGACCAACCGGCGGTGAACCGGGTGAAGATCCTCCACGGCACCTACCTCGACCCGGGCGACGAGGACGGCGTCCTGGTAGAGGAGCACCTGGCCGATCACTTCGATCTCGGGCCGGGGAGCAGCCTCGAGGCGCTGGGCCCCGACGGCTGGCGGGCTATGCGGGTGGTGGGAGTGGCGTCGTCTCCCGAGTACATCTGGCCGGCGCGAGATCGCCAGGATCTGCTCACCTCCCCCGACGACTTCGGGGTGATCTTCGCCGCCGGCGAGACCGCGACCTCATTGACCGAGAGCTCCCCCAACAGTGTGGTGGCCTACTACTCCGGCGGAACGGAGGATGCCGACCTCACCCGAAGACTGACCGAGGCGGCGTGGGACGCCGGGGCCGCCGAGGTGTATACCCGCTCCCAGCAGCCGTCCAACGCCGCTTTGGAGGAGGACCTCAGGGGCTTCGAGGAGATGTCGCTGTTCTTCCCGATCCTGTTCCTGGCGGCGGCCGCCATGGCCGCGTATGTGATGATCAACCGCCTGGTCCACTCGCAGCGGCCCCATATCGGGCTGCTGATATCGGAGGGCTATACCCGTCGCCAGGTGCTCCGCCACTACCTCGGATACGGGATGGTGCCGGGGATCCTGGGGGCGGTGCCCGGCGCCGTCGTCGGCGTCCTGCTGGCCCGGCTCATCACCGGGCTCTACACCGAGCTGATATCGGTGCCGGTGCGAGTGATCGAGCTTCGGGCCTCGACCCTGGCCGCGGCAGTCGTCTTCGGCATCGTCGTGGCGCTGGTGGCTGCGATCGCGCCGGCCCGGAGCGCGGCCCGCATGACCCCGGCCGAGGTGATGCGGGGCGTCGGTCCGCCGGGGAGGGGCCGTCCCAGTGTGGCGGAACGGGCGTTTCCTCCGCTGCGCCGCCTGCCGATCCGATGGCGCATGGCACTGCGGGGCATCGAGCGCAGTCCCCGGCGCACCGTCTACACGATCCTCGGCGTCGTGCTGTCGCTGGTGCTGGTGCTGGTGTCGTGGGGGATGATCGACACCATGCGCTTCTTCTTCGACCGGCAGTTCCTCGAGATCACCCGCGAAGACGCCCGAGTGTTCTTTGCCGAACCGGTCACCGCCGAGGTGGTCGCCGGGCTGGAGGAGATCGAGGAGATTGCGGTCGCCGAGCCCTCACTCGAGCTGGCGGCGGCGTTGTCGGCCAACGGGCAACGCTACGACTCGGCCCTGGTGATCCTCGAGCCCGACACCCGGATGCACGGGTTCTTCGCAACGAACGGCGACGAGATCGCCCTCCCCGACAACGGGCTGCTGGTCGGCAGCTTCCTGGGCGAGTTGCTGGAGGTCGAGGAAGGGGAGGCGATCACGTTGTCGCTGCCTGCCGTCGGGGTCTCCGTAGACGCTCCTATCGCCCGCTTCGTCGATGAGCCGATGGGGACCGTGGCCTACGCCTCGCGCCGGGCGGCGGCCACCCTGGCCGGAGGGGAGTTGCCGGCCACGTCGGCGCTGGTCAGCTACACGGCCGGGGTCGATCGAGCAGAGGTTCGGGGAAATCTCACCGACCTGGCCATGGTCGCTGCTGTCACCGATGCCAAATCGCTGTACGAGATCGTCCAGCGCTACATGGGCCTCTTCTACGGGTTCGTGGGCATCATGCTCGCGTTCGGTGGAGCGATGGCCTTTGCCCTGATCTTCAACTCGATGAGCGTCAACATCGCCGAGCGCACCCGCGAAACGGCGACGCTGCTGGCGGTCGGGATGAAGCGGCGCACGATCGCCACGCTCATCGGCTCGGAGAATCTCGTGGTCGCCGCCCTGGGCATACCGCCGGGCCTGGTGCTGGGGTGGTGGGTTTCCTCGCTGGCGATGTCGAGCTTCAACACCGATCTCTTTCGCTTCGATCTCCACATGCGGGCCGGCACCCTCGTGTACTCGGCCGCGGCGATGCTGGTGGTGGCGCTGCTGTCCCAGTGGCCGGGGCTGCGGGCGATCGGGCGGCTCGACATCCCCCGGATCGTCAAGGAGCGGTCGACCTGACGGCGCTTGGGTGACGACCCGGCTCAACCAATCCGGGCCTCGTTCCCTATTCGGCGATCACCAGCGGCTCGGTGAGGCCGTAGACGTCGGGGCTGATCTCATAGGCGTTGGCCTCGA
>CAYFYE010000147.1:0-4078 GCA_964347285.1 uncultured Acidimicrobiia bacterium
CCATGAACGCCGTGAAGACGACCACCGCCACCTTGCGAGAGGCGGCCCGGCGGGCGGGATTGCGGTCGATGTAGGGGAGGACCACCAGCCCGATGATGATCCCGGTGGGAACGAACACTCCGGCCACCACCGGGTGGAAGTGGGCGAGCAGTTCCTGGAGGCCGATGAAATACCAGGGCGCCTTTTCGGGATTGGGGGTCTCGTTGGGGTTGGCGATCTCTTGCAGCGGAGCGTCGAAGAAGAGCGAGACGACCAGCACGAGCAGGAGGACGGCGATTGTGGCCACGGCGTGACGGACCAGTAGATGGGGCCACACCATGACCAGCTGCTGTTCCTCGGGCACCTTGCGCTCGCCGGCGGCCGGTTCGCCGGGTACCACTCCGAGCACCCGCTTTCCCTCGACGAGGCGAGGCTCACTGTCCATCAGCGCCCCCGCCGTCGAGCATGGCGTCCTTTCGCCACCTCCACAGATGCACCGCCACCAGCACCACCGCCAGGGTGGGCAGCACCGCGACGTGGAGGACGTAGAACCGGAGCACGGTGGCGCTCCCGATTTCTGATCCGCCGAGGAGGGTCTGCTGGGTCTGCTCGCCGATGAAGGGAACGAAGGCGGCGATGGAAGTCCCCACCGTCACCGCCCAGTACGCCAGCTGGTCCCAAGGCAACAGGTAGCCGGTAAACGACAGCAGCAGCGTGAGGAAGAGGAGGACGACCCCGATCACCCAGTTGAACTCACGGGGCGACTTGTAGGCCCCTCGATAGAAGACCCGGGCCATGTGGGCGGCCACCGCGATCACCATCAGGTGAGCCGCCCAGCGGTGGGTGTTGCGAATGAACTGCCCGAACCCCACCTCGGTCTGCAAGGTCTGCATGTCGCTATAGGCGGTGGTGGGGGAGGGCACGTAGAAGAACATCAGGTAGATGCCCGAAACGATCAGCGACACGAAGAGGGTCACCGAGGCCACTCCAAGGAACCAGGAGTAGCGGAAGGTGATCTCCTCGCGGCGAACCTTCACCGGGTAGATGTGCAGAAAGAAGTTGGCCCAGTGGGCGGCGGCTCGATCGCGAGCGGTGTCGCGGTCCGGAACGCGAAAGACCGACTTCCAGGCGTTCGACTCACGGACGCGATCACCGAGCTTCATCCGACCGAACCTGCCGTCACCGGCACACCCACCCCCGACCATACGCCCATGACCAGGGCATCGGTCGGGCACCGTTCGATGCACAGGGCACACCGGATGCACTTGGTCTCGTCGAGGAGCAGGGCCGTACCCGATTCTCCGCTGCCCAACTCGGCCGCGGGAACCAGCGAGATGAGATCGAGCGGGCACACGTCGGAGCACAAGCCGCACAACACGCACTTGTCGGTCTCGAGGAGGATGTTGGCGAAGCAGCGGAGACAGCGTTTGGCCTCGCAGCGGGCCAGCTCCTCGCTGAAACCGATTTCGACCTCGCTGAGGCCGACCCGCCGCTCGCTGGGAAGGGCGGGAATGGGGAGCCGATCGAAGCTGTCGTAGTCGTCGTCGAAGCGGTGGAATTGGTCCAGGACCACCATCTGGCCGGGGGGCTCGGCCTCGGCGGCTTCGCCGCCGAGGGCGGTGTGGATACGGGCGGCGGCCTGCCTACCGTCGGCGATGGCGTCGATGAGATTGCGGGGCCCTTTGGCGGCGTCGCCTCCGGCCCACACGAGGGGCAAGCTGGTGGCGAGGGTGTTGGGGTCGATCTCGATCGTTTGGCGGCTCGAAATGGCCGGTCCGTTGGGGCCCAGGGCCTCGACATCGACGGCCTGCCCGATGGCCAGAATGACGGTGTCGGCCCCGATCGTCTGGTGGTCGTCGGTGTCGAAGACGGGGGCAAAGCGTCCCTCCTCGTCGAACACCGACACGACCCCGATCGTGTCGACCCCGGTGGCGGTGCCGTTGTCCACGGTGATCGAGGCCGGTCCGCGCCGGTGCACGAATCTGATGCCCTCGATGGCGGCTTCTTCCAGCTCGTACTCGGCGGCCGGCATCTCCTCCTGTGACTCCAGGGCGACCACGGTCACCTCCCGGGCTCCGGCCCGTACGGCGGACCGGGCGGCGTCTACGGCCTCGGTGATGCTCGACATCTCATCGGCTTCCTCGTAGCGCTCGGCCAACTCCCGGCCCTCGTAGGCGGCGGCCCGCAGTGCGGTCCGGGCCGCGTCCATGGCCACATTGCCGCCCCCGATCACCACGACCCGCTCCCCGACCTCGACCTGGAATCCCAGGTTGATGTTGAGAAGGAACTCGATGGCGCGAAACACGCCGTCGGCTTCGTGGCCTTCGATGTCGAGTCCCCTCCCCAGGGAGGCTCCGATGGCCAGGAAGATCGCATCGTGGCGGTCGCGTAGTTCGTCGAGGGTCACGTCCCTTCCCAGCGCGGTCTCCACCCGAACGTCGACGCCCATGTCCACGATGGCCTGGATCTCGGAGCGGAGGAGGCTGCGGTCGAGACGGTACTCCGGTATGCCGAGCAGCATCATGCCTCCTAGCTCCCGGGTCGCCTCGTACACCGTGACCCGGTATCCCATGAGGCGCAGATCGTGGGCGGCGGCCAGCCCGGCCGGCCCCCCTCCGACCACCCCGACGCTGGCGAGGCGCTCGACGGGAGGAGGCGCCCCCACCTCGTGCCATCGGCTGTCGGGACCCGCCTCGGCGCCGTACTGCTCGGTCACGAAACGCTTCAGGGCCCGTATGGCAATCGGCTTGTCGACGGCTCCCCGGCGGCAGGCATCCTCACACGGGGCGGCGCACACCCGGCCGCACACGGAGGCAAACGGATTGGGGAGGCGGGCGGTCAGATAGGCGGTGAGGTCGTCGCCGTCGGCGATGGCGGCCACATACATTCCGGCGTTGGTGTGAACCGGGCACGCCGCCAGGCAGGGAATGTTGCGGTCGTAGTAGTGCAGCTCGTCCATCAACAGCGCTGTTCGCCTGCACGCTACTCGGTGATGAGCCGATCCCGGCCGCTGCCGGCAAATACTGGTGCGACGGGTGCGCCAACAATAGGGTCGGACGATCGCCGCTCAGCCGGCCTCCTCGAGGGCTTCCTGCAACGCCACCCACGGCAGGTCGGCGCATTTGATCCGCACCGGGAACTTGCGCACGCCCTGGAGTGCCTCCAGGTCGCCCAGGGTGGACCCGGGGCGGGACTCGTCGACGCCACTGTCACCCTCCTCGATCGTCATCATCGCCTTGAACCGATGGGTGAGGTCGTTGATCTGCCCCAGGCTCTTGCCGATGATCGCCTCCGTCATCATCGATGCCGAGGCCTGGCTGATCGAGCAACCGGTGCCGGAGAAGGCAGCGTCGGCTACCCCCTCGGCATCCAAGCGGAGCGTGAGCGTGATCTCATCACCGCACAGGGGGTTCTGTCCCTCGGCCCGGGCGTCGGGGTCGGACAGCTCGCCGCGGTGGCGCGGGTTGCGGTAGTGGTCGAGGATGACCTCCCGGTACAGATCCTCAACCGACACCGAAGACGCTCCGGGCCCGCTCCAGCGCCGACACCAGGCGGTCGGCATCCTCGAGCGAGTTGTAAACGTAGAAGGAGGCCCGGGCGGTGGCGGCCACCCCCAGGATGCGCATGAGCGGCTTGGCGCAGTGGTGTCCGGCCCGCACCGCAACTCCTTGCTCGTCCAAGATCGTCGCCAGGTCGTGGGGGTGGATGTCGGCGAGGGTGAAGCTGATGGTTCCGCCGCGCACCGCCGGGTCGGCTGGGCCGTAGATCCTCAGCTCGGGAATGGCCCCCAGCAGCTCGAGGGCGTAGCTGGTGATCTCGATCTCGTGGCGGCGGACCTCTTCCATCCCG
Organism: uncultured Acidimicrobiia bacterium; assembly: GCA_964347285.1. Classification (GTDB taxonomy): domain Bacteria; phylum Actinomycetota; class Acidimicrobiia; order Spongiisociales; family JAOTWH01; genus CAYFYE01. The sequence goes on from CAYFYE010000147.1 coordinate 3,829, forward strand.
ATCTCGGCGAGGTAGTCGACCGCGGCCCCGAAGCCGATGGCTTCGGCGATCGGCGGCGTGCCCGCTTCGAACTTGTGGGGCACCGGGGCCCACTTCGACTCATGGAGGTGGACATCGCTGATCATCTCCCCGCCGCCCTCGGCGGGCTCCATCTCCTCGAGGAGCTCGGCCCGACCCCACAGCACGCCGATGCCGGTCGGCCCCAGCATCTTGTGGGCGCCGAAGGCGAGGAAATCGGCCCCCAGCTCCT
>CAYFYE010000148.1:0-231 GCA_964347285.1 uncultured Acidimicrobiia bacterium
GGCGACGCCGACGGGGACGGTGACTTCCCGAGGTGGGGACCCGATCATCGACAGTCTCCGTGGAAGCCCGGACGGTTCAAGGGGTCTCCAGTGCGGGTTGAAGAGGGGAAGAGGAGTGCGGTGCTTTCGCCCAGGGCTCAAGTCGCCAGTCCGAAAGGGCATTCCCCCACTCGCTCCTTTTGTGAGACCATTATTTTTTACAATGAAATTTGCACATTTTATCGACAGACA
>CAYFYE010000148.1:241-3992 GCA_964347285.1 uncultured Acidimicrobiia bacterium
ACACCGGGTGGGAGTTCGAATCTCCCCTCCGACACGATGCTGCACACGGCGGCTGAGATCCGCCTCGGCCAGCACACTCGGCGTCATTCCAACTCGGTCCCAGGTCGCCTCAGCAGTGGGGTATCCGGCCGCCCCCTTGTGGGGGCAGGTTACCTTCAGCTCCCGTTGGGCGTGAAGAGGTCGGCGGCTCGCCCCACGGCCTACGGTCCGGACGTGGTATCGACCTGACCGACCCCCGTGATGCGAGCGGCTGCTCAGATCGGGGCGGGGCCGTAGAGGATGGTCTCGCGCTCGATGCCGCGCTCCAACGCGGCCGACGCCTTCCCTCCGATCTTGCCGCCCTTGGACTGCTGCTCCGCCTCCACGCCGACCTTGAAGACGGTTTCCTGCGACGTCTGCTTCGCCTTGACCGTCAGCATCTGGGTGTAGTTGTTCTCGAGATGCGTCGCCACGATGTCCCAAAGCCCATCGGAAGTGACCGCGTCCGGGTCGGCGAAGTAGTCGTCGATCCTCGCCCCGAGTTCGTGCAGCTTGTCCACCTTCAGCGCCGCCTCGACAGAGATCTCACCCGAGGTCGACTTCCCGGCAGGCAGCCATGCCTCGAGCCGTGACTGAACCTGGCCGCGTGCGCCGGCGGGCAGCAGCCCAAGAACCTTCTGCACATCGGTCAGGCCGAAGCTCGCAGCGAGCTTCGCTTCGGCGAAGGATGCGGTGACCATGTCCGCCTTCTCCGAATAGGTCAGCCCCAGCGACATCGTGGCGCTGGCGGCGGCGGATGCTCCGAAGCCCGGCAAAGCCTTCGTGAACGCTGCTGCCAACCCCCCGCTGACCTGGTTGCTCAGCGTCGCGCTGTGGACCGTGCCGTCGCCCTCCTTCTTGGTCTCGATCTCGATGCCGGCCTCGGCGGCGATGGTCGCCTTGACCTCCCCGATGGCGTCCTCCCCGCCGGCCAGCTCGAACGTCGCCGAGCCGTACTCGGCGAGCGTGAACTTGACCGACTGGAGCTGCTCGGCGAAGGCACCCTGCGCGAGCTGCGTCCCAATGGTGTCGAGTGGGGCGGGGAGCGAAGCCGCGAGGCCGTAGGAGGCGAGCATGCCGGCCATCCCCCCCAGGCCGTCGCAGGTGGACTGGTCCTTGGACGCGTCGAACTTGTACACCATGGCGACCGAGCCCTTGATCCCGGCCTCGACGGCGGCGCCGGCCTTCGCGCTAGGTGCCCCGCCGGCCGCGGCGGGGCCGGCGGGGAGACCGGGAACCCCGGCGGTCGGCGCGCCACCGCCGATGGGTTCGCCGCCGACGGTGACCCCCGCGGGCGTCTTGAGCCCGAGCGACTTCCCGGTGGCCTTCTCGAAGGCCAGTCCCTTGGGAAGGGTGACGTCGAGCTTGACTGGGCCGGCGCCCCCGCCGGTCCCGGCACCGCCTCCTCCGCCAGCAGCCAGCGACACCGCGAGCAGTCCGTCGCCGAGGATGGTCACCGTGTAGATCGACGCCTTGCCGGCGCCCTCCCGCTCGATCTTCACGGTCGACCCCTCGGCCACTTTGACCGGGACTCCCTTGACGGGCACGGTGATCTCGCCGCTGAGGGTGAGATTGGCGAAGCCCTTGCCCCCGGCCTCGCCTGGGTCCGGCACGAACTGCTCGATGCAGGGACCGGCGACGTCGCCGAGCGCCTCGCACACCTCCCCCTTGAGCTTCGGGCCGACCGCCGCGAGTGCCTCGCGCATCTTGGTTATGCGGCCGCCCGTCAAACCGTCGACGTACTCGTAGGCGGCGCTGAGGCCGGCTCGGATGGCCTTCCCGATTGCCGTGCCCCACTCCTTGAGCTTGCCCGCGGCCTTCTTCACCCGCTCCTTCACGGCGTTGTAGATCTTGGCGACGACCTTGAGCGCCGCGTCGAGCCCCTTCTTGACCGCGGCGACGATCTTGTCCTTGTTGGCCGCCACGAACCGGCCGACCTTCTCACCGACCTTGTACGCGGCGTAGAACGGCGCCGCGATCGAAGCGATGAGGCCGCCCCCCACCAGCTTCAGCCCACCCGTGAGCCACCCCGGCAGCTTGTTCCACAGGCGACCGATGGCCCCCTTGGCGCTGTTGTAGACGTCGAGGGCCCTGCTCTTGATCCTGTCGGCGGCCTCGCGCGAGGCGCCGCCGACGACCTCCTTGATCCTCTCCCAGGCCTCGGCCGCGGCCCCCTTCAGCTTGTTCCAGCCTCTGTTCAGGTAGCCCTTGATCTCGTTCCACCTGGCCCTGACGGCCTCGCCGACCTTCTTCAGCGCATCGACAACCGGGCGGATGTGCTCGTTCCACCACCCGGCGATGGCGGCCTTGATCTTGTTGATCCCGGCCTTGACCGACTCCGCGACCTGCCTGAGCTTGGCGATGGTGGTCTCGACGAACTGGACGGCGCGGTCGTACCGGTCCTCGCCCAGGACCTTCTTCGCCGCCTTGACCGCGTTGTCGACGACCGCCTTCTTCACGCCGCCGGCGATCGCGACGATCTGCGAGTCGTCGCACTCCCACTCGCCGGTGCCGATACCCTCCTTCACGGCCCTGCCCAGGTCCTCACCGAGGCCGGCGACCCCGCCGGGGATGCTGGAGACGACGTCGCGCAGGTGCTCGATTCCCTTGGCGGCGTCCTCCGGCTTGACCGGCAGGGCGGGGTTGATCAGCGGGCCGGTCAGGCCGCCCGAGCGAGCGAGCCGCTTGGCCGCGTCACGGACCTTCGCGTATGCGGCCTTGCCCTTGCCGATCCACCTGGTGACCTTGCGGGTCGCCGTCCTCTTGGCCTTGTCGGCGACCTTCTTCCCCTTGCTCCAGAGCTTGCTCGCGCCCGAGGTGAGCTTGGAGCGGATCTTGGTGAAGGTCCGCTTGCCCTTGTCCCAGTACTCTCGGGCCTTGCCTTTGAGCTTGCCGGCGAAGCCCTTGACCTTGCTCGCCCCCCGCTTGGCGAGGTTGAGCATCCAGTCGGGGAGGACCTTGGCGGCCAGATCCCCAACGCCCCGCTGCACGGTGACCGCCGGGACCCGCTCGACTGCCTGACGATCAAGGTGTCGACGGTCGATCTCCTCCGAAGCTGGGGGCTCGGCGCGGTGGACGGCGCGATCCGCCGTGCCGACAGTCCGTCCGGCCCGGGCGCCGGCCCCCGGCCCATCCTCCGCCGACCCCCCCGCCCCGGCATCGGCAGCGCCGATGGCCGTGTCCATGGCCGCCTCGGGGGGAAGCAATGGCTCCTCGGCTACCGGGGCCCCTTCCTGGGGTTCAGGCCTCCGCGCCTCCTCGTCGGGTCGCCGACGCTCGATGGTCGTGGCCCGCGGACGGACTCTCCTCGGCGGGGAGGTCCTCGGGCGGGCCGCCCGTTTCCCGACATCTGCGGGCTGCCGCCGGGGGGCGTCGCCGAGATCCCGCCCCGCCGCGTCGTCGGCAGGGGAAGCCCGGCGGTCGACGACGGGGCTGAGCTCGGCCGGCTCGGCGGCCGCGGCGCGGGCGTCGCGGCAGGAGCAGCGGGAAGAATCGCCGTGCCCGCAGCGCTGAACGCCTTCGGTCTGTACCCGCGACTTGAGCAGCGAGGCGACCGCCGAGTTCCCCACCACGCGCTGGAAAGCGAGGATGTGATCCGCCGAGCCGATCGACGGAGGAACCAGGTGGACCTGCCCGTTCTCGGGTTCCGCGGCGTCCTTCCGCGGTCGCCGCTTGGGGTCCTGCTCGCTCGTTCGTTCCCGAGCTCGGCTCTCCACGCCCCTCCAGCGCCGAA
>CAYFYE010000149.1:0-3882 GCA_964347285.1 uncultured Acidimicrobiia bacterium
AGGGCGATGCCGGCCACCACCAGCAGGCTCCCCAGGAGCCGGGAAGCCCCCCGCAGCACGCCGGGAGCCGCCCCCGTGGTCGCCAATCGGCCGGCGGCGACCGAGAGGACCAACGCGATCGCGGTCGAACCGAGCACCGCTACCGAGCTCTCATCGACCCCGGTCGAGAGCACGATCACGAACAGCTCGGGAGTGACCAGCAGGGGAAAGGCGATCGGGACCAGTGCCGCCCCCATGCCGGGGAGCTCCGGCTCGGGGTGGCGCTGCGGGAAGACCGTCGCCCACAGCCCGGCCAGGGCGGCCACGGCGCCGGCGGCGATCCGGAAGGATTCGGGACTGACTTCGAGGGCATCGAGGAGCCGGCCGGACAGGGCGACGCCGAGGGCGGCCAGTGCGAAGACCCCGAGCGAACCGGCCGCCGTCGGGAGCATGCGGGCCCGCTGGTCGGGGCCCTCGGGAAGGCCGAGGCGGACCCGGGCCGGGTTGACCACGGCCAGGTACGTCACCGCCAGGAAGGCCAGATTCACGGCGAATCCTCGAGGGCGGGAAGAGCAGCCAGCAGCGCTGCGATGGTGTGCTGCTGGTCGTCGATCTGGGTGTAGTCGCGGTAGAACCAGGCGCCCCGGGCCAGCCCGGGCCGGGGGTACCGCTCGGCCTCGGGCCCGGACACCTGGCGGGCCACCGCCATGCCGGCCATGCAGGTGAGATCGTCGGCCATTCCGGGGGCCATGTCGGCCAGCCTGGGGTCCCGGCCGGCCAGCCGCCACAGGGCGGCCATCCCTTCACCGGAGGTAGCCACCCCCGAGGGCGGCCCCGGCCAGCCCCGCACCGCCCAGTTGAGGCCCTCACCGGTCCGCTGCGACTCCACCCGGAGCCGAACGCTGAAGAACCCGGCCAGGGCCCGGGCATATGCGATGAGGTCGTCGTCGAGGAGCTCCGGTCCCAGCTCGGCCATCCCATAGGCGGCCCAGTGATCGGGATAACGGGTGACCTGGCCTTCGAGGCGGTCTCGGTCCTCGGCGAGGTAGCGGGCCACCGCCAGGGCCGGACCGTCCCATCCTTCGGCCGGGAAGTTCCAGTGCAGCCGGGCCAGGCCCCAGAATGCCTCCCCGGTGGCGAAGATGCCGAATCGCTCGGGTACCGGGGCCCCGGTGCGTGGATCCCAAAAGGCCAGCATGCTGCCGTTGGGCTGCTGCTGGGAGACCAGGAAGCGGCCCACGCCTTTCATCAAGTCGTCGAGGCCGGGGTCCCCGGTGGCGTCCCGGCGAGCGGCCAGGGCCGCCACCAGGAGCCCGTTGGCACCGAGGCTGATGGATCGTCCCGGGCCGCCGAACGCCACCCAATCGTCGTGGGAGACGAGGTTGTCGAGCATGTAGGCCAGGCCGGCATCGGCGCCCTTTGCGAACTGCTCGTAGCCGGCCTCGACCAGGAGGTAGAGGCTGAGCACGGCGGCGGCATGGCGCACGTCGTTGTAGTCGTCGGGGACTTCGTCGCGGTCCCGGTGGTAGCCGTAGGTGTAGCGGCCGTCGGGTTGCAGGCCCCGTCGCAGCCATTCGCCGCCGGCGACGGCGGCGGCCCGTACCTGCTCGGCCATGACCGGAGGGCAGGTTTCCGGGGGGACGACCGCCACCCGGATCAACCCTGCCCCGAGCACCCACAGGGCCAGGTGGGGAACGAGGAGGTGTCGCACTTGCGAGAGGCTAGATACTGGATCGGCTCGTCACCCGGCCTTCGCCTGGGTTTCCGGCCGACCCGCAACCGCAGGCAACTGATACGTTTCATCCCATGCGCCGGGCCCTGGTTGCGCTCGCTTCGGCCACCATCGCCGTTGTGGTGGTGGTGCCCGCTTTTCGCGACCCGCCCCGCGATTCCTATCCGCTGTCCAACTACCCGATGTTCGCCCAGCCGATCGAAGCCGTGAACGACGTGCACACCGCTATCGGTCGCACCAGGAGCGGGGAACGGCTCACGCTGAGTCCGGAGCGAATTGCCGGGAGCGACGAGGTGATGCACGCTGCCGGCACGGTGGGGAACGCAGTGGCGGGGGGCGAGGCCGCCCTGGAAAGGCTGTGCCGTCGGATCGCCGAGCGCGTGGCGGCGGGCGGCCCCGAGGAGGCGGTGGAAGTGGAAGTGGTCCGAGACCGCCACGACGCGGTCGCCTACTTCGGCGGGCAGGAGAGGCCCCTTCGATCGGAGGTGCTCGAATCGTGCCGGGTGCTGCGGTGACGGCGCCGGGTGAGAGTCGCCGCTGGGGCCTGCGCTGGTTTGCTCCGGCCCCGGCTCGCCGCCTGGCGCTCCTGCGGATCTCGATCGGCGGCTTCGGGCTCGCCTACGTCGCCGCCCGGGCTCCCCACTTGATCTCGTTCGGCTCCTTCGATCCCGCCCGGTTCGATCCGGTGGGGGTGGTCGGCGTCCTGTCGGCTCCGCTGGACGTCTGGGTGGTGACCCTGGCGGTGGCGCTGACTGCGGCGTCGGGGGTCGGCTTCGTAGCCGGGTGGCGCTATCGGGTGACCGGTCCCGCCTTTGCCCTGCTGTTCCTCTGGGTGACCACCTATCGCAATTCGTGGGGTACCGTGCTCCATACCGAGAACCTGCTCGCCCTGCATCTGCTGGTCGTGGGGGTGGTGGCCGCCGCCGACACCTATTCACTCGATGCTCGTCGCACGAGGGCCGGCGATCCCGACCGGACCCACTGGCGCTACGGCTCGCCGATTCGCCTCCTCTGCCTCGTGACCGTGCTGGCCTACTTCGTCTCGGGCTGGGCCAAAGTCCGTTTCGGTGGCTGGGACTGGATCGCCGGTGACGTCCTGCGCAACCAGATCGCTTACGACAACCTGCGCAAGCTGCTTCTCGGCGATGCCTACTCGCCGGTGGGAGGGTGGCTGGTCGCCCACGGCTGGGCCTTCGTTCCGATGGCGATGGGGACGGCGCTCATCGAGCTGGGGGCCCCGCTCGCCTTGTTGAACGAGCGGCTGGGGAAGGTGTGGGCCGGGCTTACCTGGCTGTTCCACCTCGCCATCTTGGCCTTGATGGCCATCGTGTTTCCTTACCAGCTGTCGGGCATCGGGCTGGCGTCGTTCTTCCGAGTAGAGCGGGGCTGGGATCGGTTGCGCGCCTGGGGCACCGCTCGACTGGGGCGGGCTCCTCCCCCCGGCGTCCGACCTATTCCGGAGGCCTGATCCCGCTCTTCTGTCCTAGTGTCGGCCCCGGGCCGCGCGAGAGAGGCGCAATGCAGGGCACCGGAGGAGAGCTGCTCGTCACCGCTTTGCAGCGCCTCGGCATCGACACGCTGTTCACGCTGTCGGGCGGCCACCTCTTTCCCATCTACGACGGCTGCGTCAAGCACGGCATGGGCATCGTCGACACCCGCCACGAGCAGACTGCGGTGTTCGCCGCCGAAGGCATGGCCAAGCTCACCCGCCGCCCCGGTGCGGTGGCACTGACGGCCGGCCCCGGCGTTACCAACGCCGTGTCGGGGGTGGCCACCGCTCGGGCCAACGGCTCGCCGGTGATCGTCATCGGCGGCCGGGCGCCGGCGTTCCGGTGGGGCCAGGGGAGTCTCCAGGAATTCGATCATGTCCCCTTGATGGCCCCCATCACCAAGCGGGCGATCACGGTGACGGAGACCGACCGGATTCCCGACGAGGTCGATGCGGCGCTGGCCACCGCCGTTACCCCGCACCGGGGACCGACGTTCCTCGATGTGGGGGTAGAGGTGCTCGCCGGGTTCGCCGAAGCGGAGACGAAGCCGTCTGCCCCGGCAGTGCGGACCCGGGCCGACCGGCCCGACCTGGAACGCGTGGCCCGACTCATCGACGGGGCGCGGACCCCGGTCCTCGTCGCCGGAACCGACGTGTACTTCGAAGAGGCCTGGGAGGAGAT
>CAYFYE010000150.1:0-3877 GCA_964347285.1 uncultured Acidimicrobiia bacterium
CCCGGTCGGGCGTGGATAGAGGCTGGTACACCAGCCCGGGGCCGACGGCGGGGAGCTGTACCGCCCGGCCGTCACCAAACACCGCCACTCGCCGCACCCTCACGTCGGCCACCGCGGCCCGGTGGCCGTTGCCCGGCCACAGCACGGCCCCGACCGCATAGGAGCCGCACACCCCGGGGACCGGCATGCCGTCGCCGTCGTCGAGCGCCAGGCGGGCATCGGGGCGGCGCACCCCGTCGATGAACGCAACCGTCGGCAGGGCGCCGTCGTGGGAGGGTCCCATCGGGCGCCAGGGGCCGGCGACCTCCACCTCGTCGTCGACGCGGTCCGGCGAGAACGCCTGCTCGTCCTCGACGTCGAGAGGGCCGCCGTACTCGGGCGCCCACGGCTCTACGTGCACTCGGGCCATGGGCCGCGATGGTAGCGGTTGGGTCACACGCGTGTAATTCAGTCGATCGGCTCTTCCCGACGGGCCCCGGGGCGTAGGGTTCGAGCATGGACGTCGACTATCCGGGCTTCGGCGAGATCGTCGTCGACGGCGAGCGTTTCGACCACGACGTGGTGGTGGAGGCGGGCCGGGTGCGGCGCCGCAAGAAGGGACCGTCCAAGGCGTACCGCAGCCGGTACGGCCACACGCCGCTGTCCCCCGACGAGCGGATCCCTTGGGCGCCGCCGACATTGGTTGTCGGGACCGGAGCCAGCGGACGACTGCCGATCATGCCCGAGGTGTGGGAAGAGGCCAAGGCTCGCGGTGTGGACCTGGTCGCCGTGCCCACGGCGGAAGCGTGTGAGCTTCTGCGCTCGGTCGACGCGGGGCGGGTCTACGCCATCCTGCACGTCACCTGCTAGCCGGACCGGCGAGTTCGGTCCCCCCAGCGAGCGAAGCGAGCTCGGTCCCCCCAAGCGAGCGGAGTGAGCTTGGTCCCCCCAAGCGAGCGGAGTGAGCTTGGTCCCCCCAAGCGAGCGGAGCGAGCGTTGGGGGGGAAGGTACCGCAGCCCGACCTGTTTCTCCCCCAGCGAACGAAGTGAGCGTTGGGGAAAGTCCGGCGAAGCCGGGAGGGGGGCTCGAGGGCTGGGGTGGGGGATCTTGGGGAGTCCGGCGAAGCCGGGAGGGGGGCTCGAGGGCTGGTAGGGCGCGCCCCTTCCCCCCTTCGGGGCACCTCCCCCTCCGGTAGAGGAGACGGGGGCAAGCCCGGGAGAGGAACAGAGTGGAACCGGTCGCTAGCGCTGGGGAACGATCTTGAACAGCGACCCGGCATCGGAGACGACGTACATCTCCCCGGCACCGTCGGTGCCGAACGAGTTGATGCCTCCGATCCGACCCAGGTCGTCGGTCCAATCGACGGCATCGACGGCCGCCCCGTCCTGATAGCGGAAGCTGCGCACCCAGCCGCCGCACCAGTCGGCGTAGAAGTAGTGCCCGTAGAGCTCGGGGATGGCCCTGCCCCGATAGACCGGACCGCCGATCACGGCGCAGCCGTCCTCATCCCCGTAGGCCACCACCGGGCCGGTCAGTCCATCGACCTCGCACGCCGCGGCCTCGAAGCACTCGAACCCCTCTGCGATCGGCCACCCGTAGTTGAGCAACGGGGCCTCCAGCGGGGCCACGTTGATCTCCTCCCACAGATCCTGGCCCACGTCGGCGATGTAGATGTGGCGGTCCACCGGATCGATGGAGAACCGGTACGGGTTGCGGAGCCCGTACGCCCACACTTCGGGAGCGCCGGGCAGTCGGCCCAGGATGTCCTCCTCGGCCGCGGCAAAGGGGTTGTCGGGGGGGATGGCATAGGTCGGCCCGGCGTTGACGTCGAGGCGCAGGATCGAGCCGAGCACGGTCTGGGGGCGTTGTCCATTGCCGTAGCGATCGCCGATCCCCCCTCCGTCACCGAGGCCCACCCACAGGTGGCCGTCGGGACCGAACTGCACCATGCCGCCGTTGTGCCATTCGTGGGGCTGGTCGACCGCCAGGACCACCGATCCGGAGCCGGGATCGATGGGCCCCCCGCCGTCGACGAACTCCACGACCTGCGAGTCGTTGTCGGAATCGGTGTAGGAGACCAAGAAACGGCCGTTGTCGTCGAAATCGGGGTGGAAGGCCAGCCCGAGCAGGCCCTGCTCGTTGCCCTCGAAGCCGACCGCGGCAACGAGGTCGAGATAGGGCTCGGGGCGAAGGCGGCCACCTTCCACCACCCGGATCGTGCCCTTCTTCTCGGTGATGAACAGGCGGTCTCCCCCGCCCCGGGCGGTGACCCAGGTGGGCCGGTCGAGTCCCGACGCCACCTCCTCCAGCCGCAAGGCCCGGAGCGGGACGGGAGCGGGTGGCGGCTCGCCGTTGACCGGAGCGGCCATGGTGGTACCCGGTCCGATGGGAGGCGGCTCGACGGCCTCGGCGGCGCACCCGGCCGCCAGCACGGCCAACGCGGTCGCCGCCAAGCCGCCCCACCCCGGGCGCATCACCGCACCGGGGTGATCTTGAGGAGGAAGCCCTCACCGGTCAGCACGTACAGCTCGCCGGCGCCGTCCATCCCGAAGCTGGTGACCGATCCCAACAGCCCCACGTCGCTCGTCCAATCCCGGGCGTCGCCGGCTGCGCCCTCGGCGTAGCGGAAGCTGCGCAGCCAGCCCCCGCACCAGTCCGAGTAGAAGTAGTGGCCGTCGAGCTCGGGCATCTCGGCTCCCCGGTAGACGAAGCCGCCGATCACCGAGCAGCCGTCGTCCCGTCCGTACTCGACGGCGGGAAGCACCAGTCCTTCGGTGGAGCACCCCGGGTCCTGGAAGCACAGCGAGCCCTCCAGGATCGGCCAGCCGTAGTTGAGGCCGGGCTGGGAGATCGGGGCCACGTCGATCTCCTCCCGTGCCCCCTGGCCCACGTCGCCGATGTACAGGTGTCCCCCGGCCGGGTCGATGGCGAAGCGCCACGGGTTGCGGAGCCCGTAGGCCCACACCTCCGGTGCCCCTCCCCCGGCCACGAACGGGTTGTCGGGGGGGATGGCGTAGGGCCGGGCGGCGTCGATGTCGAGGCGGAGGATCGTGCCCAGAACGGTGTCGGCCCGCTGGCCGTTGCCGAAGCGGTCGTTGGCCCCGCCGCCGTCTCCCAGACCCACATACAGGTAGCCGTCGGGGCCGAATTCGATCATTCCCCCGTTGTGATTGCCGGCCGGCTGGTCGACCTCGAGCAGCACCTGCTCGGAGTCGGGATCGGCCCGGTCGGGATCGTCGCCCACCGAGAACTGGGAGAGCCGGGTGTCGCCCCCGTTGTCGATGTAGTAGACGAAGAAGCGGCCGTTGTCGGAATAGGCGGGGTGGAAGGCCAGGCCCAGCAGGCCCTGCTCCAGTGAACTCGACTCGACGTCATCGGCGATGTTGAGGAAGGGTTCGTCCGCCACCACCCCGTCCTCGACGATCAGGATTCGACCGGCCTGCTCTACCACGAACAGGCGGGGATCGCCCGGAGGAGAGATGGCGAACACCGGCTCGTCGAGGTCCCGGGCCACCGTTTCCAGGCCGATTCCGGCCAGGGGCGGCGGAGGCTCGGTGGTGGTGGTGCTCGTGGCCTCGGTCGGGGTCGGGGCCGGGCCCGTCGATGGGGGCGCCGGAGCCGACGTCGACGAGGTGGGGCCCGGGCCCACCGGGGCGGTGCCCACTGCGGCGGTCTCGGTCGGCGCCGGCCCGGTGTCGGCCGATCCCGTCGAATCGCCGCACCCCGCCGCCACGATTGCCACCACGGCGGCCATCGCCGCCACTCGACTCATGGCGCGGCAGGTTATCGGAGGCCGGTGGTAGCACAACCGGTGACGGGGGACGCCTACCGGTAGCCTCGCCCCTGCCGTGACCGCCGCCCCCAAGAACGACCCCCGCACGATCTTCGGCTGGGCGA
>CAYFYE010000151.1:0-3824 GCA_964347285.1 uncultured Acidimicrobiia bacterium
CCTAGGTGGCCGCCGCCGCCACCGCGAACTGGAAGATGAGGTTGGCGGCCAGGATGCTGGTCTGGGTGCCCTGATCGGTCATCGGGTTGACCTCGTTGACGGCGAGGCCGGCCGCCCCGGGTCCCAGTCGGACCAGCAACTCCAAGAGATCCCCGGATGAGAGGCCACCCGGCTCCTGCCATCCCACCCCGGGGGCATAGGCCGGGTCGAGGACGTCGACGTCCACCGCTACGAACAAGTGGTCGGCGCCCTCGGTCGCCTCTTCGATGCGGTCTCCGACGGCATCGGCACCGAGCCGCCGTACCTCCCGGGCCGGGATCTCGGTGAGTCCCGACTCGTCGATGAAGCGCTTCGAGGCGGGAAAGTTGAAGTTGCGGGTACCCACCTGGACGGAGCAGGAAGGATCGACCCGCGCCAGCTCGAGGGCCCGTCTCATCCCGCTCGAGTGGCTGAAACGACCCTGGGCAGGCGATTCGTCCATGAGGTCGAGGTGGGCGTCGAAATGGACGATCCCCACGATGCCCGCTACCGCGTCGTGGACCCCGGCCACAGCCGGATACAGGATCGAGTCGTCTCCCCCCACCACCGCCGGCACCCGGCCCATCTCGGCCTGCTCCCGGGTGGCGGCTCGCACCGCCGCCAGCGTGGCCTCGAGGTCGTGGGCGACGACTTCGGCATTGCCGGCGTCGATCAGCCACCCGTCGGCGAGCGCCACCAACCGATCCTCATCGATCCAGTAGACCTCCCCGTCCTCGACTCGCATCTTCATCCAGCCGAGATTGCGGCGGATCTCGTCGGGGGCGTAGCGGGATCCGGGCCAGCCCAGTGTGGCGGCCCCGTCGAACGGGACCCCGATGAAGGCCAGCGGGCGGGGCATGGGCCGATGCTATCGGGCATGGGGCCCGCCCCGCCGAGCGGCTAGTACACGTGCATCGGCATGCCGACGAACAGATGACCGTCCATCCAATCGGCTTCCCAGTTGGGCATCCGGATACAGCCGTGGGAAGCCGGGTAGGCGGGCACATTCGGCGAGCCGTGCAGGGCGTATCCACCCTTGAAGTACCAGGGCTTGTAGAGCACACCCAGATAGGAGATCCGCAGCCCGTCGATATGGCGGAGGATCCGGAAGTCGCCGCGGGGCGTCACTGCTCTAGCCAGGCTGCCGCCCCGCCCTGTGAAGAGAGCCCCGTTGCCCGAGGCCACCGGGAAGATGGCGGTCACCCGGTGGTTCTCCACCAGGTATCCGACCTGCTTGCCGAGGTTTATCTCGACCCGGAAGGGCTCGTTGGCCCACCAGGCGAGAGCGGGTCCGGCGTAATGGGCCAGACGGGCCCAGTCTTCGGGGGCCCAGCTCCACTCCCGGGGCAGTCCCTGATCCTTGTGGAACGCCATCACCGCCTGCATGGTCCGCTCTCCGTAGTTCCCATCTATCGGGCCGCGGTAGAAGGCCTTGGCGGCGAGCAGCTGCTGAAGTTGCCCCACCGCCGGCCCCGAGCTTCCGGTGGCCAGCGCCGCCGTCGGGAGCGTGGGCGGAGCCGGGCCGGTGCCCGGCAATGGACCGAAGTAGCCGGCCACCGGAGCCAGGCCACCGTTGCCGTAGGAGATCGATCCGCCCGAGCCGGCGAAGTAGAACGTGGCGTTTCCGGGGCGAAACACCGCCGCATCGTCTGTTCCGGTTCCGGTCCAGTCCCCCGCCACGACCCGATCGCCCGGGTTGCCGAAACCGAAGGAAACCGTCGTCCCCGTCCCGTGCCCGGTGAGGTAGGACATCACGCCGCTGATTCCGTCGTAGCTCCCGACCTCGTCGAAACCGTCCCCGTCGAAGTCGCCGGCGACGGGCTGACCGGTGCCACTACCGAACGGATAGGCGACATCGGCGCTGCCCAGGCCGGCGTTGCCGGAGCCGAGCCGGTTGACGACGTACACCATCCCCTCGCTGGGCCGGAACAGCGAAACCGTATCGCACCCGTCCCCGTCGAAGTCACCGGCCATTGGCACGTCGCCGGGATTCCCGAAGAAGTAGCTGACGTCGGCTACCCCCTGGCTGTTGCTGTTGCGCAAGTACACGAAGCCGTCGGCGCGGCGGTAGAGGCCCGGGGTGTCCACCCCGTCGCAATCCCAATCGCCCATGAAGGGGACGTCGCCGGGATTGCCGTAGTAGAAGCCGGTGCTGCCGCCGCTCGGGTCTCGTAGGTACCAAAAGCCGGTGGTGGTGTCGACCAGGCCCACCGATGAGGAGTTGCCGGCCGTGGCAGCGGTGCCCGGAGCTACGACCACTCCTAGTATTAGAACCAACGCTAACAGCACCCTCAAAGCCGGCATTGCCACCCCATTTTCCTGGTCCTGGGACAACCCTACACGCGATCACGCCTGTGGGTAGGGCACCAGGGTCTGTTGAAGGTGGAGAGCGACGGGGCAAGCCGGCTGCCCCCCCATGGGCCCGGCCTATGTCCCGGGCGCCGAGAAGTGCTGGTAGTCGGGAACGGCCCACTCGCCTCCCCACGTCCAGCCCACGGCACCAAAGGCCTCCACGACCTCGTCCCCGGCCACGATCAGCCCGGGAACGTCGGGATCTCGCTCCAGGTAGTTCTTCCCCTCTTCGGGCAGAACGCGGCCGTCGGCCAGCACGAAGGGGTTCTGCACCGGATTGATGTCGATGGCGCGCCCGAAGGCGTGTTGAGACCAGGCCTCCGGTCGATCGGCGATGGTCCGGCAGTTGAAGGCCGAGGTGTTGTTGGCCGCCATCGAGCGACGGTCGTCACCTCCGTAGGCGTCGACGAGCTCCATCCGCTCGATGGGAAACCGGGCCTCGAAGAGACGTCGTAGTACGGTCACGAGGTCGTCGGCGTGATCTCGATGCACTACGAGTTCGCCGGCGTGCACTCTCCCGTCGAACCCCCAGTGCGAGGCACGGATGTGGGCCAGGTCCTTCAACGGGACCGGGCAGCCGGAATGCCACGAACGGGTCATCCGCTTTGCCAGGTCGATGTCCATCTCCGTAGTGGAGGCCTCAAACGGCGGCACGGTGCCCGTTCCCGGCGCGGCCACCCATGGGAGGGGCCTCGCCATCATCGTGCACCCGCCGAGCACCAGGGCCAGGGCGACGGCGACGACGGGTCGAAGCATCTCCGTCCATTGTGCCCGACCGATCCGGGCTCAGACCTTTTCGGTCTCCTCTTCCCTGATCCGCTTGATCCGTTCGGCCACATCGGCGAGCTCCTGTTCGAGATCCCGCTGGTATTCCTCCAGGATCTCCAGCAGCTCGTCCTTCGACAGCCACTGTCGGTGCCAACCCCGGAATCCGCTCCAGGGACCACACATGCCGCGATGTCTCATCGTGCCTTCCTTTCTCCGTACCGCCGCAGAAACGTGGCGATCGACTCCTCCATCGTTCCCAGAGCTTCCGCCCAACCATCGAGGAGGCTTCGGCCTTCCTCCGTCAACTCATAGGTGCGCTTGGACGGGCCCGGCAGGTCTTCCTGCCACTCAGAAGTGACGATGCCCTCGGCCTCGAGATAGCGCAACAGGCGGTAGAGGTTGCCGAAGTCGACGCGCTCGGCGGCCACCAGTCCCCCGAGGGCATCGGCCAGCTCGTAACCGTGAGTGGAACCTTCCCGGAGGATCAACAACACCGCCGGCTCGACGAAGCGCTCCACCCGGGCACTGACCTGCCACACCCCGGGTGCCACTCGGCGTCGGTTGCGGGGCGGACGACGAGGGCGACGTGGTTGGGAACGGCCTTGGGCCCGCATGACCTCGAATATATGTGTGTTATACATATATGTCAACTACACATATGCAACACCCATGCTCTGCTCCGAAAA
>CAYFYE010000152.1:0-3709 GCA_964347285.1 uncultured Acidimicrobiia bacterium
CGTTGGTGGGATTGACGTAGAACTGGGGGTTGGCCACCCACCACTCGGTCCAGGTGCAGTCCCCGTCATCGTCGCACTGGTCGGCGTAGCCCGCGGTGCCGGGCCCGATGTCGAAGGTGCCGCCCCAATCCCCGGGGTCGTCGAAGTCGGTGGCCCAATTGCCCGATCCGTCGGCGGTGACGGTGCGTCCGGCATCGCTGCCGGGGACGTCGACCCGCACCTCGGAGCCGGGATCGGCGGTGCCCGACACCACGTTGGTATCGGGGTCGACGGAGATGACGCCCAGGTTGGTGACGGTGTGGTCCTTGGCGGTGGGGCCGTCGGTGACCACCACCACGTTGCCGGCGGCGATGTCCAACTCGGCGGGATCGAAGCGGGCCTCAAAGTTGCCCCAGTCGTCGGTGACGATGGGCTCACCGGGGACCGGCACGGCGTTGACGGTGACGGTCATGGTGGTGTTGGGCAGCCAATCGTTCCCGTTGAGGTACTCGTTCAGCGGATCGACGCCGAAGACCGGGTTGGCCACCTGAGCAGTGGCAGGAATGGGGGCCAGGAAGGCAATAGTCAACGTCACTACCACCGGGATCGAGTGAATTCGAGTTGCCCTCTTCATGACTGTCCGTCCTTCCTGCTAGCCCCTGGTTCCGCAGCCGAAGGTGATGTGTTCGCCCCCCAAACGCGCTGAAGCCGGACCGCCTAGGTCCGGCTTTGTCCGTACGGCGAACGCGAGGAAGCCCCGCCCTCCCCCGGGAGCATCCTGACCCGGGAACGGGTCGACGGTTCCCTCCACCGTCCTCACCCTCTCTCGTGCGCCCCACGAAGTAGAGTCGATGTCTTACTACGCAGAATATTACTACGTAAAGTGGTGACCAAGGACTCTCGCTGCTAGGGCCGAAAGTCCCACCCAGCAGGGCCAAAAGTCCCGGAACGGGCCCATATCGCGCCCATCCGGCCACTTGGGGGAGCCGGCCTCCAGTAGCGGGCCGGCCGAGGCCTGCGGTGCTGATACGGTCGGTGGTCGACAAACGGTCGGCCGATCAAAACCCGCCGCCTCCAGCGCACGGATGCGACCCGGTGACTCCGTACGATCTCGGCTGCCGAGATCGTACGGGTGCGTCCCGAGGACCCGATCTCGAAGGATCGAGAGCGCTGCTGCGTAGGCCGCTCCTCGGACTCCGTCATCGGGTCTGGATGTCCCCCCGGAAGTGTTCGGTCCCTTCGTGCTTGGAACTATGCGTCCCACCTCTGGCAGATACTCGGGCCCCGCCGCCTCGCGGACGGCCTCGGCGGCCTCTTTTCCGCGGATTCAGCTTGGCGGGTGTCGCTCCAGCGGCATGCCTTCCTGTCTGGGGCAGAGCCGAAAGATCCCT
This sequence comes from uncultured Acidimicrobiia bacterium, assembly GCA_964347285.1. Classification (GTDB taxonomy): domain Bacteria; phylum Actinomycetota; class Acidimicrobiia; order Spongiisociales; family JAOTWH01; genus CAYFYE01. The sequence goes on from CAYFYE010000152.1 coordinate 1,371, forward strand.
CACCGCAACCGGCGATCGACCATGGCGACCGGAGTACTCTTGACCCCCCGAGGCACGGCCGACCAAGATCGGCGGGCGAGGCCGAAGGCAAGGCAATCAACACGCACCGAGGACGTCCCCCAACCCGCAGCGGTGGGGAGAGAGGATTCAGACCATGCGTGAGCAGATGACTGCACCGGCCGTGCAGGCCCGCAAGGGCGGGACCCGGCTGAAGATGACCACCTCCTACGACGCTCCCTCCGCCCGGATCGCGGACCAGGCCGGAGCCGACATCATCCTTGTGGGTGACTCCGTGGCCAACGTCGTGCTCGGCTACGAAAACACGCTCGGGGTCACCGTGGACGACATGGTCCATCACACCGCTGCCGTCGCTCGAACCAAGCCGGCCGCCCTGATCGTGGCCGATATGCCGTGGATGAGCTACCACGTGTCACGGGAGGAAGCGGTGCGCAACGCCGGTCGGTTGGTACGCCAAGGCGGAGCCGGCGCCGTCAAGCTGGAGGGTGGCCGCAAGCGGATTCCGATGATCGAGGCGGTGCTCGACGCCGAGATCCCGGTGATGGGCCACCTCGGTCTCACCCCCCAGTCGGTGCACTCGATGGGCGGCTACCGGGTACAGGGCAAGGCGTTGGAGACGGCCCGAGAGCTGCTGGCGGACGCCAAGGCCCTCGACGCCGTCGGGATCTTCTCGCTCGTTCTGGAGGGGATGCCCGACGTGGTGGCCCGGCGCATCACCGAAGAGATCTCGGTGCCGACGATCGGCATCGGCGCCGGACCGCACTGCGATGGCCAGGTATTGGTCATCCACGACGTGCTGGGTCTCGGCGAGGGGCCCGATCCCAAGTTCGTGCGCCGGTACGCCTCCCTGGCCGAGGACGCCGTCAAGGCGATGGAACGGTTCTTCGCCGACGTCGAGAGCGGTGCCTTTCCGGCCGAGGAGGAGACCTATCACATGCCCGAGGATGCGGCCGCCGCCCTCCTGGCCGAGGAGCACCAGTCCGCGCAGCCGTAGCCCTCGTTCTGCTCGTCGCCGCCTGCGGCGATGACGCCTTGAAGACGGCGACAACCCTGTTGCCGGAAGTCGAGGAGCCGACCACGGCCACCCCGGGGACACCGGCGACCGTGCCTGCCCTTCCCTCGACGCTGGGGGACGTGGTGGGACCGGTGCCGGCGCTACGCGCTCCCGTCGAAGTGGCCGAGTTCGGGTTCGAGGAGGTCACCGTAGCCGGTGAGGCGTGGCTGGTGGCGGTGGCCGATACCAAGCCGGAACGGTTTCAGGGCCTGCGCCGCGTCGACGACTTGTTGGATCTGGACGGGATGTTGTTCGTCTACGACGAGGAAATGGAAAGAGTCTTCACCATGCGCACCGTTCCCATCCCGTTGGAGATCGGCTTCTTCGACGGTCGGGGCCGCCTCTTCGAAGTATTGCGAATGGAGCGGTGCGGCGACTCCACCGACTGCCCTACCTACCGAGCGAGCGCCCCCTTTCGCTGGGCCGTCGAGACCGAAGTGGGACGGTGGCGCGGCGTGCCGATCGGCTCGACCCTGACGCGGGAAAACTAACCACCGGCTCGGGGTGACACCGGCCGCCGCCGTGCGTACAATGCCGGTCCTTCCCCGACCTACCTGCCCTTACGGGGGCCGACCGTACAGCGCGGTCGTCCGAAGGAGGTGAACAGGACACATGCGTGTCTATGAGCTGATGGTGATCCATCGGCCCGAACTGGCAGAGACCGACGTGCGAGCGGGGATCTCCCAGATGGAAGAAACGCTCCGAGGCGGAGGAGCAGAGGTGAAGGACACCGATTTTTGGGGCAAGCGTCGCTTCGCGTACGAGATCGACCACCTCACCGAGGGCTACTACACCGTCCTCACCTTTGCCTCCGAACCCGAAGCGGTGGCCGGCCTCGACCGATCGTTGGGGCTGGCCGACGAGGTGGTTCGTCACAAGTTCGTCCGTCTGGAGCACCTCGACGCAGCAAACGTGTCACAGCCGACTGATTGAATGAACGTGGGCCGACCCGGAGTCGGCCCGACAGAGTGCGCCGGTTCCCCCGCGGGAACGGCGGTGCAGGCGCCGCCAGGCGCAGAGTGAGAGTGATAGGGAAGAGAATGAGTGCGAACACGGTCACACTGATTGGAAACCTGGTCGACGATCCCGAGCTGCGGTTCACCCCCTCTGGAGTGGCCATGGCCAAGATCCGCCTCGCCGTGAACCGGCGCTATCAACGCAACGGCGAATGGCAGGAGGAGACGAACTTCTTCACCGGCACGCTGTGGCGGGATGCTGCCGAAAATGCCGCCGAATCCCTGCAGAAGGGGATGCGAGTGATCGTTAC
>CAYFYE010000153.1:0-3444 GCA_964347285.1 uncultured Acidimicrobiia bacterium
GCCGGCCTCCGCCGCGGCCGACCACTTCTCTTCCTGCCCTTCCGGGTATGTGGCCTTTACCTTCGACGATGGGCCCTATCCCGGTCGCACCGATGCCGTCCTCGACGCGCTGGCCGCCTGGGACGCCAAGGCCACCTTCTTCGTCAACGGTCACAAGATCGATCGCTATCCGGGAACCCTGCAGCGCATTGCCGCCGAAGGCCACCTCGTCGCCAACCACACCTGGGGCCACGCCACGCTGACGCTCCAGCCGGATTACCAGGTGGAACTTCAGATCCTCACCAACGTCGATTCGGCGGCCGCCGCGGCTGTCGACATGGCACCGCTGCTGCGCCCCCCGTCCGGAGCGATCGACTCGAGGGTCCGGGCCATCGTCGAGGGCATGGGCATGGCGGTGGTCATGTGGAGCGTCGATCCTCAGGACTGGCGGGGCCACTCATCGGCCTTCCTGGCCAGCCATACTTTGAGCCGCCTCCAGCCGGGGGCCAACGTCGTCTTTCACGACGGCAGCCCGGCGTCCAACGTGGCGGCCGCCCTGCCGATCATCCTGTCCGGCATGGCCGATCGGGGCTTCTGCCCTGGGCTCCTCGACGATGCCGGCGAAGTGGTGCCGGCATTCGATCCCGAGTCGCTGCCATACGACCCCGGACCGACGTGCGTCGGCCCCCACCCCTGTGATCGCCTCGGCTTCATGGACGGCTCTGCCGGTTGGCATGTCAGGCAGGCAATGGCCACGGACGCGGCCGTCACCACGGTGCTCTTCGGCGATCCCGGGGACACTCCGCTCGTCGGGGACTGGAACTGCGACGGCATCGATACTCCCGGGGTCTACCGACCGGCCCGAGGCCAAGTCTTCCTGCGCGACGCCAGCACCTCGGGCATGGCCGACACGATTTTCGCCATCGGCGACCGCGGCGACCTACCGCTGGCGGGCGACTGGGACGGCGACGGCTGTGACACCGTGTCGGTGTTCCGGCCCTCCACGCAGCAGTTCTTCGTCTTCGACCGGCTGGCCGCGGGCGGTGCCGGTATCGGTGCTGCCGACGCCGTATTCACCTTCGGCAACCCGGGCGACCGGCCGTTCGCCGGGGATCTCGACGGAGATGGTGTCGACGAAGTAGCTCTCCACCGGCCGACGACGGGGCGGGTGTACTACCGGGAAACGCTCAGCACCGGTGCCGCCGACCGCGACTACCACTTCGGCAACCCGGGGGACATCATCAGGGCGGGAGACTGGGACGGCGACGGCCGGGACACCCTGGTGGCCTATCGCCCCGCCTTTGGCCTGTGGTACCTCAAGACCACCAACGGACCGGGGAGCGCCGACCACGTTCTCTGGTTCGGCAACACCAGGGGGCCCACGATCCCGGTCGTGGGCTCCTTCGGGATCGGCTGAGCGGCGCCGCCCGACTGGCGTCCCGGGAACGAACCGGCGAGCAGCCGGTCGGCCTTTTGTCACTCTCAACCGCTTTCTTGGATGGTCGCGAAAGATTTCCACGTCGCGCCTCTGTCGGTGGTCCCGGCGACCTGATACATCAACACTCGCCTACACCGACGTGGAGGTGCGCTCATCGTCGACCCGCTCCGCCACCCCGACCTGGCCCGCCTGGGCCGCCGCCTTCGGGAGCAGCTCGACGAGACCCTCGATGCCGAACAACACGCCGCCCGCGCGGCGACCCGTCGGCGGCGCTCGCTTCGTGACGTGTTCCTCGAGGCCGAGGATCGCGGAGCACTTGCGATCGTGTCGAGCGCCGACGGACAGCTCTATCGGGGGATCGTGCGTGCGGTCGGCATTGACCACGTGATGCTCGACGATGCCGGCGTGGAGCGATTCGTGGCGCTGAGCTACGTCAGCGGACTGGAGGTCCGCTGATGGCCCTGACCGGTCTGCGCGACGCCCTCGCCGTGCCGCGACTGAACCGCCGGACGCTACTCGGCGTCGCCCTGGCGGCAACGGCCGGGTTCCTGGTCCTCATCCTCACCCGCCCGGCGCCGACCATGCAGGTTCTGGTGGCGGCCGACGACATACCTGCCGGAACTCCGTTGGATGAGGGCCTGGTCACGACAAGGGCCGTCTCCTCCGCGCGTGGGCTGGTCGAAAGCGGCTCTCTCGGGGAGCTCGTCGGCTGGAGCTTGGTGGTACCGCTGGCGGCCGGCGAACCTCTCCTCCCGTCGCTGCTCGAGCCTCCGCAGGTCGCCGAGGCCGGTGCGGTGCTGTCGGTAGTCCTGGAGGAGTCGCATGCCGCCCTTGGTCGTATTGGGGCCGGCGACGAGGTAGATATCTACGTGACGTGGCAGGGGTCGACCGGTGAGCCACGGACCACCGAGCTGCTGGCCGCTGGGGTGTATGTCGTCGACGCGATGACGGGCGACGGATATCTGGCCGGGGGAGATCAGGTGCAGGTCCTGGTGGCCGTCGACGATGCCCTCGCACTGGATTTGACTCGAGCGGGGCGACTGGGCGAGCTGGACATGGTCCGGAAGACGCCGTGACCCCGCGAGTCGCCACCGTCCTCTCGGCACGAGAGTGGGAAGCAGCACTAGTTGCGCTGGCGCGCGAAACGGCGGCGGTGCGCCTGGTCTTGCGGGCCTACCAGCCTTCGGACATAGAGCGTCAGCGCGAAGAGATCGACCTCGTCGTTGCCGGCGCCGAGACGAGTTGGCTGACTCCTGCGGTGCTGGCGGGATGGCGGCGTATCGGCTTGTCGGTGGTCGGCATCTACCCGGCGGGCGACCGTCCGGCAAGAGATCTCCTCGAGGCCGGGGAAGTGGATGAAGTGATATCAGATGACCATCCCCCGTCCGACATCCTGCAGACGATTCGCTTCCTGCACCCGGGGCGGGGACGACCACGAGGCAAGGCGTCCGGCCGCCTGGTCGCGGTGACGGGAGGTCGAGGAGCTCCGGGCCGCACCGAGGTTGCCCTGGCTTTGTCGTGGAACATGGCCGCTTCTCGATCGGTGCTGTTGATCGACGCCGATCTCGAAGGACCGTCACTCGCAATTCGGGCTGGATGCCCACCCCGACCTGACATCACCGATGCTGCCGATGCAGTACGGAACGACGGGTGGCTTGCTCCCGCAGCCATCCATCGTTTCGGCAACGTCCGGCTGATTGTCGGTTCACACCGGCCCGGCGAGCCACTGCTGCGGGAAAGCCTTGTCGAGGACGTCGTCGAGGCCTCGCTCGGATCGGTCGACGTAGTCGTGGTCGATCTCGGTCCTCATCCCGCGGGCCGGGGAATCGTGAAGCGTGCCGATCAAGCGGTGGTTGTTGTGGACTCGACCGCTACAGGTCTCGTACGCGCTGCGCGCCTGGTCGACGATTGGGCCGGGCCGCCCCCCGTCCTGGTGCTCAATCGAGTTCCCAAAGGGGGATCTCAAGATGTCGTCGAGGCGGCGAGGCGGTGGACGGGCCTCGAGCCGGCTGCCCTGCTCCGAGACC
>CAYFYE010000154.1:0-3265 GCA_964347285.1 uncultured Acidimicrobiia bacterium
CGTGACAGCGAAAAGTACGGTTCGGGGCGAACTCCCCGAGCTTGTGGCCGACCATGGACTCGGTGATGTAGATCGGGACGTGTTTGCGCCCGTCGTGCACCGCAATCGTCAGACCGACCATTTCGGGAATGATCGTCGAGCGCCGGCTCCAAGTCCTGATGACCCGCTTGTCGCCGGAGCGGCTGGCCCGCTCCACTTTGCGGAGCAAGTGCTCATCCACGAACGGACCCTTCTTCAAGCTGCGACCCACCGGCTACCTCCGCTTCCTCGTCCGGCGGCGAACGATCATCCGGTTGCTCGCCTTGTTCTTCTTCCGGGTCCGGCCCTCGGGCTTGCCCCACGGGCTCACCGGATGCCGGCCGCCCGAACTCTTGCCTTCACCGCCGCCCAGCGGGTGATCGACCGGATTCATCGCCACCCCTCTCGTCTGGGGGCGCCGGCCCCTGTGGCGACTCCGACCCGCCTTGCCCAGCTTCACGAGCTCTGCTTCCGGATTGCCCACCTGGCCGACTGTGGCCCGACAATCGAGCGGAACCATCCGCACCTCACCCGAGGGGAGTCGCAGCAGGGCCCGGCTGGCCTCCTTCGACATGAGCTGGATTGCAGCCCCGGCGGAACGTCCCATCTTGGCGCCGCCTCCGGGACGGAGTTCGACGGCATGGACCAGCGTTCCGGCCGGGATGTTGCGCAGCGGCAGGGCGTTGCCGGGTCGGATCTCGGCGCCCGAGCCGGACATGAGGAGGTCGCCGACGCCGACTCCCACCGGAGCGAGGATGTAACGCTTGTCGCCGTCGACGTAGTGGAGCAGGGCGATCCGGGAATTTCGGTTGGGGTCGTACTCGATGGACACCACCTTGGCCGGAACATCATCCTTGCTCCGTCGAAAGTCCACCTGGCGGTAGCGCCGTTTGTGGCCCCCGCCCCGATGGCGCGAGGTGATTCGCCCCTTCGTGTTGCGGCCGCTGGAACGCTTCTTGCCCTTGGTCAGAGCCTTCTCGGGCCGGACGGTGTTGATCTCGGCGAAGTCGGCCACGGTCTGGAACCGCCGGGCAGGTGATGTGGGCTTCTGTTTGCGCACCGGCATCACTACACCCCAAACACGTCGATACTGTGGCCGGGCGGAAGCTTGACGAGGGCCCGCTTCGTGGTCTTGCGGCGGCCGACCACCCAGCCGGTCCGCTTGAGCTTGCCCTTGCGGACCTGGACGTTCACCTTCTCGACGTCCACCCCGAAGATCTCCTCGATGGCGCCGCGGATCTCGGTCTTGTTGGCGCGCCGGTCGACCAGGAACGTATAGGTGTTGTGGTCTTCGATCAGGTCGTACGACTTCTCGGAGACGACCGGCTCGAAGATGATGTCGCGGGGATCCTTGGTCTTCATGCGGTCTCGCCCCCTTCATCGGATTCTTCGTCTCGAGCATTCCCGGAGGGAGGTTGGGTGCCCGCCGGCCCTTCCATTACGAAGTCCTCGTCGGTCACGTCGTACGTGGCCCCGGAGAGGGCAGACAGAGTGCTCTGGGTGAAGACGATCGTCTCGGCCCACAGCACGTCGTAGGTGTTGAGCCGGCCGACCTCGAGGATCCTCACCCGGGGCAGATTGGCGAAGGAGCGGGCAGCCACCTCGTCACCGTTCTCGAACACCAGCACCGCTTTGTCGCCGGCGCCGATGGCTTCGAGGAGATCCACGGCCCGCTTGGTCTTCGGCTCGTCCCAGTCGAAGCGCTCGATGACTCTGACTTGATCGGACGCGGCACGAGTCGACAAGGCGCTGTGGAGGGCCAACCGTTTCATCTTCTTGGGGGTTCGCTGGGCATAGCTCCGTGGAATCGGACCGAACACCGTGCCACCCCCTCGCCATTGCGGCGAGCGGATCGATCCGTGCCGGGCCCGACCCAGGCCCTTCTGCCGCCACGGCTTGCGGCCGCCGCCGCGTACCTCGCTGCGCTTCTTGGTCTTGGCGCTGCCGGAGCGGGCCGCGGCGAGCTGAGCAGTGACCACCTGATGCATCACCGCGACGTTGGGTTCGATGCCGAACACGTGGGCGTCGAGCTCGACCGAACCCTGTTCGGCCCCGTCGGAGGCGTACAGCTTGGCCTTGCGTACCTCAGCCATCTCGACTCGCCTCGTCGTCGGCTTCGGGAAGCGGCTCATCGCCGTGGGCCTCTTCGGGGCCCGGTTCCTCGGCCTCGGGTGTCGGGGGAGGTGCCGGCTCCTGGATCCCGGCTTTCACCGCATGGCGGAGCAGCACGACAGACCCTTTGGGCCCGGGGACGGCGCCCCGCAGCATGATCAAACCTTGCTCGTAATCCACCCGAACGACTTCGAGATTCAGAACGGTGCGTCGCTCGGCACCCATCCGGCCGGGCAGCTTCTTGCCCCTGAAGACCCGCGAGGGCGCCGCGGCAGCTCCGATCGAGCCCGGGGCACGGTGTACCTTATGTACGCCGTGGGCGGCGAGCTGTCCGGAGAAGTTGTGCCGCTTGATGACTCCGGCGAAGCCCTTGCCCTTCGAGATGCCGGACACGTCGGCCAGCATCCCCGCCGAGAAGACGTCTCCAACGTTGATCTCCTGGCCCGCCTGATACTCGGAAGAGTCGTCCACCCGGACTTCGACGAGATGGCGAGCTGGAGGTATGCCGGCTTTTCCGAAATGACCGGACATCGGGCCGTTGACCCGGCTCGGTTTGACTTCTCCGAACGCCAGTTGCACCGCGGCGTAGCCGTCGTTCTCTGGCGTCTTGACCTGGGCGACACGGCAGGGGCCGGCGCGCACCACCGTCACAGGGACCACGCCGTCCTCCGCAAACAGCTGGGACATCCCCAGCTTCTCGCCCAGTAGCGCTTTCACAGCTTGATCTCCACCTCCACTCCGGCAGGCAGGTCGAGGCGCATCAACGAATCCACCGTCTTGGGAGTGGGATCGAGGATGTCGATCAGCCGCTTGTGAATACGCATCTCGAAATGCTCCCGGGAGTCCTTGTCGACGTGCGGGGAACGAATGACGCAGTACCGGTGGACCTTGGTGGGCAGAGGAATCGGGCCCTTGATCTTGGCCTGAGTCCGCACGACGGTCTCGGCGATCTTGCGCGCCGATTCGTCGACCACCTCGTGGTCGTATGCCTTGAGGCGGATGCGGATCTTCTGTCCGTTTGCCATATCGTTCCTTCTGTCGTCTGCCTGCTACTTCAGTATCTTCGTGACCCGGCCGGCCCCGACGGTGCGCCCCCCCTCGCGAATGGCGAAGCGCAGGCCCTCTTCCATGGCGA
>CAYFYE010000155.1:0-3221 GCA_964347285.1 uncultured Acidimicrobiia bacterium
AGTTGCGGTAGTACTCGTCCATGGCCTCGAGCACCTGGACCGGCTTCTGGGTCGTTGCCGCCGAATCCAGGTAACAGAGCGGCTGGCCGTGGATCTCCCGCTCCAGGATGGGGAAGTCCTTGCGGATGCGGTCGAGATCCATCATGGAGTGGCGCCCACCCGGAAGGCCTCATAGCCCTCGACCTCGATGCGGTGAGCCAGGTCGGGCCCGCCGGTCTCCACGATGCGTCCGTCCACGAACACGTGGATCACGTCGGGTGTCATGTAGTCGAGCAGCCGCTGGTAGTGGGTGATGATCAGGAAACCCCGCTCGGGGTCGGCCGCCTTCTCGATCCCAAAGGCGACGGTCCGGAGGGCATCGATGTCCAATCCGGAGTCCGTCTCGTCCATGATCGCCAGCTCCGGCTTCAGGATCTGGAGCTGGAGCACTTCACTGCGCTTGCGTTCACCACCCGAGAACCCTTGATTGAGGTAGCGGTCGGCAAATCCCGGATCCATGTCCAGCTCGGCGATGGCGTCCATCACCTGGAGCCGCAGCTCCAGCACCGTGTAGTCGGTTCCGGTGCGGTTTGAGAGCGCGGTCCGCAGGAAGTTGGCCACCGAGACCCCGGGGATCTCCTGGGGATGCTGGAAGGCGAGAAACATCCCGGCCCGCCCGCGCTCGTCGGGAGTCCACTCCGAGATGTCCTCGCCTTTGTAATGGATGGTCCCGCCGGTGACCTCGTAGCCGAGGTGGCCCATCAAGACGTAGGCCAGGGTGGATTTTCCCGACCCGTTGGGTCCCATGAGGGCGTGCATCTCGCCGCGTTCGATCGTCAGCGACACGCCTTTGAGGATCTCCTTCCCTTCGGCGGCCGCTCGCAGGTCGTCGATGACCAGGAGAGGGGCTTCAGGCATCGCCTGCAAGCTTATCGGGAGCCGCTTGAGACCGGTAGGGCGATCTCAGCCCGAGAGGAGCGCAACGGCCTCGTCGAAGGCCTCGTAGTCGACCGGGCCCAGCTGCTGGAAGTAATAGCGGGACACCCCGGCCTCCTCCAGGGCGGCCATCGTGGCCCGGACCTCATCGGGGGGCCCGATCGGCGTCCCGGCCTCGGTGAGGTGCTGTTCCTGCTCCTCCGGGCTCCGGCCGGTCAGGTCGCACAGCGCCTGGAGGCGACGGCGGTAGGCGGCCTCGTCCACCCTGAGGAAGAGCGGGCCCATCATCGTCACGACAATATCGTTCGGGTCGCGGCCGGCCTCGACGGCCGCCTCCCGGGCCAGCTCGACCCGCTGCCGGACCGGGGCGGGCGGCGACGTGAACAGGTTGTATTCGTCGGCGAAGCGGCCCGCCAGCCGGGGCGTTCGGCGGGGTCCACCTCCGCCGACGATCAGCGGCAGGGGACCGGTGGGCTTGGGTCGGACGTCGATCCGTTCGAGGGAGTAGTGCCGGCCCTCGAACCCCGGGCTTCCCTCGGCGAAGGCGGCCCGCAGGTAGCCGAGCGCCTCCTCGAGACGCTCGAACCTCTCCTGCATCGGCCACAGCTCCAGGCCGAAGGCATCGTGCTCGAGTTCCATCCATCCGGTCCCGACTCCCAGCATCAGCCGTCCGCCCGACATCTCGTCGATGGTCGCCGCGGTCTTGGCGATGACGGCGGGATGGCGGAAGCTGATCGGGCTCACCATCACGCACAGCCGCACGGTGTCCGTCTCGCGGGCCAGCCCGGCCAGCGTGGCGAAGGCGTCGGTGGCATGGGGGGCCGGGCTCCGCCAGAAGTAGTGGTCGGCGCGGGCGAAGACCCCGAGGCCGTTGGCCTCGCAATAGCGAGCAGCTTCCAGCAGATCCTCGTACGTCTGGCCCAGCTGGGGCTCGGTCATCATGGCGAGTTCCATCGGCCTCCCTTCGGCGGCCCGCCAGGCTAACGGTCGTGGGTCGCCGGGCAGTGGGCGTTGGACTAGCTTGGCTTGTTGGAGCGGCCACCACGGGAGGCTCATGCACTTCGCTTTCACCGACGAGCAAGAGATGCTGCGCGACGGCGCCCGCCGTTTCCTGGCCGAGAAGTCCCCCCTGGCGCGGGTTCGGGAACTGATGGAGACCGACGACGGCTACGACCCCGAGCTGTGGTCGGAGATCGCCCAACAGGGTTGGCAGGCAATGCACATTCCCGAGGAATACGGCGGCGCCGGGTTCAGCTACGTGGAACTGATCGTGCTCCTGGAGGAGATGGGCCGGATGCTGTTCCCTTCCCCCTTCTTCTCCAGCGTGATCCTGGGTGCCAACGTCCTCCTGGTGGGGGGCTCTGAGGAACAGAAGAAGGAGTGCCTGCCGGGGGTCGCCTCAGGCGAGCATCGCTTGGCCTTGGCCCAGCTGGAGTCGTCGGGCCGGTGGGATGCCGAGGGCATCCAGCTCGTGGCCAAGCCGGACGGCGACGACTTCGTGCTGTCCGGCACCAAGCTCTTCGTGGTGGACGGTCACACCGCCGACTCCCTGGTGGTGGCGGCCCGGACCGAGGCGGGGGTGAGCCTGTTCGTGATCGACGCCGCCGCCGAGGGCGTCTCCCGGCGACGGGTCGAGACCATGGACATGACCCGCAAGCAGGCCGAGGTGGTGCTCGACGGAGTGCGGGCCCCGGCGACGGCCATGATCGGTCCCGAGGGCTCGGGCTGGGACACGCTGGAGAAGGTCACCGACCTGGCGGCGGTGGCGCTGGCCGCCGAGCAGGTCGGCGGTGCCCAAGAGTGCCTCGACATGTCGGTCGAATACGCCAAGGTCCGGATCCAGTTCGGAAGGCCGATCGGCTCGTTCCAGGCCGTCAAGCACAAGTGCGCCGACATGCTCGTGCAGGTCGAATCGGCTCGCTCGGCGGCCTACTACGCGGGTTGGGCAGCGGCCGCCGGGTCCGACGAGCTGCCCATCGTCGCTCCTCTGGCCAAGGCGTACTGCTCGGAGGCCTACTTCTTCGCCGCGTCAGAGAACATCCAGATCCACGGCGGCATCGGCTTCACCTGGGAGCACGACGCTCACCTGTACTTCAAGCGGGCCAAGAGCTCCGAGCTGCTGGTCGGCTCGCCGTCCTACCACCGTCAGGTTCTGGCCGACCGCCTCGGGCTCTGATCGGGGCGGCCCCCGCCGGACTCTCAGCCGAGCGCCTCGATGCCCTCGGTGATGAGCAGCTCGTACTCCTCGTCCGTGAGCGACGTTCCCAGCTCTTTCTCGTACTGCCACTTGGCGAACGCCCGCACCA
>CAYFYE010000156.1:0-3110 GCA_964347285.1 uncultured Acidimicrobiia bacterium
GCTCCACTCTGTTCATGGCTCTTCGGCCAAGGCCTCATCGCGGTGCCGATGGGGCCCGAGGCGCCGTCACCGAGATCGAGCCGCCCTCACTGCGATGCCGGCGCGATGTTCTGGTTCATGTGGAACAAGTTGTCCGGGTCGTACTTCGTCTTCACCTCGACGAGTCGGTCGTAATTGGCCCCGTAGTTGGCCGCAACCCGTCCCTGGTCGTCCTCAGCCATGAAGTTGACGTACCCGCCTTCCATGGAATGCGGAGCGAGTGCTGCGGCGTACCCGCGCACCCAGGCGATGTTCGCCTCGTTGTCCGCCGGGTCCTCCCACATCCCGGCGATGACCGGTGAGAAGGAGGCATCTCGATGCCCGAACGCGGTGGCGTCGGATGCCACCCGATGGCATGCACCGTTGATGGGATAGAGGTGCATTGTGGACTGCATCGTCGGCACCTTGGGGCCGAATACGAGATGAACGTCAATGGCTTCATCGGTTATCTCGAGCGCATAGTTCGCCTTCCAGTAGTGCTGGAGCCCCGCCGGCAGCAAGGCGTCGAAGGCGGAGTTCAGCGCCGGGAACGGCGCCGGACCGACGTGCTCGGCAACCACCGGGGCCACATCGCGGAACGGTTTGAGCACGTCCTCTGCCGCGTCGAGCGGGCCCGTCCAGCACGAGACGACGATGCAGAACGTGTCGCCGTGTCGATCCTCGGGAATGAAGGGCAGCGGGGGAGCGATCTGCCAGCCGAAGAAGCCCCCGAACTCCTCCGGAGCGTCGGCGATGAAATCCCGGTACAGGCCCAGCACATCTGGGGCGGAGTCGACCTCGAAGAACATCGGTCCGCCGTAGATCATGTCGACCGGGTGGAGTCGGTACTCGAAGTGGGTGACGACTCCGAAGTTGCCTCCCCCTCCCCGGATCGCCCAGAAGAGGTCGGCGTTCTCGCCATCGTTGGCGTGGAGCAGCCTGCCTTCGGCGGTGACCACATCGGCGGAGATCAGGTTGTCCACCGACAATCCGTGCCGTCGGGTCAGGTAGCCGATTCCGCCTCCGAGGGTCAAGCCGGCGATGCCCGTCGTCGAGATGATGCCGCCCGGCGCGTGCATGCCGAACGTGTGAGTCGCGTGGTCGAGGTCACCCCAGGTGACGCCGCCCTGGGCGCGAACCGTCCTCGCTTCGGGGTCGACTCGAATGCCCTTCATGCGTCTCAGGTCGATGACCACCCCGCCGTCGTTCGTACCGAAACCGGGAACGCTGTGGCCGCCGCCCCTGATGGAGAGGTCGAGACCGCTCTCGGCCGCGTAGCGCACCCCGGCGATCACGTCGGCGTCGTCCAGCGCTCCGATCACCACAGCCGGCCGCTTGTCGATCATCCCGTTGTAGACCGAGCGAGCCTCGTCGTATCCATCGTCACCGTCGATGAAGATCGGGCCGCGCACCTGCTCTCGCAGCGAATCCATGGAAATACCCCCTTTCGTTGTCGCCGCACATCTGCGACCGGCTCGGAGCTTACTTCCTCCGCGGTCCTCATGAGGAATGGGCACCCGAGTTCTTAGATACCGCTAAATCGGGCAGAGCCCCGGTAAGGTCCCCGGGATGGCCGGCTCCGCTCATCACCGAAGCCACGGTTGTCGCGGCCGGGAAACGTCGAAGTGCAGGTTGCGCCTTGGTCACGCGTGACGTATTGAGTGAACTCACCGAGTGCCGGGCCACCCTGCGGGCGATGGCGTTGGTGCTGGCGCGGGCCGAGGACGCCGAACGGGCCCGCATCGCCCGGGGGCTGCACGACGATCTGGGGCAGACGCTGGCGGCGGTGCAATTGCGGCTCGCCGAGTTGGAGCGAGCCGGCACCGAGGGGGCCAGGCGCACGATCATCGCGGCGGTGAGCGATCTCGTCGGTGAAGCGATCGAATCGTCGCGAACGCTCACGTTCGAGTTGATGGCTCCGGTGATGCCCGAGATCGGAATCGACGCCGAGCTCGAGCACCTCGCCACCCGGCTGATGGAGGAGTCCGGCACAAAGTGCCGCTTCGACTCCGATTCTGAACCGAAACCGGTGAGCCCCGAGGTGGCGGTGGCCCTGCTTCGGGTCACCTGCGAGCTGTTGGTCAACGTCAAGAAGCATGCCGATGCGGAGACGGCGATCGTGGCGGTGACCCGAGTCGGGGATCGGATCCGGGTCGCGGTGAGCGACGACGGGATAGGCTTCGAGCCCCATTCGCCGACGGCGCCCGAGCGGGCCGGCTTCGGCTTGCTGATCGTCGAAGAACGGTTGGCCAGGATCGGCGGGGATGTCGAGATCGACTCGAGCCAAGGCTCGGGTGCCCGGATCGTCGTGACGGCACCGCTCCTCCTCGACGCCGGAGAAACACGTTGACCATTCGAGTACTGGTTGTCGATGACCATCCGACGGTGCGGGAAGGTCTCCGGTCCATCATCGGCGAGCAATCGGATATGGCGGTGATCGGGGTGGCAGAAGACGGCTACGCCGCCATCAGCGCAGCCCGGGAGCAGGCTCCCGAAGTGGTGGTGATGGATGTGTCGATGCCGGGGTTGAACGGGATCGAAGCAACGCGCCGGATCCAGGCCGAGCTTCCCCATGTTCGGGTGTTGTGCCTCTCAGTGCACGCCGACGAACATCTGGTGTCGGAGATGCTGGAGGCCGGCGCTTCGGGCTACGTGCTCAAAGACGCCGCCCCGGTAGAACTGGTGGAGGCCGTCCGGGTCGTCGCCAACCGCCAGACCTACTTGAGCCCGTCCGTGGCCGGCGGGGTGGTTCGAGACTACGTTTCGCACCTCTCCGCAGACAAGGCACGTGAGCCGCACCTCACGAGCCGGGAGCGGGAGGTGTTGCAGTTGATCGCCGAGGGTCATGACACAGGCCACATCGCCAGCCGTCTTACGATCAGTCCCAAGACGGTGGCCACCCATCGGGAGCACCTCATGCAGAAGCTCGATCTGCACAGCATCGCCGCACTCACCAAGTACGCGATCCGCCACGGCATCTCGACCGCCGAACGCGACACTGAGTAGACAGCGTCAAGCGGATCCACTTCCGAGGAGAACGTCGGGGTATTAGCCGTCCAGTATCAGGCGCCTGCTGATTCCCATGGCGGGTT
>CAYFYE010000157.1:0-3097 GCA_964347285.1 uncultured Acidimicrobiia bacterium
CGTCACCATCTTCGCCGCCTTCTACCTCACGGCCCTCGCCCGGGGCCGGGTGCGCGCCGTCACGTGTCCCTCATGCGGGCGAGTTGCGTCGCGCGCTCACGCGCGGTGTCCCGCCTGCCGTCGCCCACTCGAGGCGGCCTAGGGGTTTCAGTTTCAGGCGGTGGGAACCCCGTGCTATCGTCTTGCGATCGAAAGCGCCTCCTTGGATCCGATTAGATGCGCCGAGCGCCGGTGAGAGATTCGCGCAAACGATGGCGGCTGGTCGTCTTCGTGGCCGGGCTCGGCCTCATCCTCGCGGCCTGCTCCAGCGGTCTTCCCCAGAGCACCCTCGAGCCGGCGGGCGACCCGGCGCGAGAAGTCGACACGCTGTTCCGGATCGTCTTCTGGATCGCGGTGGGGGTCTTCGTCCTGGTCGAGGGCGGCCTGATCTACGCGGCCTTCCGCTTCCGCCGGCGCCCCGAGGAGGAGACGCCGGTGCAGGTGCACGGGAACACGCGGCTCGAGGTGGTCTGGACGCTCATCCCGGCCCTGATCCTCGCCGGCCTCGCCTTTCCGACCATCAGCACCATATTCAACCTCTCCCGCAAGCCGCCGGAGGGCGAGGCCTTGGAGATCCGAGTGATCGGCCACCAGTGGTGGTGGGAGTTCGAGTACCCGGCCGAGGGCATCGTCACGGCCAACGAGATGCACATTCCGGTGAACCGGCCCGTGACCCTCACGCTCGAGTCGGAGGAGACGCCAGGGGGCCTGGCCGGGTTCGCGGAGGACGGCGAGCCGATCGGCGAGAACGCGATCGCCGTGATCCACAGCTTCTGGGTCCCCCGCCTCAGCGGCAAGCAGGACTTGGTGCCGGGTCGCGTCAACACCCTGACCATCGAGGCCGACGAGCCGGGCACGTACGAGGGGCAATGCGCCGAGTTCTGCGGGCTGTCCCACGCGAACATGCGTCTCCGAGTGATCGCCGAGACGGACGAGGACTTCGCCCGGTGGCTCGAGGAGCAGCGGGCTCCCGCCGCGGAGCCCCCGCCGGGAAGCGACGCCGCAAAGGGCGCCGAGTTCTTCCAGAACTTCGGCACCGGCTCCTGCCTCGCCTGCCACGGGCTCGAGCCGAACCAGGGCGGCGCCGTCGGCCCCAACCTGGCCCACATCGGAAGCCGAGAGACCTTCGCGGCCGGGCTCCTCGCCATGAACGAGGAGAACCTGAGGAAGTGGCTCGACGACCCGCGCTCGGTGAAGCCCGGCGTCGTGATGCCCGACTACAACCTGACCGACGAGCAGATCGAGGCGCTCACCGCCTACCTGCTGAGCCTGAAGTGAGTATGGGGGACTGATGGCGATCTCGGAACCGCTCCCGCGCACCACCATCTTCCGACGTCCCGTGGCGACCACCGGCCTCTGGTCGTGGATCACGACGGTCGACCACAAGCGGATCGGCATCCTCTACGGCGTCACCTCGTTCGCCTTCTTCATCATCGGCGGGATCGAGGCGCTGCTGATCCGCTGGCAGCTGGCCACCCCCGAGGGAACCCTCATCGACGCCGATACCTACAACCAGCTGTTCACCATGCACGGCCTCACCATGGTGTTCCTGGTCGTGATGCCCCTCTCGGCGGCGTTCTTCAACTACCTCATCCCGCTCCAGATCGGCGCCCGCGACGTGGCCTTTCCTCGGCTCAACGCGCTCTCCTACTGGATCTTCCTGTTCGGCGGCCTGTTCATCTACTCCAGCTTCTTCCTGGGCGGGGCGCCGGACGGCGGCTGGTTCGGCTACGCGCCCTTCTCCAGCCAGTCGCTGGGCAACAAGATGACCTTCTACGCGATCGGCCTCCAGATCCTGGGGCTCGCCTCACTCGTGGCGGCGATCAACTTCATCGTGACGATCCTGAACGAGCGCGCCCCCGGCATGACCATGCTCCGGATGCCGGTCTTCGTGTGGATGACGCTGGTCGTCTCGTTCCTGCTGCTGTTCGCCCTCCCGGTCATCGCCGTGGCCCTCTTCCAGCTGGGGGCCGACCGGATCTTCGCCACCAACTTCTTCAACCCCGCCGCGGGAGGAGACCCCGTGCTCTGGCAGCACATGTTCTGGGTCTTCGGCCACCCGGAGGTCTACATCCTGATCCTCCCCGCCATGGGGATCGTCTCGGAGGTGCTCCCCACCTTCTCCCGGAAGCCGCTCTTCGGCTACCCGGCGGTCGTCTTCGCCGGCGTGGCCATCGGGTTCATGGGCTGGGGCGTCTGGGCCCATCACATGTTCACCACCGGGCTCGGCCCGGTGGCGAACTCCGCTTTCGCCCTCTCGACCATGTTCATCGCCGTTCCCACCGGCATCAAGATCTTCAACTGGTTGGGAACGATGTGGGGCGGCTCGCTGCGGTTCACGACGCCCATGCTCTTCGCCGTCGGCTTCGTGGCGATGTTCGTCATCGGCGGCCTCTCAGGGGTCACGCACTCCATCGCACCGGCCGACACGCAGCAGCACGACACCTACTACGTGGTGGCCCACTTCCATTACGTGCTCTTCGGGGGGGCCATCTTCGGCCTCTTCTCGGGCGCCTACTACTGGTTCCCGAAGGTCACCGGGCGGCTGCTCGACGAGCGCCAGGGCAAGCTCCATTTCTGGCTCATGCTCATCGGGTTCAACCTCGCCTTCGGCCCGATGCACATCCTCGGCCTGGAGGGGATGCCGCGGCGCATCTACACCTACTCCGAGGGACTGGGGTTCGACCTTTGGAACATGGTCTCGACCGTGGGGGCGTTCATCATCGCCGCCTCGATCCTGGTCTTCATGGCCAACGTGGTGCGCACCGTGGCCCGCGGCGCGCGGGCGGAGGCGGACCCGTGGGACGGGCGGACGCTGGAGTGGACGATCCCCTCCCCCCCGCCCCACTACAACTTCGCCGAGATCCCCCACGTCCGCGCCCGCGATGACTTCTGGCACCGGAAGTACACGGAGGATGAGACCGGGCACGCCACTCCGGTTGTGGCCGGCGGGTCGAACGGGGAGCCGGCGGCCCCCGAGGGCGGGGAGGGGCACGCCGACATCCACATGCCCTCGCCCTCCTACTTCCCGATCCTAGCCGCCGCCGGGATGCCCCTC
>CAYFYE010000158.1:0-2993 GCA_964347285.1 uncultured Acidimicrobiia bacterium
AAGATCCTCGGGCGCGACGGTCTGGAGTGGGAGGAGCGCGACATCCTCACCACCCGCCTTCCCCACACCCCAGATGCCCTCGCCGCCATGACCCGACGCCTGGCCGACGCCGGAGTCAACATCGACGCCATGTACCTGCTCCGCTCCTCGGCCGAGGGCCTCGAGTTCGCCCTCGCCGTCGACAACGTCGAGCCGGCCCGCAACCACCTCGCCGTCTAGCGCCCGTGTCCCTCGGATACGGACTCATCAGTTGCCACCGCTCACCGGGCGACTCCCGCACGTGGACCGATCTCTACCGGGAGGCCCTGACCCTCACCGAGCGAGCCGAGCGCCTCGGTTTCGAGTGGGTGTGGACCACCGAGCACCACTTCGTCGACGACGGCTACATGCCGTCACTGCTGACCATGAGCGCGGCGATGGCGGCCCGCACCACCAGGATCAAGATCGGGACCGGCGTGCTGCTGGCTCCGCTCCACCACCCCCTCCGGCTGGCCGAGGACGCCGCCACCGTTCAGCTCATCAGCGGCGGCCGACTGCTCCTCGGCCTGGGCCTGGGCTGGTCCGATATCGAGTTCGAAGCATTCGGGGCCGACCCCTCGGTGCGAGGGCGGGCCATGAACGAGATAATCCCGGTCCTCCGTCAGGCATGGTCGGGAGAGCCGATCCGCCACGACGGCTCTCTCTATCGCCTCCCCCCGGTCGCGGTGCGGCCGACGCCCGAGAGCCAAATCCCCATCTTGATCGGTGGCAACGCCGATGCCGCCTTGCGCCGGGCCGGAAGGCTCGCCGACGGCTTCTTCTCCAATGCCCCTCCCGACCGCCTGTCGCACCAGGCGGCAGTGATCGGCGAGGCGCTGGCCGAAGCGGGCCGCGCTCCGGCCTCGTTCGAGTGGCACTACTACGCATTCGCCTACCCCTGTGACGATCCGGACGCGGGCTGGAAGGAGGTCCGTGACCACCTGTGGGCCACCCGCTGGAAGTACTCGGACATGGGACCTTCGGCCACCCGTACCGGTCCGCTTCCCACTGCCCCGCCGCCCGACCCCGCCACCGAGGAGAAGCTGCGCCGGATCATCCTGCTGGGCCCCGGCGACGAGATCGCCGAACAGGTACACGCGTTGCGTGAGGACGCCGGGATCGACTTCCACTTCACCGCCCGCTCTTATTTCCCCGGCATGCCGTTCTCCCAGCAGGCCGAGGTGATGGATCGCCTCGCCGAGGAGTTGCTACCCGCCCTCTAGGCAAGATGGCGGCGGTGCCACTCCAACACGATCTCGAAACGCTCCAGACGGTGGCGGGGCGATCCCGATCGACTCATCTCGTGGCCCTCGTCGGGAAAGCGCACCATCTCCGTAGTCACTCCCTGCAGGGCGAGCAACGTGAACAGCTGCTCGCCCTGCTCGATCGGGGTGCGCCAGTCGTGTTCGGAGTGAATGACCAGGGTGGGAGCGGAGATCCGGTGGGCCGCCGCCATCGGGCTCGCCTTCCAGAAGTCCTCGAAGCCTTCGGGAATCTGGGTGCCCAGATACATCGCCCCGAAGTAGGGACCGATGTCAGACGTCCCGACGAAAGAGGGGAAGGCGGTGAGGGCCCGCTCGACGATGCCCGAGCGAAACCGATCGTCGAGGGCCAGCAGGCGAGCCGTTGCATACCCCCCGTACGACCCGCCCATCACCCCGATGCGCTCCGGGTCGAGGCGGGGAAACCGCTCCAAGGCCGCGTCGACGCAGGCCCGGAGGTCGGCGAGGTCGGGAGGCTCTTCATCCATCCAGCGGCCGACAACGGCCCGGGAGAAGTCCCGGCCCCGGCCGCTGGAACCGCGCGGGTTGCAGGCCACCACGCCGAAGCCGGCCCCGGCGTACACCTGAAACTCGTCGAAGAACGCGTACCCGTATTGGGCGGCGGGGCCTCCATGGATGTTCAGGAGCAGCGGCAGCCGGTCTCCTCCTTCGGGCAGATAGGCCCAGGCCTGGACGTCCCCGCCATCGGCGGCGACCGTGAACGGCTCGGGGGAAACCAGCGGCACCGTGGCGCGGAACTCCTCGTTGAGAGACGTGAGCCGGCGCTCCTCCCCCCCTTCCCACCAGTACAGCTCGCCGGGATCCGTGGGGGTCGACGCCACGAAGGCGAGAGCGGTCCCGTCGGATCGGGCACTGAGGCCGGAGATCACCCGATCTCCCTCCAGGACGGTCTCGACGGATCCCCCGTCGTCGACCCGGATCACCCCGAGGCGCCCGGCGTCCTCCAGGACCGTGTTGAAACCGCTTTCAAGCCACTGGGGCCCGGGCGGGGCGATCGGGGGGGAGGACGGGAGCGGGCTGCGGTCCAAACGGCCGGTGAGGTCGACGAGTACGCCCTCCGCATCACGGCGAAACACCGCATTCACCCCCGGCCAGTCCCAGGGGTCGGTCGTTCCGACGAGATACACGGTGCCGTCCGGCCGGTAGCCCACCCAGTCCCACAGACCGACGCCGGCCAGCGCCCGAGGGGGTCCGCCTCCGGCGGACAGCTCCCAGGGCTGAACACCGGCGTCCAGGCCGCGGCGCTCGTGGCGGGCGCTCAAGAACGCAATGGCCTCGCCGTCGGGACGCCATGCCACGGCGTTCTCCCTGAAGTCCCCGCCCGTCAGCAGCCGGGTGCGGCCGCCGGACGTCTCTACGACGTAGACGTGAGAGCGCCGGTCATGCCGGAAGCCCTCGTTGTCGAAGCGCCAGTCGGTCCGGCTCCAACGGGCCGGCTTCCGGGCACGACCTTCGTCGTCGAGGCCCTGGAACTCCTCGGTCCAGTCCATCGCCACCACGGCCAGGCCCAACCCGTCGGGCGACCACTCCGCCTCTCTGGCCCCCAGCCCGAACTCGGCCACGACGGCGGCATCGCCGCCCTCGGCGGACACCACGCACACGACCTGTTGCTCTCGGGTGGGACCGCGCAGAAAAGCGAGGCGTGATCCATCGGGCGACCATCGGGGGCGCGAGTCGTGGGGGCCGGTGGTG
>CAYFYE010000159.1:0-2980 GCA_964347285.1 uncultured Acidimicrobiia bacterium
CGCGACACGGGTCGATTTGCACAGAGCGGATGGGTGTTCCGTCGCCAGCTCTCGAACTCGGATTTCGCCCAACCAGACGAGCACCCGCTCCGCAGGTGTGCTTGACTGTCTCCAACTGCCACGAGGGGAGGTATCAGATGGCAGATCTCAAGGGGCACGCCAACAGCCTGCTGGAGGCGTTCAACAACGCCGACTGGGACAGCTTTCGAAATCTGGTGGGTAATGCCACCTACCACGAGCTGGGAACACAGCGGAGCCTGAGCGGCGATGAGTTGATCGATGCCATGAAGGGGTGGCGGACGGCCATGCCCGACGTCACCGGCACGGTCACCAACGTCTTCGAGAGCGGAAACCAAGTGGTTCAAGAGGTGACCTGGACCGGGACGCACACCGGTCCACTGGCGACGCCGGAGGGCGAGATCCCTGCGTCGGGCAAATCTCAGACGACGCCGGCAGCCATCGTGCTCGAGTACGAGGGCGACCGGCTCAAGGAATGGCGTCAGTACTTCGACATGCTGACGTTCCTCCGCCAGATCGGCGCCGCCTAGCCCACAGCTGTACAGCCGGTTTCCCGCCCGAACCTCGTCACGAGGTTGGGCATCCGAGCGCGCTCGCAGCGCAGAGCGCGCTCCGCGGCGCCCAACCCACAACCGCCGGCCACAGATCGGGGGCCGCCGGGACGAAGCCGGGCTTCCTGTGGAGTCCAGGGCCTTCGGGTGCCGAGCACCTGATGAGGGGCGGAGGCAACCCGGCGGCCTAACCGCGTCGGCGGCGTCGCGGTCGGTCACCCGAGTCCGTGAGGCGGGCAGCGACGGGAAATTGCTGTGGGGCGACGATGGAGAGGTGTACCAGGTCACTCTCGTCGAGAAGCTGCTGGTGCCCGCCCTGACGAAACTTTCCAACTTCGTCCCCGGCGGGGGCATCTGGATGAACACGCAACGACCGGAGTGGAACGACGCCAACAACGCCCTCGTCGGCTTCGGGTTGTCGATGGTGACCCTGTATCACCTCCGTCGATACCTCCACCACCTCAGATCGCTGATCCGTGCGACACAGCTGGCAGACGTGGCCATGTCGAAGGAGATCGCCGATTGGACCTCGGCCGTCACCGGCGCGCTTCGCAAGTCTCACCAGCGAGCCGCCGATGTCACCGACCGGGGCCGCAAGGATGTCATGGACGAGCTCGGACGCGCTTTCTCCGAATACCGGGCCCGCGTCTACGCCTCCGGTTTCTCGGGATTCACTCCGGTCGCCCCGGACGAAATCGCCGAGCTGTGCGATATCGCAATCGAGCATCTCGACGAGACGATCCGCAGCAGCCGCCGCGCCGACGGCCTCTACCACTCCTACAACCTGATCCGCTTTGCCCCCGACGGGTCGGCGGCTTCCGTGGAGCGCCTGCACGAAATGCTCGAAGGCCAGGTCGCCGTCCTCAGCTCGGGCGTGCTGTCCCCAGAAGAACAGGCCGATGTGGTCGATGCCCTGCTGGCCAGCGCGATGTATCGCCCCGACCAACGGAGCTTCCTGCTGTACCCGGTCCGGCACCTTCCATCGTTCCTCGACAAGAACGTCGTGCCGGCGGAAGCCGTTGAGGGCAACCCGCTCCTCGCGGCGCTACACGAAGCCGGTGACCGCTCGGTGGTCGCCATCGACGCAGACCGCCGATTCCGGTTCAATACCGCCTTCGCCAACCGGGACGATCTCGAAGCGGCGCTCGATCGCCTCGCCGTTGATGCGCAATGGAGCAGCCTGGTGCCACGACACCGCGACGCGACGCTGGAGACCTACGAGAAGGTCTTCCGCCACCATGCCTATACGGGCCGCTCCGGATCGATGTACGGCTATGAGGGAATCGGCTCCATCTATTGGCACATGGTCGCCAAGCTGCTCGTCGCGGTACAGGAGTCGGCAGTCGCCGCGGCATCCGGCGGCGCATCGCCCGCGACGGTGGAGCGCCTCGTCGACGCCTACTGGCGGATTCGATCGGGACTGGGCTTCAACAAGACTGCCGAGGAGTTCGGCGCCATCCCAATCGATCCCTACTCGCACACACCCGCCCATGCCGGCGCCCAGCAGCCCGGCATGACAGGACTGGTCAAGGAGGAACTGCTCACGCGACCTCTCGAGGTCGGTGTGCGTGTTGAGAGCGGGGAGATCCGATTCGACCCGCTATTTCTTCGCCGTCACGAGCTGCTCGCAGAAACGGAATCATGGTTGGTATACGACCTCGCCCCCGCACCGTCGGTGATTCAGCTCCCCGAGGGCTCCTTGGGCATGACCCTGTGCCAAGTGCCGATCGTCGTCTCGGTGGCACGAAGCGATGCCAGGGTCGAGGTGCTCTTCGCCGACGGCACGACGAAATCGCAGTCCGGCCTGCATCTCGACCGCCAAACCAGTGCCAGGGTCTTCGCTCGATCGGGTGAGATCACGCGAATCCACGCCTACGTGCCCGACGAAGTGGTGGCCCGGCACCCGGCGGCGGAGCCGATGGAGAGACTCGACAGGGGGCACTCTCCCTCTTAGTGACCAAGCGTCTCCAGGCACGTCGTCCTTGAAGTCGACCCGGCCGCTGATGCCCTCGAATCCGTCCGGGCCCTCCACGATCGGCGTCCCAGACTCGGCCCTAGCCGTACGTGATGTGGCGCACGATGAGGAGCGGATCACCACTCGGGGTGAACTCGAAGAGAGACGCACCTTCGAACGGTTGTCCGCTTGCGTGTGCACTTGCGGTGAAGGAGGAGACCAAGAAGATGTAGTTGCGCCACACCATCATCGGGCCCCCTGGGTCGTGAAGTCCTGCTCATTGTGGAGCCACTCGACATGGTCGGCCAGGTCATCGTCGGCCCGGTATTCGGTTCCGCCGGCGGTCACATGCCGCCCGGTCCTCAAGAAATACGCTGCGACAGCCTCGCCGTCGCCCTCGTTCCAGGCCCTTTCGAAGGCACCACCCGGGGCGAGAATCTCAACCATCTGTTGTTGG
>CAYFYE010000160.1:0-2964 GCA_964347285.1 uncultured Acidimicrobiia bacterium
GCCATCTAACGTCGGAGGCAGGGAAGGAGACCGCGTGCACGCCCAGGTACTGCACCGTCCGGCGCCGATCGGGGAGCGGCCCCTGCAGCTCGAGGAGCGCCCCGGTCCGGAGCCGGCGCCGGGAGAGATCGTGCTGGAGGTGGGCGCCTGCGGGGTGTGCCGCACCGACCTCCAGATCACCGAAGGCGATCTCGGCGCCCGGACGCTGCCCATCACCCCCGGCCACCAGGCAGTGGGCCAGGTGGCAGCGGTGGGCGAGGGGGTCGAGGCATGGGCTGTGGGGGACCGGGCCGGGGTCGGCTGGCTGGGCGGAGCCTGCGGAGCCTGTGAATTCTGCACCTCGGGCCGGGAGAACCTGTGCCGGGAAGCACTGTTCACCGGGTGGGACCGGGACGGCGGCTACGCCGAGCAGATGGCGGTCCGGGCCGACTTCGCCCTCCCGCTACCGCCGGGTGCCGCCGATCTCGACCTGGCGCCCTTGCTGTGCGGGGGGGTGATCGGCTATCGCTCGTTGAAGGTGTCCACCATCGAGCCGGGCGGCCGTCTGGGACTGTACGGCTTCGGGGCCTCGGCGCTGCTGGCCATCCAGGTGGCGGTTCACTGGGGGTGCGAGGTGTACGTGGCCACCCGCTCGGAAGCCGAGCGGGAACGGGCCCTGGGAATGGGGGCGGTGTGGGCCGGCGGCTACGACGACTCGCCTCCGGTGCCCCTCGATGCCGCCGTCACCTTTGCTCCGGTGGGCGAGGTGGTCGTAGCCGCTCTAGGGGCCCTCGACCGGGGTGGGGTCGTGGCCATCAATGCCATCCATCTCGACCGCATCCCGGAGTTCCCCTACGCGCTGCTCTGGGAGGAGCGCCAGCTCCGCAGCGTCGCCAACTTCACCCGCGCCGACGCCCGGGAGTTCTTGACCCTGGCCGCCCAGATCCCGGTCACCACGGTCGCCGACCCCTACCCCCTGGCCGAGGCCAACACCGCCCTGGCCCACCTCGAGGCGGGGGAGGTGGAGGGGGCGGCGGTCCTGGTGCCGCAGGACCCGCCGCCCGTCGTTGTCTTTGGGACCGGCTAGCCCTCTGGAGGCTCCATGGCGCCGATCTGCATCATGAAGCTGCTCATGTCGAAGACGCCCCGCCGCTCGGTGATCTTGCCTGCGTCGTTGAAGGTGGCGATCTCGATTCCCTGCAGGGCGATCGATTGGCCCTGCGGCGGCGGCATGCCGGGCAGCGCTCCCGTGTAGGTGCCGGTGACCTTGACCCGCGACACCAGCTGGTTGCCCTCGGCGATGAGATCCTCGACGTGCATCTTCATGTCGGGCATCGCCTCGTAGTACTTGGCCACGGTCTTCTTGACGTCCTCGGCCGTCGACCCCATCCCCGGGTCGGGATCGTGATCGACGAAGCCCTCGGCGCAGCACTCGTCGACGACGTCGACGTTTCCCGTGCTGAAGCCTTCGTACATCTTGAGCAGGGTCGCCTTGTTCTCGGCGGCTCCCATTGGACCCCCTTTCCGGTCGACAGTGGTCCCGGACGACTCTACACAGCGTGCGCCGATGCGTGCCGGGGCGGGCGTAGGATGGAGTCGGACCGGAGGGCTCCATTTTGCGGGGCCCTTCCCCGACACTAGGTCGTGGACGCGAGTACGCTCGGGCCGGTACGCATCCCAGAAAGGGGGATTCAGATGGACGCTCCGCTGCGTGTCACCCTGCCCGCTTCCGATATAGCCCGGGCCAAGGCGTGGTACCAGGAGAAGCTCGACCTCAAGCCGGTCGAGGAGAGCGAGGACGGCGCCTGGTACGAGTCGGGGGGCACCCGCTTCCTGCTCTACCCGTCGCAGTTCGCCGGCACCAACCAGGCCACTGCGGCCGGGTTCGAGGTCGACGACTTCGATGCCGCTGCCTCGATGCTGCGAAGCAGGGGGGTCACCTTCGAGGAGTACGACTTCGGCGAGGACTTTCGGACCGTAGACGGGGTGTTCACCACCTCCGACGGCAGCAAGGCCTGCTGGTTCAAGGACAGCGAAGGGAACATTCTCTCCCTCACGAACATGTAGGGACCGATTCCTCGGCGCGAGGGCGGGCACCTTTGGGTGCCCGCTTCTTGCCGCCTGGGTCGGCTGAGGACCGGGAGACTCCAGGGGGTCACCGGGAGCTTTTCGCCAACGGTCCATCGGGTTGCGACTGCGCCGTCGGCGCCGGATCGAGGCGGCTCCGGAAGCCGTGGGCACCGACTCGGGCGGCGCTGCAGCCCTATGCGACCGGGGTGGTCACGGCGTGGGGCGGCGTCCGAAGCCCTCGTAGCGAAGGCCGGCCGCCCGGGCCTCCTCGGGCTCGATGAAGTTGCGGCCGTCGATGAGCAGTTCGCCGGCCATGACATTACCGAGCTTGACGAGGTCGAGGGCGCCGTACTCCGGCCAGTCCGTGATGAGGACGACGGCGTCGGCATTGCGCGCTGCGTCGTAGGGGTTGGCGGCGATCGTGCAGTCGGCATCGGTAGAGACTGACGTCACCGCCGGGTCGTGAGCGATAACCGCGGCACCCCGCTCGACGAGGCCGGCGGCGATGTCCAGCGAGGGTGCGTCGCGCAGGTCGTCGGTTCCCGGTTTGAAGGCCAGCCCGAGGAGGGCCACACGGCACCCTTCGAGGTCGCCGAGATGCCGCTCGAGCTTCTCGACGACGGCCTGGCGCTGCCTCTGGTTGACGGAACGGACCGCCTCCAGGAGCTCGGGGCGGTGACCGTTGGAGTCGGAGGTCGCCACCAGGGCGGCCAAATCCTTGGGGAAGCAGGATCCACCCCAGCCCACGCCCGCTCCTAGGAAATGGCGCCCGATGCGATGATCGACACCGATGATGTCGGCCACACCCCGAACGTCGGCCCCGACCCGTTCACAGATTGCGGCGATTTCGTTGATGAAGCTGATCTTGGTGGCCAAAAAGGCGTTGGCGGCGTACTTGCCCATCTCGGCCGTGGC
>CAYFYE010000161.1:0-2873 GCA_964347285.1 uncultured Acidimicrobiia bacterium
GGGATCCGGAACTGACCTCTGCGCTCGGTGCCGCCCTGGTGCTCGGCCTTCAGGGATCCCGAGGAGGTCGGCCGGCAGTCCTCGCCTGCGCCAAGCACTTCGTCGGCGACGGGGCCACGTCGTGGGGCACGGCGCCCCGTCTCGACTGGGTCCACTGGTGGGACGGCTGGGGTGAGAACTGGCGGATCGACCAAGGCGACGCTCGGATCTCTGAGGCCGAGCTCCGCTCCGTACATCTCCGTCCGTATGTCGCCGCCATCGAGGCGGGTCTCATGACCGTGATGGCGTCCTACAGCTCGTGGAACGGCGTGAAGCTCCATGCCCACCGTGGCCTGCTCACGGACGTGTTGAAGAGGGAACTCAACTTTCGGGGATTCGTGGTGTCGGATTGGATGGGCGTCGACCAGATCGCCTCCAGCTACGAGACGAGCGTCGTCAGGGCCATCAACGCCGGCGTCGACATGGTGATGGTGCCCCACGACTTCCGCCGCTTCCTCGACCTCATGAACCGAGCCACGTCGACGGGACGTATCTCCATGCAGCGGATCGACGACGCAGTGTGCAGGATCCTCAGAGCGAAATTCGCAGCCGGTCTCGCCGATCCCGAGCACGAGGCCCCGCCCCTCAGCGTCGTCGGCTCGGCCGAGCATCGCGCCCTCGCGGCCGAGGCGGTGCGGCGCAGCGCGGTCCTCTTGAAGAACGACGGAGTGCTTCCCCTTCCACATAACGTCCGATCGATCGAGGTGGCGGGTACCTCCGCAAACGACATCGGGCTCCAGTGCGGAGGTTGGACCGTGGGCTGGCAGGGCGGCACGGGGCCGACCACGCCGGGCACTACCCTGCTCGACGGGCTGCGCGCCGCCACCCGTTCTCACGTCGACTACGACCCCTCGGGGCAGTTCTCCGGCCCGGATCGCAGCGACGTCGGCATCGTGTGCATAGCCGAGCCGCCTTACGCCGAAGGGCCGGGCGATTGCGCCACACCGGCTGCCAGCGACGAAGACCGTGCCGCGTTCGCCAGGATGCGACACCGCGCCGACGTGCTGGTTCTCGTGGTCTACTCGGGCCGGCCGCTGGTGATCCCGGATCTCATCGACCAGGCCGACGCCGTCGTGGCCGCCTGGCTCCCCGGGACCGAAGGCGCCGCCCTGGGTGGGCTGCTGGCCGGGCTTCATCGATTCGAGGCGCGGACACCGCAGCCCTGGCCCCGTTCGTCTGGTGCCCTCGAGGATCCGGGTGCAACCCCTCTCTATCCAGCCGGGTACGGACTCGATCTCTCTGTGGCCGACGCGCCGGCCGACCGGGGGTCACGGTGAGGCAACGCAAGGCAGCTCACGAATGAGGAGGAATCGCCGGTGGGTCTGAGGGCAACCGAACGGTCGGTGGGCGAGGGCCTCGTCGAGCTCGATGGCGAGGGCTACTACGCCGTGCCCGATGTCGACCATGTGCCGCCGTTCCTCATGAGCGTCGTCAGCGACGGCGATCGCTGGATGTTCGTCTCGAGCACCGGGGCCCTCACCGCTGGAAGAACTGATGCCTCCGGAGCCCTGTTCCCCTACGAGACAGACGATCGTCTCCACGCCGCCGCCGGCACCGTCGGCCCAATTACCGCAATTCGCGTTCCCACCGGCGAAGACGAGGAGGCGTGGCATCCATTCCGGCACGGGTCCCAGCCTCCGGTCCGCCGCTACCTGTACAAGTCGGTGGTCGGCGATTCGATCCTGTTCGAGGAGGTCCACCCTCGACTGCGGCTCGCATTCCGGTACCGCTGGGCCAGCAGCGATCGGTTCGGGTTCGTCAGGACGGCGACCCTCGTCAACGACGGCGACCGGCCGGTTCGAGTCGAACTGGTGGACGGCTTGCTGAATCTCCTTCCCTACGGACTCGACCCGTCGCTCTACCAGAGCATGAGCAACCTCACCAACGCCTACAAGCGAAGCGAGATCATCGACCCCGACAGTCGTCTTGCCGTCTTCTCGCTCGAATCACGCGTGTCCGATCGTCCCGAGCCCACCGAGGTACTCCGGGGTTCGGTGGCCTGGTCGGTGGGCCTCGAGGGCGCTTCCGTCACCGTCAGCCCGGATACCTTGGCCGACTTTGAGGCCGGCCGCACCGCCAACAACGTCTCCCTGCTCACCGGACGACCCGGTGCGTACTTGCTGTGCGGCAGCGTCGACTTGGACCCGGGGCACGAGACGTCATGGCACATCGTGTCCGACGTTGCCCAGGATCAGATCGCCGTCGCCGACCTGCGCAGGCTGCTCAACTCCGAGGCCGATCTGGCGGCCACCGTCACGGTCTCCCTTCGCGAGGCGACACGGTCGCTCGGCGAGATCATGGCGCCTGCCGACGCGCTCCAACGGACCGGCGATCGCGTCGCCACCGCCCACCACTTCGCCAACGTCACCTACAACGTGATGCGGGGCGGCATCCCGCTTTCCGGGTATGAGATAACAACCTACGACTTCGCCAGGTTCGTGCTCGAGCGGAACCGCAAGGTAGCGGACCGCCACCGCACCTGGTTCGAGTCGCTACCGCAGGCGATCGACAGGAAGGCACTCCTCGAAGAGATCAGCCGCAACGGCGACGCGCCCCTCATGCGGCTCGGCCTCGAATACCTGCCATTCAGCTTCTCCCGCCGCCACGGCGACCCGAGCCGACCCTGGAACACCTTCTCGATCCGTGTGCGCGACGCCGACGGCCAGCCCCTCGTCTACTACGAAGGCAACTGGCGCGACATCTTCCAGAATTGGGAGGCGTTGTGCATGAGCTTCCCCGAGTACCTGCCTGGGGTGATATCCGTCTTCGTCAACGCGTCCACGCCGGATGGCTTCAACCCCTATCGCATCACCCGCCAAGGCATCGACTGGGAA
>CAYFYE010000162.1:0-2854 GCA_964347285.1 uncultured Acidimicrobiia bacterium
ACTACACAAAGTGTCTAGCCTGCTACGCCCCATAGTCGCCCTTGCTCTCGCCCTGGTCGTCGCGAATCTGGCCGCGGTGGGAGCAACGGGCGCGACGCCGGCCGATCTCACCTCGTGGACCGACGCCTCGTTTCCCGGTGACGGGAGCGCGGTCACCGAGCCGGGAATCTGGGTCGTAGACGAACTCGGCACCGCCGTCGCCCAGACGTGGAACGGCGCTCCGACCTTCTTCGTCTCGCCGCAAAGCGCAGCGGGCAAGCGCATTTCCGCCACCTTCGACACGCCGACCATCGACGACGACTTCTTCGGCTTCGCCGTCGGATTCGAACCCGACGACATCGGTGATGCCAGCGCCGACTACGTGATTGTCGATTGGAAGAAGGCCGACCAGTCCATCAACTGGTTCAGCGGGGAGGGGCCGGTGGTTGGCTCCGCCGGGCTGGCCGTTTCTCGCGTCAACGGAATTCCCAACTTCGACGAGCTGTGGGGTCACACCGACCAGGCCGAGACTTCCGGAAGAGTCACCGAGCTGGCGCGCGGAGCAAGTCTCGGCGACGTGGGATGGAGCGGCGCCAGCACGTACGACTTCGTAATCGAGTACACCACCCAGCGGCTGCGGGTGTGGGTCGACGACACCCTCCAGCTCGACGTCTCCGGGGACTTTCCCGACGGGCGGTTCTCTCTCTACAACTTTTCGTTGGCGAGGATGGGTGCCTCCGGAATCACGTTCGAGAGGCTCGATTCTCCGCCCGAGGTAACCGCCGCTCCCGACATCGTGGTCAACGAGGGTGAGGTGGGCGCCACCTCCGGCGCCATCACCGATCCCGACGGTGACGCCCTCACCCTGACCTGTGCCGGGCCGTGCGACGGGTTCGACGATGGTGACGGCGCCTGGACGTGGTCGCAGCTGTTGGCGGAAGGACCGAACAGCTTTGCCGTTACCGTCACCGCGTCCAATGGGTCGACCTTCGACGCGTCGGCGGCCGTTTCCGACACGTTCGAGGTGACGGTGCACAACGTGTCCCCGGTGATCACTGCTACGAGCGATGTGGTGGAGACGGCGCCCGTGGACGCCGCCCTCACCGTCACCGCCGACTTCAGCGACGCCGGGGTCGAGGACACCCACACTGCGCTGTTCGAGTGGGGCGACGGGCAGTCCTCACACGGTTCGGTCACCGAATCTGCGGGATCGGGCACGGCGTCGGCCACCCACGCCTACGCCGAGCCGGGATCTTACGTCGTGTCTGTCACCGTAGAGGACGACGACGGGGGAACGGCCACCGCCACTCTGGGGCAAGTCGTCGTTTTCGATCCCGGCATTTTCGTGACGGGCGGGGGTTGGGTCGCCTCTCCTGCCGGCGCCTGGACCGAGGACGGAGGCCATCACGGCAAGGCCACGTTCGGTTTCGTCGTTCGGCACACCACCTCCGGCGGGGTGGAGGGAAACCTGCAGTTTCAGCTCCACAAGGGACTGAACCTCCACGCCACCGGGTTCGACTACCTCTACATAGGCGACGGGACGGCCTGGTTCAGCGGCTTCGCCAGGGTCAACGGAACCGACGGGTACCGGTTCTCCGTCGTGGCTACCGATGGGCGCATCGCCGGCACCGGTGAGCACCTGTTCTCGATCACGGTGACCGGAGGGGAAGCAACCGTCTACGGCGGGTCGGCCTATCCCGACGGGGGTCTACCGACCAAAGGCAAGGGCATCAAGGTCCATACCAGGGGCTGAGCCGGACGGTCGCCGCGATGGTGGTAATGACGGCACCGATCTTCCTGGAGAGCGGCCCAAGTGGGCACGCTCATCCGTTCCGACCGAAGCGAGCCGTCCCAGCGGACTCATAATCCGGTGCCACCGATCCTCTTCGGCCGCCTATCTACTCACGGACCAGGGGTGGCGTGGCGCAAACGGAGGAGGTCGGCCGATGAGGGCGGCGCTCTTCGATGCCCGATCCGATAGGCAGGCCGGCAGCGGCCGAGGCTCCAACCGCCGACGTGCTAGTGGCTCGGTCTGCCGACCCCTGCTGCCCGGCGCAGAATGCTCAGTCGGTTATCCGGAACTTGAACTTGAGCTCCTGCGAACCGATCTCCGTCCAGGTCGGGCCTAGGTCTTCTGGTGGTGCGTTTCCAAAACATCCCGCGCCGGGCTCGTAATTCGTGTACCTCGACAGCTTGAAGCTGCCGGTCACCTTTACCTCGTCCTGTACCTTCTCCTGGCTTTCCAGCTCGACGAGGGCGAGTGTGTATCGATCGCGGACGCGGGGACTGCCCTCCTTGGACTTCTTGCCATGCGTTCTCGGCTCATCATCCACACAGGCATTGAAGTGCCAGACGAACTCGGCCAGGTCGCCGGTGCGATCGAAGGCCATCCACAGCAACGTTCCGATTCCGGAGTCGGGGACGGGTGAGTCTTGGCGCGTGCCATAGTCGCATTCGCCCATTTCGAAGGTGAGCGGCGGCGGCGGCTCCTCGAATCTGGCGTACAGGTCCAGGTCGGCCGGGTCGCCGTAGCCGGCGTAGGCAAAGGCGAGCAGCGAAGTGCCGTCCCCCCGCCAGGATTCCTTGACCATCTCCAAGGGCCACGAATAACAGTTCGCCAGTCCAGGCTCGTCGTGGACGAACGAGAACGTGACCTGCGCCGGGGGAGGAGGATCGTCTCGCTTGGCCGTGGCGGGCGTGGTGGCGGCCAGGACGAGGGCCACGGTGAGTGCCAGGACCACCGGCCCGGTCGTTGTTCGCCACAGAGACCGCCGGGGGTGCTTGGGGGATGTGCTTGCCATGATCTGGACTCCTTCTCGCGGAGCGCAATGTGGAATGGCCCGACCGAATCGGCGGTCGAGTTGGTGCGCGCGGC
>CAYFYE010000163.1:0-2764 GCA_964347285.1 uncultured Acidimicrobiia bacterium
CGGTCATGCCATACAGGTGACGGTGGGCGGCGTGGTGGATGGCCTCGTAGAAGGCGTGGGTGCAGATGCCGATCGAGGCCCACCCCAGGTTGAACTTGCCGATGTTGACGGTGTTGAGGGCGGCGTCCCAAGCGGCGTCGCCCCGCACGAGGATGTCGGCCCCAGCGACCGGGTAGTCGGCCAGCTCGAACTCGGCGACGTAGTTCTGACTGTGCACGACGTTCTGCTTGCACGTGAACCCGGGCCGGTCGCGCTCGACTGTGAAGAAGCAGTACTCGCCGGTGTCGGCGAGCTTGCCGAAGGTCGAGATGATGCCGGCGGCGTTGGCGTTGCCGATGTAGTACTTGGTCCCGTTGGCGCGGTAGCCGCCACCGTCGTCGGGGGTGAGGGTCATCTCGCTGGAGTAGAGGTCGGCGCCGTGGGCCTTCTCGGAGAGGCCAAAGGCAAACACCGCACCGTCCTCGAGGAGCTGGGCGGCCTTGGCCTTGACAGCCTCGTTGTCGCTCATCCAGATGGGGCCGAGACCGAGAACGGTGACCTGCCATGTGTACCAGTACGGCAGGCCGTAGAACCCGAGGATCTCCCCGAACTCGCAGATCCGCCACGTGTCCCAACGGGCATCGTCGGCGCCGTAGCCGGCCGGGGTGCACATGGTCGCGAAGATGCGGCGGTCCCGGACGAAGTCGAGGAAGTCCTGGTACCAAACAGCGGCGTGGTCGTCCTCCTTCACCCTCCGCTTCCCTTTCGACTCGAAGAACTCGATGGTGTCGAGCATCACTTGGCGGGAGCGGTCGTCGGGGTACGGCCGGTCGTGGTTGCCGGGGTCGAGCAGGATCATGGCAGCACTCACATTCGCTGATGACCGCGGCAGGTTAGGCAGAGAGAAACCGGGCGCCACTGCCTGACGAAACACGTGGTCGGCTGCCGTCGGTTCCGCAAGGAAACCGGCGGGCGAGCCAGAACACCAACGACACCCGGCTTCGGACCCCGCGGCCGGTCCGCAGGCTCAGGGCCGTGGATGACAATCGGGCCGCACCCGTGGCCCGCCCGACCGATGAATGACGCTGCTTGCGCTGCCAGAAGACCCGGATAACGTCGGCGACCGGAGAGCGACACCATGGAACTCGGAATCACGACCTTTGCAGAGACGATTCCGGAGCGCGCCTCGGATGAGCCGGTCGGCCACGGGGAACGTCTCCGCCAGGTACTCGAGGAGATCGATCTGGCCGAGGCCGTCGGCCTCGATGTGTACGGTCTCGGTGAGCATCATCGTCCCGACTTCGCGTCGTCGTCACCTGCGATCCGGTTGGGTCAGGATGACTCGTCGGAGCGTTGTTAGATCTCTGGGAGCGCTCCCGGGAATATACTGACGTACGCCGCTTCTAGGCAAGTTGACTGGAGATACTGGGGACGGTACGTTGTGGGAGCGCTCTCGAAAGCCTTTTACGATGGGGAGATAGGGCAGTGAGTCTGACGCTCGAGGACATCGGTCGCCTTGCAGGAGTTTCCCGCTCGACCGTGTCGCGCGTGATCAACGACCAGCCGAGCGTCAGGCCGGAGGTTCGGGCGCGCGTGCAGGAGGTCATCCGTCGGACTGGTTTTGCGCCCAACGTGGCGGCCCGATCGCTGGTGTCCGGACGAAGCGGGGTGATCGGTCTCGTGATCCCCAGCCGGGTCGGCCGCCTTTTCGAAGACCCCTACTTCGCGCGGCTGATCCAGGGCATCAGTGCAGCCAGTAATCAGTGCCGCCGCTCCCTCTCCCTCTTCCTGTTTCAGGACGAGGCGGAAGAGAGCGAGTTGTACCCGCGGGTGGTCACCTCCGGGTCGCTGGACGGACTGCTCATCACTGCGACGCGGATGGCGGACCCGCTGTTAGCTCGAATGGCCGTCGGCGAGATCCCGGTCGTCATGGTGGGGCGTCCAGACGTCGAGGGTATCAGCTATGTCGACGTCGACAATCGAGGCGGCGCACTGCAAGCTGCAATCCATCTGTGCAACCTGGGCTATCGGCGTATCGGCCTGCTGGGTGCGCCGATCTCGACGACGGCCGGCTTGGATCGGCTGAACGGCTTCGTGGAGGGCCTTGCCGTCTGCGGGATGGCGCTCCACCCCAGCCTCCGGGTGGATGGTGACTTCTCGGAGAAAAGCGGCTACGAAGCCATGCGCGAACTGATCTCCGGGAGGCCCGATGCGGTGTTCGTGGCCTCCGACACCATGGCGATGGGCGCACTGCGGGCTTTGGGCGAAGAGGGCATTCAGGTCCCACAAGACATTGCCCTCGTGGGTTTCGACGGCCTGACGGCGTCGGAGACTTCGGTGCCGACGTTGACGACGATCCGTCAGCCGGTGGCAGAGACAGGGGCGCGTGCCGTGCACATGTTGAACGACCTGGTGAGCGGAGTTGCGACCGCGCCCACCGAGGAAATCATGCCGGTCGAACTCGTCGTTCGCGAGTCCTGTGGGGCGATGCGTGCCCAGGCAGGGGCGGAGCTCGAGTGAGTGGAGGGGAAGCGATGGCCGGTCGTGCGCCGGCTGCGTCGTGCGACGACCAGAAGGGAAGATCTCCGTGATCTCGAGGGGAAAGCCAACAGGCCGATCCGCGATCGTCTCTAGTAGCCGGGAGAACTGCTTCGTCGCCTCTTCGGGGACCGGAACCGGCATCCAGTCGGCCGGTCACAACAACGCCTTCCCGGAGACAACGAGCGTATCGCCGTGAGCTCCGACGAACGGGCGATCTCCCAGCTCATCGCCGACATGACCCCCG
>CAYFYE010000164.1:0-2722 GCA_964347285.1 uncultured Acidimicrobiia bacterium
AGCAGGGCTAGCGTCGGCCCATGGAGTTCTTCGGCGACGTCGTGGGCGACGCCCTCGACCTCCTGCGTACCTTCCCTCCCGAGATGCGCCGGGTGGTGGTTCTCACCCTGTGGGTCTCGGGCCTGGCAACGCTGATCGGCGTGCTGATCGGGATCCCCGTCGGAGTGGCTCTGGGGCTGGGCCGGTTCCGGGGCCGGTCGGCTCTCCTGGCGATCGTCAACACCGGCATGGGCTTGCCCCCCGTCCTGGCCGGCCTGTTTCTCCTGTTGCTGTTGTGGGGGGAGGGGCCGCTGGGCTCGTGGGCACTGCTGTTCACACCGACCGCCATGGTGGCCGCCCAGGTGCTGCTGGCGACACCCATTGCCGCCGGCGTGACGGCCGGTTCGATAAGGGCGCTGTCTCCGGATACCCGGGAGCAGCTGACGGCTTTGCGCCTGACCCGTTGGAGGGGAGGATGGGTGGCGGCCCGGGAAGCTTGGCCGGGGGTCGCCGCCGGTGTGGCGGCCGCCTTCGGCCGCGTGGTTTCCGAGGTGGGAGCTGTGCTCATCGTCGGCGGCAACATCAGAGGCGAGACCCGAGTGCTCACGACGGCGATCGTGCAAGAGGCACGGCAGGCCCGGTTTGGGGCCGCCCTCGCCTTCGGCATCGTGCTGCTCGTCTTCGCGCTGGTCATCAACGGCGCGTTGACGTACTTCCAGGTCCGGGAGGCCCGATGAGCGCGATCACCATCGAGGGACTCAGCCATCGCTTGGGCGGGGACCGGGAGCTGATGGTGGATCATCTCGAGGTCGGGATCGGGGAGCGGTTGGTGCTGTTCGGCCCGAACGGGGCCGGAAAGTCCACGCTCTTGCGGTTGATCGCCGGGACGCTGCCGGGCGGGCCGAACGTGCCCTCGGCCTACCTCCCGCAACGTCCCGTGCTGTTTCGGGGCCGGGCCGCCTGGAACCTGGATCTGGGTCTCGACGAGGAGCAACGGGACCGGGCCCGTTCCCTGGCCGCCGAGTTTGGCGTCGCCGACCTGCTGGAGCGCAACGCCCGAACCCTGAGTGGAGGTGAGCGGCAGCGCCTCGCCCTGGCACGGGCCCTGGCCCGATCCGAGCCGGTCGTCCTGTTGGACGAGCCGCTGGCTCCGCTCGACGCGCAGGATCGTCTGGCGATGGCGAGACACATCGTGGCGGCCATCGGTGAGCGAACGGCCGTGATCGTTACCCACGATCGCGACGAGGCGGCACTGCTGGGACAGCGCATCGCCGTAGTGGTGGACGGCCAAATCCTTCAGGTCGGCGACGTAAACCAGGTGCTGTCGGCGCCGGGAGACAGCCGGGTAGCCGCGGCAGCAGGCGTCGGCAACGTAGTGCGAGGCGAGGTCATCCAGATCGACGGCCCCCTGGCCGCTCTTAAGGCGGGTCCACTGGTGGTGTGGGGAGTCGGACCGGCGCCGGTCGGTGCGCCGGCGACTGCGCTGTTCGGAGCAGAGACGGTCACGGTGTTCGGCGGCGTGGCCGCGGACGCGGGATCGGCCCGTAATAAGTGGGTCGGAACGGTCGTCGAGGTGCGTCCGGTGGGCCGGCTGGTGGAGATGGTGGTCGAGTGCGGGGTGCGGGTGGCGGCACTGCTCACTCCGGGATCGATCGAGGCATTGCAGAGCGTTGTGGGTGACGAGGTGACCCTCGCCGTGAAGGCCACCGCGGTCGGCGTGGTGGAGGGATGAGGAAAGAGGCTTCGACACTCCTCGCCGTGGCCGTGACACTCGCTTCCTGCGGGGGAACCTCCCCCGATCGAGTAGTGGTCGCCGCCGGCACGACGCTGGTCGACAGCGGCCTGCTCGATGCCATCGTCGAGCGGTACGAGGAGGAGCGTCCCCGAACCGAGCTCTCGGTCGTCGGTGAATCGACCCTGCACGTGCTGGAACTGGGGCGTAGGGGCGGAGCCGACCTGCTGCTCACCCACGCTCCTCTGGCCGAAGAGGCCTTCGTGGCCGACGGCCTGGCCGCGTCTCGCCGCCCGGTGCTGTGCAGCAGATTCCTTCTGGCGGGTCCGCCCGACCGGGCGAAGGTGTTGGCGGGCCTCACCGCAGCGGAAGCACTGCGGCGCCTGGCCGGAGAGAGATGGACGTTCGTGACCAGGGCCGACGGTTCCGGTACCCATGCCCGCGAGGTGGAGCTGTGGGGGGAGGCCGGCCTCGATCCGACCGGCGCCGAGTGGTACGTCGAGACCGGGCTGGGCATGGGGCCGACCCTCCAGGTGGCCGACCAGCGCCGGGCGTTCACCCTGGCCGAGATCGGTGCGTTTCGGGCCGCCGAGGAGGACCTGTCGCTCGTGGAGGTGCGGCTCCGGGCCGGCGAGCCGGGCCGGCTCGACAACCCGTACTCGGCCATCGTGGTGGAGGGTGAGCAGGCGAGTGCGGCCGGGGCTTTCGTCGATTGGCTGCAGTCTCCCCAAGGGCAGGAAGTGATCGTCACGGTGAACGAGGAGCTGTTCGGGGAGGTGCTGTATGCCCCGGGGGAGTGTCCCCCCTGAGCGGCAGCACGTAACCGGCAAGGGGGCCCGGGGCTAGATTCGGCGGAGAGCATGGCCACGTATCGGGAGCGGGTCGCCGCCGCCAAACGGCGCATCACCGAGATCGAGCCGGCCGAGCTCGAGGCCCGACTGGACGAGGTCCTCGTCATCGACGTGCGCGAGCCTCACGAGTACCAGCAGGGTGCCGTCGAGGGAGCCCGGC
>CAYFYE010000165.1:0-2692 GCA_964347285.1 uncultured Acidimicrobiia bacterium
GCTAGCGGCGCTCTAGGAGATCAACCCGCCGCCAAGCAGCGAGGCCCGGATCACGATCCGCTGGCGGGCCGAGCCCTTGGGATGGCAGGCGAACAGCGTGGCGATGGCCCGGCCGGTCTCGTAGGTGATCCAGATGTCGTCGGGGGTGACGAACAGCGTCTCCTCCACCCGATAGCGCACCTCGTGGCCGGACGCCGTCGAGAAGTAGATGAGGTCTCCGGGAGCGAGCTTGTCGAGATCGTGGAAGGGCGCCGAGTAGGTGGTGCGGTGCCCGGCCAGCACCAGGTTGCCCGGGCCGCCCGGCGCCGAGGTGCCCACCCAGTAGGCCGGACCCCGGTTGATCACCGAGATGTCCACCCCGGCCCGGATGGTCTCGTCGACGCCGATGGCGGGAATGCGCATGGTCCCCAAGGGCGTACCCAGCGATTGCACGGCGGCGTTCACCGCCTGCCGTGACCCGGCCGGGGTGAGGGTGGGCTCGTCCACCGACGAGCCCGAGATGACGCGGGCCAGTTCCGGGGACTCGACGGCCCCGGCCCCGGCCGACGTGACGGTCATGAGCGCCAGGGCCACGGCCAGGGAGGCGATTACGCGGTTGCTGGGTACCGACACGTTCACGCCAAACTCTATCGGTCCAGCGGGATCACGACTACAGAGCGTAGAATGCGGCGCCGTGCAGGCCTACGCCCCCACCGTCTTGGCCGCCCGGGTGCTGCCCCGCAGCCGGACGGTCACCATCGGCCTGGTGATCGGCTTCGCGCTGCTGACCGCCGGCGCCGCCCAGATCGCCATACCGCTTCCCTTCACCCCGGTGCCCATCACCGGGCAGACCATCGCCGTCCTGCTCTCGGGAGCGGTCATCGGCAGCACCGCCGGCGCCGCCTCGATGGGGTTGTACGTGCTGTTGGGAGGCATGGGCCTGCCCTTCTACGCCGACGGCGCCTCGGGCTGGGAGGTGCTGGGCGGTCCGACCGGCGGCTACCTGGTCGGCTTCGTGGTGGCCTCCTGGTTCGTCGGCTACCTGGCCGAGCGCCGCCAGGACCGCCGCATCGCCACCGCCGTCCCGGCGTTCCTGGCCGGGAGCGTGATCATCTACACCTTCGGGGTGGCCTGGCTGGCCTACGACCTGGGGGTCTCGGTCACCGAGGCCCTCGAGCTGGGGATGGTGCCGTTCGTGGTCGGCGACCTCCTCAAGGCGGTCCTGGCCGGGGCGTTGCTGCCGACGGCGTGGAAGCTGGTCGGCGAGTAGGGGATTCGGTCCCCCCACCTGAAGACTGAAGACCGACCGCTGAGGACGGCGAGCGATGGCCACCCTGAGTCGGCGAGCCCGGGTAGGCACAGCTGATGGGCGACGAAGCTCACCCCCCCACTTTCACCCGTCGACCGTGGTTCCCAGCGGCCGTCTATCCCACCGGTTCGATATCGACGGCCAGCACGATGAACTGGGTGAACTGACCTGGGCTGAAGTTGTTGTCGCTCACGATCACCAGCGTGTGCCGCCCGTCGGGCAGGGAGGGACCGAAGGTCATGCCCTCGATGTTGTCGATCGGGATGCCCAGATCGTCGAAGGCGAAGACCTCGCGCTGTGACACCGGCGTGAAGGGGATCGGAGAACCACCCTCGAACAGGGCGTCGATGCCCAACACGTCGGTCGCCCCTCGCGTCGAGACCTCGTTGATCACGACGACGTTGCCGGTGCCGCCGCCGAGAACACCCCCTACCGAGAACGATCGCTCCATCACCAGCATCGTCCCCGCATCGTCGATGGGCAGGACTTCGACGATCCCGTTCACACCGAAGATCGCCGATGGCTCCGCCCACGGCGCCACCTCGTACCCGTACTCGGCGACAGGCGTGCGCCGGGCCAGGTCGTAGACGAGTATCCGGGAGAGGCTGCCGTTGGTGAACGTGGAGGCAGGCCCGTCCTGGAACAGCGCTCCTTCGCCTGCGGTGACCAGACTGCGCCGGTCGGGCGTGGTGTTCAGGCTCTCGAACGAGAGATTGAACCGCACCCCCTTGTCGACGCCGTTCGGGATGTACTTGTCGGGGATGGGCAGGTCTGCGGTGACCCGCCCGTTGAGGTTGTAGCGCCTGATGAACGGGTCGATGATCGGGTCGGCAAGGATGTTCCCTTCCGAGGACATGAAGAGAAACCCCTCCCGGCCCAGCACGAACCCCTCCGGATCGAGCCCGCCGTCGGGGAACGGTGTCTTCCGGCTCTCGAACAGCTGAGTGGTCGCAACGAACTCGACATCGCCGTCATCCAGGGTCCCGTCGCCCAGGTCGATGGCGACGGTGTAATACCTGACCGGATCCCCCGTGGGCCGATTGCCCTGGTCGTCCGAGAGCGTGTAGTAGACGCCCCGCTCGGCGTCATAGGTGATGCTCGATAGACCACCGATCTCCGTGCCCTCGAACTCGGTGCCGGTCGGCACGACGACCTCGCCGAGGAACTCGACGTCGACGACGGTCCGGGCGTCGCCGGACATCGCCACCGCAGGCGAGGCCACCAGCGCCGTCAGAACCACCGTCAGGATCAGTCCGAATCTTCTGCCCACGTACGTGTGCACGTCTCCCCCTCCTCACTCTGAGTAGTCTGCGCCGAGCCTAGTCCGCCGGAGCAGGCCACTCTCCGGTGCGCCGTTCTCCCGCCGCCGTCGTCGGATGGCGAAAAGCACCGCTCCATCGTTCG
>CAYFYE010000166.1:0-2677 GCA_964347285.1 uncultured Acidimicrobiia bacterium
GCCCGGCCACCGCCCGGGCCTTCGCTGCGTTCCTGTTCCACAGGACCAGGTCGAAACCGGCCCGGGCCAAGGTGCCGGCCATCGCACCACCCATCCGCCCGGTCCCCAGCACTCCCACGTGGGGGGTTGTGGCACTCACTGATCAGTGACACTACACAGACTGGGCCCGATGTTCACCTCGGGTCGTAGGAAAACCCGGGTGTACTCGGCCAACATCCCGCCCAGTACGGGCCGAAACCCCCGTGTGCCCGGAGCCCCGGCGGCCGGGCCGGGTCGGAAGGCCGAGGAGTCTTGATCAACCACACTGCACACTGATCGCCGAGTCTGTTTATCCTCGGCTCCTCGACCAAGGAGCGAATCGAATGACAGAGGGGTCCGTACTCATCGTCGGCGGCACCGGGGGGATCGGGCGCGTGGTGGCCCGGCACTACCAG
Organism: uncultured Acidimicrobiia bacterium; assembly: GCA_964347285.1. GTDB lineage: Bacteria > Actinomycetota > Acidimicrobiia > Spongiisociales > JAOTWH01 > CAYFYE01. The sequence continues at coordinate 435 of CAYFYE010000166.1, forward strand.
GAGCGGGGTACGCCGGTCATCATCACCGGGCGCGATGCGGATCGGGCCGCCGGGATTGCCGCCGAGTTGGGGGACGGCGTCACCGGCCTCGGCTTCGACCTGGCCCAACCGGAGACCATCGCCGGTGCCCTGTCGGAGGTGGGTCCGGTCTCCCGCCTCGTGCTGGCGGCCATCGCCCGGGACGAGAACCCGGTCAAGGAGTACGACATCGCCGACGCCCTCAATCTGACCACCATGAAGCTCGTCGGCTACACCGAGACCGTTCATGCCCTGCTGGACCGCTTCACCGATGACGCGTCCGTGGTCCTCTTCGGAGGGAGGGCCAAGGACCGGCCCTACCCCGGCTCGACCACCGTGACCACGGTGAACGGCGGGGTGAGCACGCTGATCCGCACCCTGGCCATCGAGCTGGCCCCGATCCGGTTCAACGCCATCCATCCCGGCATCGTCGGCGACAGCCCGTACTGGAAGGACAAGCCGCTCGACGGCTTCCTGGCGCGCACGCCGACCGGGCGCCTGGCGACGATGGCCGAGATCACCGACGCCACGGTGTTCCTGTTGGAGAACCGCGCCGTCAACGGCGTCAACCTCTACGTCGACGGCGGCTGGATGCTGATGTGAGCGACGCCCACCACGTCCCCGATGGTGCCGGCGGCATCGAAGGCATCGGCGATCGCCTCCGCGAGGAGAGGGTCAAGGCCGGCCTCAGCCAGCGCGAACTGGCCCGGCGGCTCGGCCTGTCGGCCAGCCTGATCTCCCAGCTCGAGAGCGGGTTGTCCAAGCCCTCGGTGGGGACGCTGTATTCGATCGTCACCGAGCTCGGCGTCTCGCTGGACAAGGTGATTCGCGGCGAGGACTTCTCGGCCGAGGCCGCACCGGAGAGCAGGTCCTCGCCGTCACCACTGGTGCATCCCGACGAGCGGCAGGCCATAGAGCTGGACTCCGGGGTGGTATGGGAGGAGCTGACCGCCCAGACTGAGGACGGGGTCGACTTCCTCCATGCGATCTACGAAGTGGGCGGTGCCTCCACCCCGGACGATTCGCTGATGCGCCACCACGGCCGGGAGTACGGCTACATCATCTCCGGGCGGCTCGGCATCCAGATCGGCTTTCAGACCTACGAGCTCGACCCGGGGGATTCCATCGCCTTCGATTCGACCACGCCCCACCGGCTGTACAACCGGGGGGACGAGCCGGTGCACGCCATCTGGTTCGTGGTCGGCCGGGACACCGACGGCCGCATCGAGAACCACTGATTACGGGACGAGGCGACGGGTAGGCCGGTTGCCGGTAAGGAGCTCCCCGCGTTCGGCGGGCGTCGGGGGCTGAGGTCAACCCGCTTTCCAGGCCTCGATCTGACGCTGGACGTCGGCGGCATCGAACCATGCGTTCTCATAGCTGATCAGCCCATCCCGCAGTTCGAAGATGTGAAGGATCCGGGTCTTCACCGGGGCCCCTCCTCCTTCGATGCCCGCCCACTCACCATGCACGTGCCCGGACAGGATCGACTCGTCGACGACGTATCTCCCCCCTTCACCCTCAAATCGCTTCACCGACTCGAGCTTGACGTCCGGGATGGCGTCGATGATCGAGGAGTAGACACTCCCCACTGCTTCCTTGCCGTGGAAGGGTGCGTCCGGATGGGTGACGTCGTCCCACACGATGTCGTCGGTGTAGGTGGCGAGGGTTCCCTCCACGTCATGGGCGTTCTCGGCTGCGAAGTGTCGGTCGATGATGTCCACGACATCTCCTCCTCGGTCTCTCTGGGCTGCCCGGGCACCATCTCAGCCGGACCACCGGGGTCCGCCGGCGCTCCTTGCATGATCTAGCGGTGCATCGCGCCGGTTCGGCCCGGCAGGCGGCGATCGGCGACGGCTTGCGGGTCGAGCAGTAGCCGCTCCCCGGCGCCGCCCGGCAGGAGGACGTGCGACTAGGAGCCGTACTGGCCGCCGAGCTCGGCCATCTGGGGCTTGGTCTTGTGCCCGGCTCTTTGAAGGATCGGCGGGACCTCGGGGTCGGAGACGAAGCTCTGCCAGCCTTCTTCATCCCAGTCGAAGACCACCCAGACCCGGTCGTCCTCGTTGGGGTCGCGAAAGACCATCGAACCCTTGGAGCCGTGCTCCTTTCGCTTCCCGGCGCTCTCGCCTGCAAAGACCTCGATCCAGCGATCGAAATCCTCGATCTTCGTCGTTGCCAGGATCACCCCTCTCCTCCTCCGTGATTTCGACGCGACTCGCTCGACG
>CAYFYE010000167.1:0-2669 GCA_964347285.1 uncultured Acidimicrobiia bacterium
GGCGTGGCCGACATCGAGTCCCTCGTAGCACTGGAGGCGAATCAACTCCTTCTTCAATATCGCCGAGAGCACCTTGGCCACCTCGGTCTTGCCGACCCCGGCCTCCCCTTCGAGGAACAGCGGCTTGCCCAGTTGCAGCGCCAGGTGAACGGCCACCGCCAGCGAACGATCAGAGACGTAGCGCTGGCCGGTGAGGGAGTCGAGGACCTCGTCCACGGTGTTCATGGCCGGGCCCAACCTAACGCAATCTCGAGCGCCGGTTTCCTGCCCGCAAAGGCCACGTTTCGTTCGGGCGCCCTTCCGGCACGGGACACGAACCCCCCTACCCCAGGCCTCGCTTCGCTCGCTTTGGGGGAGAAACAGCCCGGCTTGCGTTACCTTCCTCCAGCGAGGCGGAGCCGCGGAGAGTCCGAACGACTCTCCGCGGCTCTCACCCTTTCCCCCCTGCGGATCAGCCTCCCGCCGCGGCGAAGGCCGCCGTCAGAGCCCGCTTGGTGAGCACGGTGGCCAGGTGGGTGCGGAACTCCCCGGAGGCATAGAGGTCACCGATCGCCCTCGACAGGGCCTCGGGTACCTTGGCCGCCGCGGCGGCGATGGCCTCTTCGGTTGGTGCCACCCCGGTGATCGCCTCCTCGGCTGCCGCGGCCCGCTCCGGCTTCCCGGTCACACCACCGACGGCGATGGCCGCCTCGGAGCAGGAGCCACCGTCCATCTTCACGACTGCGGCGACCCCGACGACCGCATAGCTCGACGCCGGGTGACGGTGCTTCAGGTATGCCCCGCCCCGTCCGGCCCCCATGGCCGGGACCTCGATCGAGGTAATCAGCTCACCAGATTTCAGCGCCGTCGTGAACACGTCGACGAAGAAGTCGTCGGCGGGGATCGTCCGCTCTCCGTCGCTGCCGGAAACGGTGATGGTGGCACCGAGGGCCCGCATCACCGTCGGGTAGTCGGCCGCCGGATCGGCGTGGGCCAGGCTTCCTCCCATCGTGCCCTTGTTCCGTACCTGGGGATCGCCGATGTGGGCGGCGGTGTCCGCCAGAACCGGGCAGCTGCTGCGTACCACCTCCGACGCGGCCACTGCGGCATGCTTGGCGAGCGCTCCAATCGTGAGAACGTCGCCGTTGCCCTCGATGCCGTCGAGCCCGGGTAAGCGACCCAGATCCACCAAGGCGGGGGGAGTCGACAGCCGCAGTTTCATGGCGGGGAGCAGGCTGTGGCCGCCGGCCAGCGGCCGGGCCCCCTCCGTGCCGGTAAGGAGGTCGATCGCCTCGGCCAGCGTCTCCGGTCGGTAATAATCGAACGGAGCCGTCTGCATCACGCACCTCCTTTCTGTGCGTCACGTATTGCCCGCCACACCCTCTCCGGGGTGAGCGGCATGTCGATCTTGGTGACACCGAGCGGAGCGAGGGCATCCATCACTGCGCCGTACACCGTCGCCGTGGATGCGATCGTGCCGGTCTCGCCCACGCCTTTCACGCCGAGCGGATTCACGTTGGTGGGCGTCTCCGTCTTCCCCAGCTCGAACTTGGGAAGGAACTCGGCCTTGGGGATGGCGTAGTCCATGAGCGACCCGGTGACGAGGTTGCCCTGCTCGTCGTAATGGGCCCCTTCCCACAGCGCCTGAGCGGCGCCCTGGGTGATGCCGCCGTGAATCTGACCTTCGACGATCATCGGGTTGATGATCCGGCCGCAGTCGTCGACGGCCACATAGCGCTGGAAGTCGATCTCTCCGGTCTCGGGGTCCACCTCCACCTGGGCGATGTGGGTACCGAACGGATACACGAAGTTGGCCGGGTTGAAGAACGACGAGGCCTCCAGCCCGGGGTCGACTCCCTCGGGCAGGTCCCAGGCAGTGTTCGCCGCCAGGGCGATGTCCTGGATCGTCTTGCCTTCTTCGCGTGATCCTTTCACCGAGAACACGCCGTCGCGGAACTCGATGTCCTCCTCGGAGGCCTCGAGCATGTGAGCGGCGATCTTGGTGCCCTTGTCCTTGATCTGGGCGATGGCCCCCATGATCGCTCCGCTCGCCACCGCCGTGGTGCGGCTTCCGTAGGTGCCCCAGCCCATCGGGGTCTGGTCGGTGTCGCCGTAGATGACCTCGACGTCCTCGACGGCCAAACCCAGCTGGTCGGCTACCACTTGGGCGAAGGTGGTCTCCTCGCCCTGGCCGTGGGGACTGACGCCGACCATCAGATTGACCTTTCCCGAAGGGTGGAATCTCACGATGGCGCTTTCCCAAAGCCCCCCGCCGAATCCCACCGCTCCGGCCACCTCGGATGGACCGAGTCCGCAGATCTCGGTGTAGGTGACCACGCCGATGCCCACCAGCCGTCCCTGGGCCCGGGCCTCGGACTGCTTCTTGCGGGCCTCTTCGTAGCCGAACATCTCGAGGGCCCGGTCGAGGGCGCCCTCGTAGTTGCCGGTGTCGTAGATGAGACCGGTGGCCACCTCGTGACCGTCGGTGAACGGCTCGATGAGGTTGCGCCGGCGCAGCTCGGCGGGATCCATCGACAGCTCCCGGGCCAGGAGATCCATCATCCACTCCACCATGAAGGTGGCCTCGGGGCGTCCGGCGCCCCGGTAGGCGTCGACCGGCGTTGTGTTGGTGAATACGCCGTACACGTCCTCGTGGATGGCCGGGATCGTGTACGACCCCGACAGCATCA
>CAYFYE010000168.1:0-843 GCA_964347285.1 uncultured Acidimicrobiia bacterium
TGTTGGCCCGGAGGGGATGCCCCAGCGGTGAGGTGAACAGGAAGCCATCGGCCGAGGGTAGTCCCCGATGTGCTGGCCCAGCTCCTGAGCCAGGAAGCGGGGGATCGGCACTTGACGCCGGGACGCTTTCGTCTTCGGTGGCCCCACCGACACCCGGCCCTCGACCTCGGTGAGCGTCTGGGTCGCCTCGAGGGACGCCCCCAGCACGTCGACGCTGTCGAAGGTGAGGGCGGCGGCTTCTCCGAAGCGCAGTCCCCCATAAGCGCCGAGCAGCACCAGTGCCCGATAGCGGGGATGGATGGCCTCGGCCAGCTTGGACACCTCCTCGGGACTGAGGAAGCGCATCTCGGCGTGGGGGATGGCACGGCGGCGGCGATGTTTGGCGCGTTCGGTGGATCGACGGCGACCGGAGAAGGTCAAAGGAGTTTGCCGACGAAAAGGAAGCTCGGCGTTTTCTTGAGACGCTAGAGGCTGCCGAAGCCTCGGGCGAGCGATTCTCTCGACGTATCGAGCGGTTGCTGAGGGGTGAGTGAATGATCATCCGAACCAAGCTCAGTCGGCAGGAGGCCGAGAAGTTCGGGGCCGAGGCGTTCGTGGCTGCCGTCGAGGAATTGATGAAGTACCCCGGCCTGGCAAGGGTGTACTCCGAATGGAACGGCGTCCAGGTCGAACTTCGGCTGGAGGGCGAGTGGGAGGGGCCAGAGTGGGCCGACCCCGATCCTGGACAAGGGGGTGTCATCGAGGTGATTGATGTGTGACACCGCCAAAGTCTCGACGCCACCGCCGAGCGTGGGGTCTTCACGGCTTCACCCTGGCTCCAGGGTGATTTGGAGGGACATCGTC
>CAYFYE010000168.1:853-1208 GCA_964347285.1 uncultured Acidimicrobiia bacterium
TATGCGCTCGGCTGCGATTCACTGCCGGCGAATTCCGAAGACGTGTACCGCCCACCACCAACAACCAGCCCGTAGACGACCCGTACCGAGCCACCCGTCGCGCGGTTGCGAGAACATGTAGCCTGCGCACGCAATACCGTATTGGGTGACCGAGGGCCCGGCGCCGGCGGGGGTTCCGACGGCGAGCGGCTGAGACAGGAGGAAGAGCATATGACCACGAGGCCGAGTGCTTGGGCGGTCGGCTGGACCGCGTTCGCTGCGTTCATGATGATCATGCTGGGTATTTGGTGGCTGTTTGCCGGTTTGGTCGCACTCGCCAATGACGAGTTCTACGTCGTCACGCAGGAGTGGATCT
>CAYFYE010000168.1:1218-2662 GCA_964347285.1 uncultured Acidimicrobiia bacterium
GTTCGTCTCCGTAGGTCGGAGTGGTCGCGGTGAAGAAGACGTGGTCGCCCACCCGCACTCCGAGCTGTCGCAGACCGGCATCGTCGTTCTGGTCGCCGGGTTCGCCCTTTTCGCAGGTGAGGTCTGGGCTCGTACCGTCGGCGTGATCTTGGCCGTCTTCTCGGGGCTGGTGGCATTCGGCTGGCTCCCGTACTACCCGCTGTGGGGTGTGCTGCTCATCGCCGTTTCGATTGCGGTCATCTGGGCGCTCACGGCGCACGGTCGCGACATCACCGCCGCCTAGCTCTGGAACTGACGGAGGTTGTTGACACGGTGAGGTGAGCCTCCCGTGGTTGTGTGGGTGTTGCACAACGCCCGACAACCGCAAGGAGGCTCGTGGTGCACGCTAACGCTCGTTTGGGTCCGCAGGGTCGCAGGATTCTGTGTGAACGGATTGCGGCTGGTCGGCCGGTCGCCCACGTTGCGGCGGAGATGGGGGTGTCGCGGTCGACGGCGTATCGGTGGTGGCGCCGCTACCAAGAGGCTGGTGAGGCGGGGTTGGTAGATCGCTCGTCGAGGCCGGGGTCGTGTCCGCACCGCACCCCGCCCGAGCTCGAGCTTCGGGTGCTGGAGCTACGCCGGGAGCGCAAGTTGGGTCCGGCCCGGATCGGGATGATCCTGGGGATGCCGAGGTCGACGGTGTGGCGGGTTCTGCGCCGTCATGGGCTGAACCGGTTGCGGTGGATGGACCGTCCCACTGGTGGGGTGATCCGCCGCTACGAACGATCGGCACCGGGCGAGCTGGTGCACGTGGACATCAAGAAACTGGGCCGCATTCCCGATGGAGGCGGCTGGCGGGCACTGGGCAAGGCCCGGGGCCGACGCAACAGCGGTCGGTATCGGTATCGGGTCGGAGGCGGCCACAGGCGTTCCACCCTCGGCTATGGCCACCTCCACGCCGCGGTCGATGACCACACCCGCCTCGCCTACGTCGAAGTCCTCGACGACGAGAAGGCCACCACCGCCATCGGGTTCATGCAGCGAGCCGTCGCCTTCTACGCCGACCACGGTATCGATGTGCAGGCCGTCATGACCGACAACGGGTCCTGTTACCGCAGCACCCTCTTCACCGACACCCTCAACGCAGCCGGCATCAACCACGTTCGTATCCCACCCCGACGTCCGCAACTCAACGGCAAAGTCGAACGGTTCAACCGCACCATGCTCGACGAGTGGGCCTACGTCCGCACCTACGACTCAGAACACGAACGCGTGGCCGAACTCGACAACTGGATACACACCTACAACCATCACCGACACCACACAGCCATCGGCGGCCCACCCATCACCCGCGTCGCGAACCTACCGGGGCAACACAGCTAGGCCAGGGTCATGACACGGTCTGGCCGGAGCAGGAAAGGCGGGAGGTAGGCGGGAATGTTGGAGAACGGCAGCACGTCGGGGT
>CAYFYE010000169.1:0-2628 GCA_964347285.1 uncultured Acidimicrobiia bacterium
GGTGAACGGCGGTTGAACCGGGGAGACTCTCCCTCGGTGGTGACGATCAGGCCACCCCCGGCCAAGACGAGTGCTGTGCCGGCGGCAACGTCCCATTCGTGCTTGGGCACCAGAGTCCAGGTGGCCACATCGAGGCCGGCGGCCACCCGGGCCAGCTTGTAGGCCACCGAGCCCATGGGGTGGACGTCGAACGCGCCGTCGCTGAAGCCGGCCCATTCCCCACGAGCGATCTCGGAGCGGCTGGCCAGCACCCGGCGCCCTTCCAGTCTCGTCGCCCCCAGGTCGACGGCGGTGGGCCGCCCGTTCAGCGTCAGCCCGTCGTCCGTGGATCCGAGGATCATCTCGCCGGTCGACGGGTTCAAGATTCCGCCCGCCACGGCCTCTTCGCCCTCGACCAGTCCGACACTGATGCACCATTCGGGAATCCCTTGGAGGAACTCGCGAGTGCCATCGATGGGATCGACCACCCATACTCGGGCGCAGTCGAGCCGGTCCGGGGTGTCGGCCGTCTCCTCCGACATCCATCCTTCCCCGGGGCGAGGGAGGAGATCCACCAGTACGGCATTGACGGCCCGATCGGCCTCGGTGACCGGATCCCCGCCCACTTTCAGCTCGGCACTGATGGCGCCCGGCGGGAACGGGGCCAGGGCCGAGGCGGCGGCTTCCAGCGCCGCGCCGATCCGCTCGAGATCGGGACGGCGCGAGCCGTTCACTGCGGCCACAGCACGGCGAGATGCCGCGTGGCCCTCAGCTCAGAGCGGGGGCTCACCCGGCACCGTCGGCGTCGCCGATGTAGCCCCGGCCCTCCAGGTGGAGGATCACCCGGTTGGCCGCCTCCTCCGGGCTCAAGTTCGATGTATCGATGGTGACCTCGGCATCGGCCGGTTCCTCGTAGGGGTCCGATATCCCAGTGAACTCCTCGATGATTCCGGCCCGAGCCTTGGCGTAGAGGCCTTTGCGATCGCGCTGCTCGCACACCTCGAGCGGCGTTGCCACGTGGACGAGCGCGAAGCCGCCCAGCGGCTCGATCATTCTCCGCACCTCGCGGCGGGTGTGGTCGTAGGGGGCGATCGGGGCGCAGATGGCGATGCCCCCGTTCTTGGTGATCTCGGAGGCGACGAAGCCTATGCGCCGGATGTTGAGATCGCGATGCTCCTTGGAGAACCCCAGCTCGGAGGAGAGGTGGGTGCGCACGACGTCGCCGTCGAGCAAGGTGACCGGTCGTCCCCCCATCTCCATCAGCTTGACCAACAGCGCGTTGGCGATCGTGCTCTTACCGGAGCCGGAAAGACCGGTGAAGAACACCGTGAATCCCTGACGGTCTCGAGGTGGGTAGGTGCGGCGCAACTCTCGGGCCACCTCGGGATAGGTGAACCACTCCGGTATCTCCTTGCCGCCGGCCAGACGCTCGCGCAGGTCGGTTCCGGAGATGTTCAAGCTGCGCGCCCCAATGGGCACCTCGTCGATGGGCCGGTACTCGTCGAGATCCTCGACGTACAGCATGGGCTCGGAGGGAACCACGGTCACCCCGAGTTCGTCCTCGAAGTGGCGCACCATCTGCTGGGCCTCGTCGGGCCCGTAGAACGCTTTACCCCCTGACTCGGAGCCGGGCCCGGCATGGTTCTGCCCGACGATGAGATGGGTACAGCCGTGGTTCCTGCGAATGATGGCGTGCCAGACGGCTTCGCGGGGCCCGGCCATGCGCATGGCCAGAGGAAGGAGTGCCAGCTTGGCGCTGTAGCGCGGATAGCGGTCCAGGATCGCTTGATAGGCGCGGACCCGGGTGTAGTGATCGACGTCGCCGGGCCTGGTCGGGCCCACCACCGGATGGAGGAGGAGGTTGGCTTCGGACTCTTTGGCGACCCGCAAGGTGAGCTCGACATGAGCCCGATGCATGGGGTTGTGGGTCTGGAAGGCGACCACCCGCGACCAGCCGAGGGCTTCGAACTCCTCCCGGAGCTGGGCCGGTGTGCGCCGCAGCAGGCGGAAGTCGTAGTGGGGTCTCACCTGCACACCTTCGATGGTGCCGCCGACGTAGACGGGGTGGGTGTCCCTGAGCAAGTGAGCAACGCCCGAATGCTCGGTGTCGACCGTACCGAACACCTGCTCGGCTTCCGCTTCCCGGTCGGGTCGCCAGACGTCCTCCACAGTGAGCGCCGCCAGCATGATCCCCTCGGGATCCCGCAGGGCGATTCGGCTCCGCTCGGCCAGCCGTTCGGCGAACTCCCCGGTCACGTCCAAGACGACGGGGATGGGCCACAACGTTCCATCGGCCAGGCGCAGGTCGGCGCAGACCGCCTCGTAGTCCCGCCGGTCCAAGAAACCGCGCAGTGGTGAGAAGCCGCCGTTCATCAGCAGCTCCAAGTCACACGTTTGGCGGGGTGACAAGTCCCACGACGGCCAGTCGCGCGAGGCCGACTTGAGCGCGGCCGCCCGGTCGGCGTCGACCATCAGATCGACGAGGTCGCCGGCGTGGGGCGAGATGAGACTGTCGGACACGATCACGCTCTCGGGACGATCAGACTGGCCCGACCGCGCTGCGCGGTCAAACGGCATTGTAGCGTGTTCGTGCTCGACTGTGAGTGGGGGGGCTAATTGTGTTGCCCCGGTAGGTTCGCGACGCGGGTG
>CAYFYE010000170.1:0-2562 GCA_964347285.1 uncultured Acidimicrobiia bacterium
GCCAGCGGTGCGCCGACCATCTGGCAGGGGCTGTGGGCGAGCTGGTGGGCCCTCTGGCCGGCAAGCTCGGCACCGGACGGTCCCGCAACGACCAGGTGGCCCTCGACCTGCGCCTCTATCTGCGCCGTGCTGCCCGCGAGCGGCGACGAGACCTGGCTTCGTTCGCCGCATTGCTCGCCGACGAGGCGGAAGCAGCGGGGCAGACCATCGTCGCTTCTTACACCCATCTTCGCCAGGCTCAGGCCGTCCCGTTCGCCCACCACCTGCTCGCCCATGCTTGGGCGCTGGTCCGGGACGCCGGACGTTTTGCGGATGCCGAGCGGCGCATCGCGGTTTCCCCCCTGGGGGCCGGAGCCGGCGGCGGCGGCAGTCTCCCCATCGACCCGGAGCGGGTAGCCGCCGAGCTCGACCTCCCGGCCACCTTCGACAACTCGCTCGACGCAGTGGCGGCGCGCGACTTCGTCGCCGAGTACGCGTTCTGCTGCGCGCAGGCCCTGGCCGACCTGTCCCGGCTGGCCGAGGAGCTGATCCTGTGGGGGAGCGAGGAGTTCGGATGGGCTCGCTTTGCCGACTCGGTGACGACCGGGTCGTCGGCCTTGCCTCACAAGCAGAACCCCGACGTGGCCGAGCTGGTGCGGGCCAAAGCAGCCTCGGTGGCGGGCGATACCGCCGCCCTCCTCGCTCTTCAAAAGGGCTTGCCGCTCGCCTACAACCGGGACCTCCAGGAGGACAAGGAGTTGGTCTTTCACGCCGACGACGTGCTGGCCGGGGCCCTGGAGGCGATGGCCGCCATGGTGGCCGGCGCCGACTTCCACCCGCCGCCGCCCTCGCCCTGGGTCGGCGCCCTCGATCTGGCCGAGGCATTGGTAGAGCGGGGGGTGCCGTTCCGGGAGGCCCACCGTGCCGTCGGAACGTTCGTGCGGCGCCTCGACGAGGAGGGCCGGACTCCGCTCGAGGCCACGGAGGCCGACCTCCAGCAAACCCACGCCGAGTTCCGGTCCGAAGACCTGGAACGGCTCGACCCAGAGGAATCGGTGGCTCGGCGCCGCTCCCCGGGAGGGGGCTCGGTGGCTTCGGTCCGGGATCAGCTGATCCGGATTCGCCGGGCAGTCGAAGCGCTGGCCCCGGAAGACGGGGACCGCTAGACCGAATATGGGGCGACGAACACCACGGTGGCGGTGTAGTGGAGGGCGCCGGCCGCGATCACCAGTACGTGGAACAGCTCGTGAGCCGAGAAAATCCGTGGCCACAAGCGGGGCCGGCCGGTAGCCATGAAGACCATGCCCAGGGTGTAGAGCACCCCCCCGCCCGCATAGAAGATCACCGGGGCAACGCCGATGCGGCGGGCGATCGGCACGACGATCAGCAGTGCCAGCCATCCCAGCGTGGTATGGAGAACGGTCGAGAGCACCTGTTCCCGTCGCGGGAAGAAGGCGTGCTGCCCGATGCCCACCAGCGCCAGGCCCCAGACGACGGCCAGCGTGGCCCACCTCAGCCATCCGTCCAGGATGATGACGGCCACCGGGGTGTAGGTCGCGGCGATAAGGATGAAAATGGCGGAATGGTCCACGCGCTGCATGATCTTCTTGGCCCGCCGCCGCCAGGGGATTGAGTGGTAGAGCGAGCTGGTCAGGAACAAGCCGACCAGGCCCAGCCCGAATACGGCCAGGGCCGCTCGACTCCAGAATCCGTTGCCCCGCACGATGAGGAACACCAGGCCGACCACGGCGACGATGGCGGCGGTCCCGTTGAGGAAGCCGCGCACCGGGTTCTGCATCTTGCCGAGGGTGAGGCGCGCCGGGAAGTGCACGGGCAGGGAGGATACACACCTGTCCCAACTGTTCGAGGCAAAGAGGTCGCCTACCATGAGTCACCAATGAAGATCCCGAGGCTCCTCACCCGGCCCGTCTACCGGCTCTACGAGGAACGGCTGGTCCGGCATCTCGACCGCAGCCGCCTTCCCCGACACGTCGGAGTGATCCTCGACGGCCACCGGCGCTTCGCCCGTGAGGCCCGCCTGCCCGACTACGCCACCGGCTACCGGGCCGGCATGGGCAAGTTCGTGGAGTTCCTCGGCTGGTGCCGGCCGCTCGAGATCCCGGCGGCTACCTGCTGGCTGCTGTCCAAGGAGAACCTGGCCCGCCCCGCAGACGAGCTGGGGCCGTACTTCGAAGTGCTCGAGGAGCTGTTTCGGGGCGACCTTCCGGAAGCGGCCCAACGCCATGGGTTTTCGGTGCGCTTCATCGGGTCGCTCGACCTGCTACCCGCCTCCCTGGTGACCGCCGCCAAGGAGTTGGAGGAGTCGTGTGCCGGCGGGGAGCGGCGACTGACGATCGCCCTCGCCTATGGGGGACGCCAGGAGATCGTGGATGCGGTGCGCGATCTCGTCGGCAAACTGGTGGCCGCCGGGGACAGTGCGGCCGACATCGCCGATCACATCGACGCCGACGCCATCGCCTCCCATCTGTACACCGCCGACCTTCCCGACCCCGACCTGGTCATCCGCACCAGCGGTGAGAGTCGGCTGTCGGGGTTCCTCCTGTGGCAGTCGGCCTACGCCGA
>CAYFYE010000171.1:0-2327 GCA_964347285.1 uncultured Acidimicrobiia bacterium
CCCCACCGACGGCTACGCCACCCCTGAGGCCGTCGCCCAGGGCTATGCCCGGGCCGCTTCGGCCATGGGCGCCGGCATCGTCCAGGGCTGCCCGGTGGAGGAGATCCTGGTGGACGGCCGACGAGTGCGCGGGGTCGCCACACCACGGGGCACGGTGGCCGCCGACCGGGTGGTATGCGCCGCCGGAGTGTGGTCGGTGGAGCTGGCGGGTGCGGTCGAAGTGCACCTCCCGGTACGAGCCGAGCGGCGCAACGTGTTCCTGACCGGCCCCGGCGACCTGCTCCCCCGGGAACTCCCGTTGACGATCGACTTCGCCACAGGCTTCTACTTCCAACGCGAAGGGAACGGCCTGCTCTTCGGAGGCCCTCACCCCTCGCTCGAGGAGCTCGCCCCGGATGCCACCCGGCGCCTTCCGGCGCTCACCGACCTGGAGATCCGACCGGGATGGTGGGGCTACTACGCCATGAGCCCCGATCACAACGCCATCGTCGGCGCCGCCCGATCGCCCGACGGCCTCTTGTATGCCAGCGGCTTCTCAGGTCACGGCTTCCAGCAGAGTCCGGTCGTCGGCGAGTACCTGGCCGACCTGGCGCTCGACCGGGAACCCGCGTTCGACCTGAGCGCCTTCGCCCTGGAGCGATTCGAAGCCGACGATCTGCGGCCGGAGGCACACGTCGTCTGACTCAGTTGAGCCGCGGGTCGGGCGGGTAATCGGCGAAGAAGGCCAGCTCGTTGCGCTGCCGCCGCAGCACTCGTCGCCACAGGCCGTCGGGGGCGTTGCTGAACGGATCGTCGGGAGCGGCCTCGACGACGAACCAGTCGCCGACCGCTATTTCCATGTCGAGCTGGCCCGCCGACCAACCGGCGTAGCCGCTGAACACCCGCAGATCCTCGACACCGGCTACGTCCCCCGGCGGAGCGGAGAGGTCCACCAGGCCGGTGTCCTCGCCTACGGGCGACCAACCGTCGATGGCCTCGGGCGGACCGTGCCGGCCCAGGCCCACTGCCGTTTCGGGCTGTACCGGACCGCCTACGAAGACCACCTCAGGATCGACGAGGCGGGACACCCAATCGGGCAGGTACTCCCCCACCGCCACGTCGGTGGGCCGGTTCAACACCAGCCCGAGGGATCCTTCGTCGTTGTCCTCACACACGAACACCACGGTTCTGTAAAAGTTGGGATCGACCAGCGACGGCGAGGCGACCAGCAGCTTCCCCTGAACGGTCATGACCCCATCTTGCCAGCTCGACTCGCAAGGAGGATCGTCGCTACAGTCGCGGCCATGACGGCGCTGGATGGAGTCGTGAGAGAGCTGGCCGAGGTGGCCCTCGAGCTCGACCGGCTTCCCTCGGAGGATTCCCGGCGGCCCGACCTGGAAGAGCGCCGGCGGGAGTTGAAGGACGAAGCCGCCCGACTGTCCGGCGGCACTCTGGTGGCCGAGCTCCGCCGTGAGCTGGCGACGCTCGAGGCGCAGCGGGAACAGCTGGAAGGGCGCCACGTCGACATGTCGGGGGGCGGATTCCTGGGGGGCGACGCCGGCTTCAGCTCCGACGCCCAGCGCCTCAACCGCCGGATCGACGAGGCCGCCGGCCGGGAGGCCTTGGAAGCGCGGATCACCGAGCTGCACAGCCGTCTGGAGCGACTGAAAGCGAGGAACGCCTGTGAGTGAGCACGGAGACGCCGAGCGCCGACGGAGCGACCGTCGCTCCCAACAGGATCGGCGCCGGGGGGAACGCCGCCGGGAAGACCGCCCCGTCGACGAGGATCGGCGCAGTGGCGAAGATCGCCGCGGCGGCCGGGACCGCCGCGGCGGCCGGGACCGCCGCCAGTCGGACTAACCCAGCTCTCGAAGACGCTCCACCAACAATCCGAAGTAGCCCTCGTCGTCCACATATCGCATGACCATGCAGTTGGACTCGAGCCCACTCAGTCCCCACCAGTCGACGACGGTCATGCCCATCGTCAGCTCCGACCAGGTTTCGATGCGAACGTTGCAGTCCCGCCCGCTGAACAGGTCGGGAGCGAGCAGGTAGGCGATCACGCAGGGGTCGTGGAGCGGAGCCCCACCGGTCCCGTACTTGGCCGTGTCGTAACGCTCGAAGAACTCCAGCATCCCGTGCACGGCCTCCCCCACCGGGGTCCCCAGCTCGCGAAATCGAGCATTGCGCTCCGGAGACGTCAGCGCCCGGTGGGTGACGTCCAGAGGAAACATCGCCAGCGGCACCCCGGAGGTGAACACGATATCGGCGGCGTGTGGATCGACGTAGATGTTGAACTCGGCCGCCGGAGTGGTGTTGCCCCCTTCGAAGAACCCTCCCCCCATGAG
>CAYFYE010000172.1:0-2231 GCA_964347285.1 uncultured Acidimicrobiia bacterium
CGGGGCGGATTGCGGTCCTCGGCACCTCTGCGGACCGCGATTGCCGATAGCGCCTCCAGGACCACCCGGTTGGCCAGGTGTGAGGTCATGTGGGCCGGATCGTGCACCGGGGACACCTCGACCACCTCCAGTCCGACGACATCGAGGTCGAGGCAGGCCCTGCGGACCGCCCGGAGCAGCTCGCGGGGCAGCAACCCGCCCGGCTCGGGGGCGCCGGTGCCGGGCGCCGACATCGGGTCGACCACATCGATGTCGATCGACAGGAACGCCCCGTCGGTCCCGTCGGCGGCCAGCGTGAACGCGTCGTCGAGGGAAGCGTCGAGACCCCTATCCAGGATGTCGTCCATGAGGTACCACGTCATCCCCTGATCGCGCATCCAGTGCAGCGTCTCCGGGTCGGGCCAATACCCGCGCAGGCCGAGCTGGATGTAGCGGTCGCCCCGCACCGTCCCCGACTCGATCAAGCGGCGTACCGGCGTCCCATGCGAGTAGGCGTAGGACACCAGGTTGGAATGGGTGGGCTCGGAATCGGGGTGAGCGTCGAAATGGAGCACCGCGACCCGGCCGGCCCCGTACACGTCGGCCACTCCGGACACGTCCGGCCAGGCGATGCTGTGATCACCGCCCAGCACGACCGGGATGGCCTCGCTGCCGGTGATCCTGCCTACCGCCTCGCGGAGGTTGGCGAAGCTCTCCTCCACGTCGGCGGGAGGCATGAACGCGTCTCCGGCGTCGACCAGCCCGAGCGAACCGTGGGGATCCACTCCCAGGGTCAGGTGGTTGGTGTAGTAGGAATGCGGTGCCCGGATCGCCTGGGGACCGTTGCGGGCCCCGGTCCGGTGGGTGAGGGAGGTGCCGCCGTCGAACGGCGCTCCCAGGATCACCGCCTGGGCGTCGGCCAGGCTCGAAGGATCATCCAGGTCGGCCGGGGGCACGTCGTTGAAGGTCACCCCTTGCGGGCCCCACATGATGCGGCGCGCCATTCTCCCGCCACCTCCGGCTGCAGGCCGGATCGTACCCGGCTCGGCCGGGGCCTATCCCGGCGTCGGCAGGCCGACGCCCCCTAGGGCTCCCAGAGATCGAGGGTGATGGCGGCCACCGTGCCGTCGGCGTCGACGAAGAAATCGACGGTCCACCATTCGATGCAGCTGGCGGCGTCGACGGGAAAGACGCTGACCCGGCGCAGCTCGGCGACCTCATCCGGAGGAGCCACCGGCACGGCGGCACAGTGATTGTGCGGCCCGATCAGGATGTCGGTGGGGCGGTCTTCGGCGAGCAGTTCGAGTGCCGAGTAGGGGCCGACCCGGGCCCGGAACGGCTCGAGGTCGACGACCCAGGCGTCGGGGTCGCTCAATTCGGAGGCGGTCCGATCGACCAGGAGCTCGGTGGCCAGCCCCAAAGAGAGGCCCTCGGCGGCGATGGGAAGAGAAGCGACATCGCCCCCTCCGGCCCGGGCGAAGACCACGAAGGCCTCGACCAGAGCCAGATCGTCGGCCGTCGGCTCCACCCCCGACGGCGAGCCGGCTACAACCAGGCGATCGCCTTCCAGCCGACCGGTGATCGTGACCGGCTGGTCGGCCCAGGTCACCCGGCCCTCCGTGGTCAGAGCCACGTCGAGCGCCTCGGGGTTGGTGACCACCATCCACCGCCCCCCGCATTGGGGCGGAAACGACTCCAACAGCGCTTCGCACAACAGCATGCCCGCCCCGGTATCGATGAGCATGCCCTGCACCCTCACGTCTCCACCGGGCCGGGTGTCCAGCATGTCGTTCACCGTGAGCACCTCGGCAGCCGGGGCGGTGGTCGCGGTGGGAGCGACGCCGGTGGTCTCCGTAGGGGTAGTGGTGGCCGTCGTGCTGGTGGTCGGCGGCGAGGTGGTGGGCGTCGGTTCGGCCGGGCCGCCGTCACCAGCTCCGCAGCTCGCCGCCAGGAGGACCAGGGCGACGAGCCACAACGCGGGTCGGTGATGTCTCATGACGGCATGATGTGCCGTCGGCTTCCGTCGCACCAGGGTCCAAGGGCCCACCGGCGCCGGTTCGCCTGCGCAATGCCGAGCCCGGGTCACAGACGCCCTTCGCCAAAGGCCTCGACCACCTGGTCGGCACGGTTGCGGACCTCGTCCATGTCGGAGAGCCGGTCGAGAGTGGCGTACTGGCGGGCCAGCCGCACGTTGTCGCCCAGCCGGCCCCGATGGCGATCGAGAAAGTCCCAGTACAGGGTGGTGAAGGGAC
>CAYFYE010000173.1:0-2194 GCA_964347285.1 uncultured Acidimicrobiia bacterium
CGATGTATTCGTCGACCTGCTCCCGCTCATAGCCCCGCAGGACGGAGCGGAACTCGGGTCGATCGTCCGGACCGGTTTCGATCTCGTTGCTCATCGGGGGTAAAGATACCGGCCCGGAGTCGCGAAAACGCGCTAGGAGCCCGACTGGGCGGCGAACCGCTCCACCGGCTCGAGCGAGTCGAAGAAGGAGAGGGCGTCGTCGATGGAGTCGACCGCCACCACCTCGATCTCGCCGTCGGCGGCCCGTTCCGCATCTTCGAAGTTGCCGGTGGGGACCAGGGCGTACTGGGCCCCGGCGTCGCGGGCCGCAAAGATCTTCTGGCGGACCCCGCCGATGCTGCCCACGGTGCCGTCGAAGCGAATGGTGCCGGTGCCGGCCACCCGATGTCCCTTGGTGAGATCCTCGGGAGTGAGCAGGTTCATGATCCCCAGGGTCCACATCAGGCCGGCCGAGGAACCGCCGATGTTGCCCGAGGCGAACGTGACGTCGACCGGGAACTCGATGGCGGTGGTGAGGAACACTCCGATCACCCCCCGCTCCGGATCCTCGGGGCTGGGGGCGAGGACGATGTCGATGTCCCGGGTCTCGCCGCCCTCGCCGTGCTGGACGGTGACGGTGACGGTGTCGCCCGGTCCGAACTGCGACACGATGTCGACGGCCTCCTCGGCGACGGTCACCGGCTCGCCGTCGACGGCGACGATGGTGTCGACCCCGGGCGCGAACAGGCCCACCGCCGGGGTGTCGTCGACGAGGTCGGTGACCAGCGCCCCCCGTCCGGTCGACTCCAGGCCCAGCTCGGTCAGCGCCACGTAGACGGCGGCCCGCTGCGACTCCTCCATCGACGCCAGGTTGAGGCGCTGGAACTCCTCGGGAGAGATGTCGTCGGGACGGACCCGGTCCCGGGGCCGGAGGTCGACCTCGTCGTCGAAGGCCGCCTCGATGTACTCGAAGACGTTGACCTCGTCGGCGGTGATCGTCAGAAAGGACAGCACCCCGTCGGCTTCGTAGGTCTCGCCATCGACGGTGAGCAGGTCGGTGACGTCCTCGACCGTCCCCGGGGCAAACGCCACGTAGTCGACCTTGAGGGGGTAGATGAAGACCACGGTGAGGCCGAGGGCCAGCAGCACCCCCACCAGCACGAACGGCCATTTGGGGATGCGGCGCCGGGGCGTCGACCAGGGAGTGTCGGGGGTGGGACTCTCGCTCGATGTCATCTCAGCGCGGCGATGGTACCGGCGGACCGGCGATACCGAGCCTGATCGGGGGCTCTCGGTACACTCGTCCCATGGGTCGCATACGGAACAGCATCGAACTGGCCAAGTCCTCGTGGGAAGTGCTCAAGGCCGACAAGGAGCTGTTGGTGCTCCCGGTCATCTCGGGCCTCGCCTCTCTCATCGTCGCCGTGTCCTTCTTGGTTCCCTTCTTCATGACCAGGGGACTGGAAGCCGGGGAAAACCCCGAAATCCTGACGTACGTCGTGCTGTTCGCCATGTACGTGGCCCTGGCCTACGTGACGATCTTCTTCAATGCCGCCCTGGTACACGCCGCCGATGAACGTCTCGGGGGCGGAGACCCCACCCTGGGCAGCGCCCTGCAGGGAGCGCTGGCCCGGGCCGGCCGCATCCTTCCCTGGGCGGTGGTCTCGGCGACCGTTTCGATCATCCTGCGGGCCATCGAGGAGCGGGCCGGGGTGGTGGGCCGGATCGTCATCGGGCTGGTGGGGATGGCCTGGTCGGTGGTGACCTTCCTGGTGCTCCCGATCCTGGTCATCGAGGGCATCGGGGTCGGCGACGCCCTCAAGCGCTCGGCGGCGCTGTTCAAGCAGACCTGGGGAGAGAACATCGCCGCCCAGGTGGGCTTCGGCATTCTCGGGTTCCTGGCCTCGCTGCCGGCGATCGTCATCGGGGTGCTGGCGGCCACCGCCGGCGGCGCCGCGGCCGGCATCGGCATCACGGTGGCGGTGGCCTGGGTGCTGCTGGTGGGGGTGGTGCTGGCCACCCTGAGCGGCATCTTCCAGACCGCCCTCTACCACTACGCCGTCGACGGCCGGGTGCCCAGCGGCTACTTCTCGGATGCCACGATGGCCTCGGCCTTCGCCCCCCGGAAGGGCCGGGGCGGCTTCGGCGGGGGGATCGCCGGCTAGCGGCGCTCTAGGAGATCAACCCGCCGCCAAGCAGCGAGGCCCGGATCACG
>CAYFYE010000174.1:0-2194 GCA_964347285.1 uncultured Acidimicrobiia bacterium
ACGTCGAGATTCCCGACACGACCATCACGCCTTTCGTGCTTCAGCGCGCCGCCGAGCTGGGGGACAAGGCGGCCCTGATCGACGGACCGACGGGACGCACCCTCACCTACCGCGGCCTGGCCGAGGCCGTCGACCGCTGCGCCGCCGGCCTGGCCGAGCGGGGATTCGGCCGCGCCGACATCATGGCCCTTTATTCGCCCAACGTTCCCGAGTACGCGGTGATGTTTCATGCCGTAGCCTCACTGGGAGGGGTCAACACCACCATCAACCCCCTTTACACGGCCGACGAGCTGGCCTTCCAGCTCGAAGATGCCGGGGCCCGTTGCCTCTTCACCGTGCCTCCGTTCCTCGACCACGCCACCGAAGCGGCCGAGCGCAGCGGAGTCGCCGAGATCATCACCCTGGGCGAGGCCACCGGCGCCACGCCGTACCAAGAACTGCTGGCCGCCGGCGCTCCGCCCGTAGTGGATGTCGACCCGGCCGACCTGGTGGTCCTCCCGTACTCGTCGGGGACCACCGGCTTCCCCAAGGGAGTGATGCTCACCCATCACAACCTGGTGGCCAACGTCTGCCAGTGCGGCCCGGCCCTCGACGTCGGCCCCGACGACGTCATCATCGGAGTGCTGCCGTTCTTCCACATCTATGGCATGCAGGTGATCATGAACATGGCCGTGAGTCGCGGGGCCACCGTCGTCACCATGCCCCGGTTCGACCTGGAGCAGTTCCTTGCCCTTTTGCAGGATCACCGGGTCACCATCGCCTACCTGGTGCCTCCCATCGTGCTGGCCCTGGCCAAGCACCCGGCGGTCGATGGGTTCGACCTGTCCTCGCTGCGGCTGATCATGTCGGGCGCCGCGCCTCTCGGTCCCGATCTCCAGCAGGCCTGCGCCGGCCGCCTGGGGTGCGCGGTGATGCAGGGCTACGGGCCCACCGAGACCAGCCCGGTCACCCACGTCAACCCGCCCGACCCCGAGCGCAACCGCCCCGGCTCCATCGGCTCGCCGCTGCCCCGCACCGAGTGCCGCATCGTCGATCCGCTGACCGAGGCGGACGTCTCTCCCGGCGAGCCGGGCGAGCTGTGGATCCGGGGACCGCAGGTGATGGTGGGCTACCTCAACAACGAGGAAGCCACCAAGCAGACGATCACCCCTGAGGGGTGGTTGCGGACCGGTGACCTGGCCACGGCCGATGCCGACGGCTACTTCACGATCGTCGATCGGCTCAAGGAGCTCATCAAGTACAAGGGGTTCCAGGTGGCGCCGGCCGAGTTGGAAGCGTTGCTGCTCACCCATCCGGCCATCGCCGATGCCGCCGTCATTCCCTCGCCCGACCCGGAGGCCGGTGAGGTCCCCAAGGCGTTCGTGGTCCTCAAGAGAGAGGTGACTGCGGACGAGATCATGGACTGGGTCGCCGCCCACGTTGCCCCCCACAAGAAGATTCGCCGGCTGGAGATCCTCGAGGAGATCCCCAAGTCGGCGTCGGGGAAGATCCTGCGGCGGGTGCTGGTGGAGCGGGAGCGGGCGGCCCGGTAGCGACGTCTCGAGCCCGTCCCATACAATCCGCCGGTGACCGCAATGAGCCGGCCCGAGATCGAAACCTGCCTGGCCGGACCACATCAGGCGGTGCTGTCGGTGAGTCGCCGGGACAAGGGCCCGGTGGCCGTGCCGATGAGCTACGTCTTCGAGGACGGACGGTTCTGGATGATCACCTCTCCCGAGTCCCGCCACGGGGAGCTCATGCGCCGTACCGGGCGCATCACGCTGACCGTTCACCACGAGGAATACCCCCGGCGCACCTCCCGGCAGTGGTACGTGATGGCCGAGGGGCCGGTGCTCTTCACCGATGACGATCCGATGCCGCTGTTGCGAAGACTCTTGGCCAAGGACCGTACCGAGGAGCTGGCCGACGAGTGGGTCGAGCAGATGGGCGCCCATGGAGATGTCGTTGCGGTGATGTCGCCGGACACGCTGGCCGGGTATCGGTTCGAACGGGAGCTGCCCTAGCCGATCCGAAGGCGGGCGCCGCCGGTGGTGAGCGGCTACCGGGCGTGCCCGGCCCGAGGACGGGGAGCCGCAATCCGGCAGAACACCGCAGCTTCGCGGCTTGCCTGCGGGCGCCGGCAGCGGCGGGCCGGCTATCGGCCCGCCCGCCCACCAGAAACCGCTTCCCGAGGGGTGGACGGCGTCCCGTTGGG
>CAYFYE010000175.1:0-2129 GCA_964347285.1 uncultured Acidimicrobiia bacterium
CCGATGTAGCTCATCTCCACCTTGACCGCCTCCCCGGTGGCCGCCGACCTCTCCTCCGAATAGCGGTCGTCCCGTCGCTCCCAGACGCCGGCGATCAACGAAGTCATCTCGTCGTCGCTCGCTCCCCCGCGCAGCGGCCGGCGCAGGTCGGTGCCGGCGGTCGCGAACAAGCAGGTGAAGAGCTTGCCGTCGGCCGAGATCCGGGCCCGAGTACAGGCACCGCAGAAAGGCCGGGTCACCGAGGCGATGACCCCGACCTCGCCGCTTCCGTCTCGATACCTCCACCGCTCCGCCACTTCCCCCCGATAGCCGGGCTCGACGGGCTCGAGTGGCCAGCGCTCCCCGATCATCTCGACGACCTCGGCGGCCGGCACCACCCGGTCGAGTCTCCAGCCGTTGGTGGTCCCCACATCCATGTACTCGATGAAGCGGACGATGTGTCCCGTTCCCCGGAAGTGCTCGGCAATGCCGACGATTTGGTGGTCGTTGACGCCCCGCACCACCACCGTATTGACCTTGAGCGGGCCGAGGCCGGCCCGGGCGGCCGCCTCGATACCGTCGAGCACCTGCTCCACCCGGACTCGGGTGGAGGTGAGGCGGGCGAACGTGGCGTCGTCGAGCGTGTCCAGGCTGACCGACACCCGATCGAGCCCGGCCCCGGCCAGGGCAGGTGCCCGGGCGCGCAACAGGAGGCCGTTGGTGGTCATGGCCAGATCCGGAGAAGGCTCCAGCCCCCGCAGCATGGCGATGAAGCGGGGAAGCTCGCGGCGCAACAGCGGCTCCCCTCCGGTGATGCGGACCTTGCCGACCCCCAGGCCCACGAACAACCCCGCCAGACGAGTCAGCTCCTCATAGGTGAGTAGCTCATCGCGATCCAGGAATGGGTACTCGGGACCGAACACTTCGGCCGGCATGCAGTAGGCACACCGCAGGTTGCACCGGTCGGTGACCGAGATGCGCAGGTCCCTCAGCTTCCGTCCCAGCCGATCGGCACCGCCCATGGAGCGCACCCTAGGCCTGCTCACCATGTGGTGTGGCCCTGAGCGGCAGGCCTAGGTGCGGCGGGCGACTGTGCCGGCCGGGGCGCAGGCGTCGTCGTAGACGACGAGCCGGGGAGGCCGGTCCTCGTCGGCGCACGCCGGACAGGCCGGATCACGCTCCACCTCGAACGTGGTGACGCGCTGAGAGAGGGCGTCGTAGCTGAGGAGACGGCCGACGAGCAGATCTCCCAGCCCCAGCAAGAGCTTGATCGCCTCCACCGCCTGCATGGAGCCGATCACGCCGGGAACTGCGCCGATCACACCCACCTCGGCGCAGGCCGGGGACAGCTCGGGAGGGGGCGGCTCGGGAAAGAGACACCGGTAGCAGGGTCCCCGATAGGGAACGAACGTGGTCACCTGGCCTTCGAAGCGAAACAGCGACCCGTGCACGATCGGAGTCCGCAGGTGCAGGGCGGCATCGTTGACCAGGTACCGGGTCGGGAAGTTGTCGCCTCCATCGACCACCGCGTCGTACCCGTCCATGATGTCGAGAACGTTGTCGGCCGCAAGGCGGACCCGGTACGGCTCGACGTTCACTCCCGGGTTGAGGGCGACCAGCGCCTCTCGAGCCGAATCGGCCTTGAGGCGCCCAAGGCGATGGGTGTCGTGGAGGATCTGCCGCTGCAGGCTGGAGACGTCGACGATGTCGTCGTCGACAATTCCCAGCCGGCCCACCCCGGCGGCGGCCAGATACAAGGCGGCCGGCGACCCCAATCCTCCGGCACCGACGATCAACACCCCTGAGCCCAGCAGCCGGGCCTGTCCTTCTTCACCGATCTCCGGCAGGACTGTGTGGCGGCTGTAGCGGACCCGCTGCTCATCGGAGAGGGTGGCCGGCAACTGCCAGCTGCGGCCCTCACGCTTCCACCGTTCGATGCCGCCGGCGAGCGAACGGACCCGTTCGAATCCCATCTCGCCGAGGTCCTCGGCCGCCAGAGCCGAGCGGTTGCCGACATCGCAGTAGAGGACGATCTCGGCTCCCGGGCCGGGACCCATTTCGTCGATGGTGCGCTCGAGGATGCCCCGGGGCACCAGCCGGGCTCCCTCGACGGCACCCTGCTGGTACTCGTGAGGCTCGCGCACGTCGAT
>CAYFYE010000176.1:0-2110 GCA_964347285.1 uncultured Acidimicrobiia bacterium
TAGATGCGACGGGTGGCCTTGTAGAGGTTGCGAAACTCGCCGAACAGCTCGTCGTAGAGGGCGGCATGGTTCCGATCGGGCACGAACGTTGCGTCGATGGGAACCAGCCCGGGGATCTCGCCGAAGCGTATGGAGCCCAGGGCGGCGGACGCCAGCAGCCCGGCCCCGCGCACGTTCACCCAGATGGGGTCGGACACCCGGCGGACGGTGCGGCCCAGCACGTCGGCGAAGATCTGGCACCACACGTCGGAGTTGGCTCCGCCGCCGGCGATCACGATGGGGTCGAGGCGGGTCCGAGTGAAGCGTTCTACGTAGGTGAGCAGCCACCGGGCGTTGTAGGCAACCCCCTCGAACACGGCCCGGACCAGGTGGGGGCGGGACGTATTCAACGACTGATTGAAGAACCCGCTACGTATGAAGGCATCTTCGACCGGAGTCCGCTCTCCGTACAGCCAGGGGGTGAACAGCACTCGGCCAGCTCCGGGCGGGGCTCCGGCCACCGTCTCGTCGAGTTCCCGATACAGCTCCCCGCGTTCGGCGGGCGGAACCTCGGCGCGACCGAGCAGGGCGGCCGCGGCGAAATCGAGGGCGGCCCCGGCGGTCTCCTGCTCGTCTGCCACGAAGTAGCGGCCGGGAAGCGGCGCCGGCAGAGAGGCGATGTTGTGGAGGAGGTCGGTCTTCTTGAACGGCACGTGGCACGTCAGCCAGGACGAGGTGCCGATGTAGAGGTGGGCGGAGAAGTCGGCCACGGTGCCGGCTCCTATCAGCGCCGACTGGAGGTCGGGAGTGCCGGCTATCACCGGGGTGCCCGGATGCAGGCCGAGCGCCTCGGCGGCCGGCACCCGAACCGGCCCGACCAAATCGACGGCCCGGATGAGCGGGGGGAGCCGGGAAGTGTCGATGTCGGCCAGCGAGGCCAGCTCGGGGCTGTAGGCGACCCGATCGGGGTCGCGGTTGTCGGTCAGCCAGTGGAGGGCGATCGAGTCGAACGTGGCCACGGCGCGGCCGGTGAGGCGCAGGTTGAGGTAGTCCTTGGGTTCGAGGAACATCGCCGCCGACTGATAGCGCTCGGGGTCCTCATGGCGGAGGTAGAGGATGTGGGCGAGGGGGTCCTTACCGGAGCGGCTCGGTGCGCCTCCGGTGAGGCGGATCCAGGTGCGGAGCTTGCGGACGTCGTAGCCCTCGATCTTCACGGGTCCGCCGATGAGCCGTTCTACGTAGGGGGCGCCTCGGGCATCCATCCAGATGATCGCGTCGCCCACAGGATCACCGCCGGCGTCGACCGGCACTGTTCCCGACCACTGGGCGGTGACCGAGATGGCCACGATCCGGGAACGAGGCACTGCGGTGGTCTCGAGGAGGCGGCGTGCGGCGGCAACAATCGCCGTCCACCACTCCTCGGGGTCCTGCTCGGCGCCTCCGTTGGGTTGCAGGCGGAGGCGGACCGGCTCGAACTCCCCGCCGCGGAGATCACCCCGCGTCGAAACCAGCCCGACCTTGGGCCCCGAGGTGCCCAGGTCGATGGCCAGGACGTATTCGGCGGGCACCGATTCGTCCCGGGCAGACGTTCTGTCGGGAGGCATGTCTCTCCCTCACGGGCACCGGCCCCTCCATTGTGGCCGAGGGGGTGGCGAGGCGTCGCCGCTAGCCTCCCCTCTGGCTCACAGTGGCCGGGGAGACGATGACCGAATCGGGCGATTCGATGGACGCGGGATCACCCCAGGACTCCCGACTCCGCCGCTTCTATCTGTTGGGGGGCCTAGCGGTGGCGTTCACGCTGATCGTGACGGTCGTCGGACTCGTTTTCTGGCTGGTCGATCCGCAGAGAGCCACTGTGCCGTACGACGTCCTCGGCGTTGTCGCCGCCATTACCGGGCTGGCGACCGGACTGTTGTTCGTCGTCGCAGCGATCTACGGGGCGGTATCCGGGGCCTGGCGGCTGGTGCCCACCAGGGTGCGGATCACTGCGTACCTCCTTCTGGCCGCCGCTGCGATGACGGCCATCGCCCTGGGCAGCCAGACTTAGCTCACACGTCCCGGATCCCGCTGATGATCAGGGCGATGCCGGCCACCACCAGCAGGCTCCCCAGGAGCCGGGAAGCCCCCCGCA
>CAYFYE010000177.1:0-2065 GCA_964347285.1 uncultured Acidimicrobiia bacterium
CGCCGAAGGGGATGCCGGAGTCGAAGAAGGCTGCGTAGTCGGACCGGAAGCTGATTTGGGTCGGCTCGAAGGCCAGCCCTCGCGATGCGTAGAAGTCCTCGTAGAGCTTCTCGATCGCCGCCGATCCAGGTGGTCCCGCCAGGCCGAACGCCGACCCATCCCCGTCGTAGATGAAGCGGACGTAGTTCGGCGAGCCGATCATGTCGAAGTTGAGGTAGAGCGCGATGTCGTCGCGTTCCTCATCGCTCAGCCCGAACACGTAATGGTCTGAGCCGATGAGGCCGGACTCCTCGGCGCCCCACCAGGCGAACCGGACCTTGTTCTTCGGCTTGACCTTCGCCATCTGCTCGGCGACCTCGAGGATGGCGGCGCTGCCCGAGCCATTGTCTTGGATGCCCGGCCCTGCGCCGACGGAGTCGAGGTGGGCCCCGACCATTACGACGTTGTCGGCCCTGCCGCCGCGGGTCTCGGCCAGGACGTTCGCGGTCGTCGCCACGCCCCGGAAGACGTCGGCGACCAGGTGCATGACCAGCCCGGGCGTGCCGCTCCACTCGACTCCCAGGTTGTGGCTAGCAAACATGACCGGGATGCCGCCGGTGTAATTGGCGGACAGCGTCCCGATGATGGGGTCGAAGCGACCGGGAGCGTTCCCCTGGTTGAAGATGATCGCGCCGACGGCGCCGGCGGCCGCGGCATTCTCGCCTTTGAGCTGGAAGGTGCAGGCGCCGCGCTGCATGAGGGCAATGTGCCCGGCCGGGAACCCCGCGAAGTCGGCCGCCTCACAGCCGCTCGTCGAGGTGGACGGATCGGCGGGCCATGCCCCACCACCCAAGGCCAGGTCGACGGCGGTCACGGGGGCCGTGACGTCGCCGGGTTCCGTCTGCTGCATGAGGGCATAGTCGAAGCCGGGTCCGGCGCCCTCGAGGTACGTGGTCGGCACGGGGCTCACCTGCTCGAGCGTAGAAGGTCCGAGCTGGATGAACGCGTTGAAATCGAACTCTTGCACGGTCACGTCGTAGCCGGCCGCCTCCATCTTCTCGACGACGTAGGCGACGGACGCGTCGTACCCCTCGAAACCGCTGACGCGTCTCCCAGGAACGTCGATGGCCGCATCGGCGATGGCCTGAAAGGCGGCCTGGTGCTCCCGTACGCCCTCGACGGTCACGCACTCCAGCAGCTTCTTGACCGTGTTGTTGACGCGGGTGTCGCAGGCCTCTACACCCGCCTGGGCCACGGGCACCGGCCCCATGAGCCCCGTGACCAGGGCGGCGACTATCGCCACCCCGAGTGTTCTTCTGATTCGCACGACGCCTCCTCCTTCCCTTTGCCCCGACGGCGCCTCGGACCGCCTGCCGTGCTGCGGTGGGTGGTTGTTCTAGCAGACGGCTTCGTGCAGTGGCAAGTCGATCTTGTCCACAGGTCTGTCCACAGGTCTCAAGCATCGCTCTGGGGACAATCTGGACAGGATCCCACTGGCGGTGACTCTCGGTAACAACTAGCGTGTCGCTTCTCTCCGTAACAAACGACAGCGATCATGGAACGTGAAGCGAGGCGGCTCCATCGTCGATTGAGAAGGCTCCGGCCGGGCAGCCGCGCCCAGACCGAGGCGGCTGCGTCGGCGGCGCTGTGCGCTCTATGTCATCAGCCGCTCGATAGCCACGCTCCGGTGTGGCGACTCCGGGGAAGTCACGGATCGGTGATCGTCGCCGGAGAGTGTTGTGGTCCCCCGATTCCGCCAAATCACGCTATGGACTCTTGGACCGAGACCTACGCCCGGACTCTGTATGGATGGTGGCGGCGGGGCCGGTACCGAGCTGCTCCCTGTCAGGCCTGCGGGCGTCTGGTGCGGTCCGGCACCTATTTGTCGGGGAAGCATCACGGCCCGTGGGTGTGCTCGCGTCGGTGTTCCTGGGAGGTCTCCCAGCGGTCCCAACGGCCTCTGGTTCGAAAGCGCCGAGATCGGTCGACGCATAAGTGCCGGAACTGCGGCGGTGAGTTCGCCCCCGCCCGCTCCGATGCCCGCTACTGCTCCGGGGCCTGCCGGCAAAAGGCGTATCGCCGGCGC
>CAYFYE010000178.1:0-2052 GCA_964347285.1 uncultured Acidimicrobiia bacterium
GTCATCCAGTTCGGCAGGGAAGTGTGCACCGCCCGGCGGCCCCGCTGCTGGGAGTGCCCTCTGGCCGACCGCTGTCCGTACGACGACAAGACGCCGGCCCCACAGTGAGCGATCGCAGGGCGCTGGACCGGGAGATCTACCGCTTGGCGCTGCCGGCCCTCGGGGCGCTGGGGGTGGAGCCGGCCGTCTCGCTGGTCGACACCGCGTTCGTCGGGAGGCGGAGTTCCGCTACCCGGCCGTGGCCACGATCGCCGCCGCGTCGGTGGCGTCCGCCGTCCTGATAGCAGTTGTGCCGATGGATTGGGGGCCGGCGGGGGTCTGGGCGGGCATCACCGTCTTGATGGGGATGAGGGCGGCGGCTTTGACCCGCTGGTACCTGCGTGTCGGGGAACCACGAGCGGCTTGGTGAGATCCCGGGCACGGGTCTCGGGGAGGGGGAGCACCAGGACGGCGGCAGCGAACAGGCCGGTTCCCAACAGGGCGATCGTCACCGGGAGGCCCAGCGTATCGATGGATATGGCGCCCACCAGAAACCCGAAGATGCTGCCGACGATCGCGAAGTTGGTGACCCAGGCTCCGGCCGTGGCCCGCAGCCTGGTAGGGAACAGTTCGGCCCGATGGGCGGCAAAGGCCGGGGTGAGGGCCGTCGCTCCGAACGTCCCGATGAACAGCGAGACGGCCAGGGCCCAACCGTTCTCGAGGAAGTAGAAGCCGAGTCCGCCCAGGAGTCCGGTGGCCAGGGCCAACAGCTCGGTCGGCCGCCTCCCCGCAGTGTCGGCCAGTCGGCCGCCGACGAGGAGGCCGACCGTGCCGAGGCCGCTGGCGACGATGAGGAGGAGACGGGCCGTCGACGTGTCCCAACCGAGGTCGTTGATGAGCCGCTCGAGACCGAAGTCGAGTGCCGGTGATGCGAAAGCGGCCACGAAGAAGGCCATCGCTCCCAGAGTCCAGAGGTACTGGCCATGGCCCTCGCGTACCACCGCAGACAGGGGCACGTGATACTCCGGGTGCCGGTAGGCCCGGCTTTCTCGTAAGAAGCGCACCAAGACCGGGAACACAAACAGACCCACCCCGCTCAGTGCGAACAGGAAGCGCCACGCCTGACTTCCCCGGTCGGCAATCGGCAGCAGGAGCAGGCTGGCACCGTTGCCGAGGGCACCGGCCAGCGCATACACACCGATTCCGTAGCTGCGGAGGGCCGGGGTCAGCTCCTCGGCGAGGAAGACGAGGGCCAAGGCGGCCACGGCAATCACCCCCACTCGCTCGACCGACTGGAGGGCTACGAAGGGGATCGCTCCCGGGGTGACGGCCGTGGCCAGGTTGGCAATCGGCACGAGCAGGAACGCGAGCAACAACGGCCGCCTTCGACCGTAGCGGTCCCCGTACAGAGAGAAGACGATGGCTCCCAGGGCCACGAAGCGGGTCGTGGCGAAGATGAAGCTCATCTGCCCCTCGGTGAGAGTCAGTCCCCGGCGGGCAAAGGGCAGGGTGTGGGTGATGAGGCTTCCCGAGAAGCTGATCACGAACGCGGTCAGCGCCATCAGCGTCATGATGCGCCGGTCCGACACTGAGAACCGGCCCGGGGGACGGACGAATGCGGGGACCATCAAGCCACCGTCGCCCCCGGGGGTACCGAGGTATCCACCGATAGCAACACCACTCCGTCGTCGGTGAGGGCGCCCAGAACGAGCACGTCGGACCGCAACCCACCAACCCGCATCGGCTCGAACCCAGTCACCGCCACCACCTGTCGGCCCACGAGATCTTCGGTGCGGTAGCGGTCGGTGATTCGAGCGGACGACTGCAATCGGCCCAGGGGGCCGAAGTCGATCCATAGGGCGTAAGAGGGCGCTCGGGCCCCGGCGTTGCGCTCGGCTCGGACCACCGTTCCGATCCGGACGTCGAGCGCCTGCCAATCGGAGAGGTCGGGCATTCCTCGGGAGGTTACTCAGAAATCGCGTTCTCACCGAAGACGGTCACGGAACTCCCTACCCTGGTTTACCGTTGTACGCGGGGCTTCCCCCGATCGACCCAGCTGGAGTACGGCATGTC
>CAYFYE010000179.1:0-2008 GCA_964347285.1 uncultured Acidimicrobiia bacterium
GGCGATCTTGCCGGAGACGGTCAGGGTGTTGCCATCTCTCTCGATCGTTGTCTTGCCCACGAAATGCGGGTTGCCTGCCAAAGCAGGCATAGCGACAGCCATAGTGAGCAGCGCCACTACGGCAAGGAATATCAATCGACGCATGTTGCGCCTCCTCCCTGTTCCTCTCCCTGTTTCGTTCGACGTGCGCACAAGCTGCGACGTCGACAACGGCCCTTTTCGCTTTGCGTCCCCCTCTCGATCGCGGTCACCCAATGCCTAGAAACTAGTACTGACTACTCGCCGTGTGCAAGCGCTTTCCTACCTCCTGGCCCAGCAGCCTTCGGTGACGGCTGGCCTGGTCGCGGCGAAAGGGGTCACCAGCACCTAAGCCGACTCAGCGGGTGATCCCGGCAGACGACATGGCCAGTTTCACAACAGTCGGCACAGTTGCTGCCTAGCCGGTTTCTACTGTGGTTTCAGGGCGTTCCTGGGCGCGGCCAGCCCGATCCCCTCGCCGCCAACCGCAACGGCCCCCGGTGACCTCCTCCCCCCTTTGGCCGGGGACCGTTCTGCGTCACAGAGGAACAACAGGACGACCCGCCGACGCCGCGACCACCCGCCCATTGCCACTGGGCGTGCCCAAACACCCCAGTGGGCCTGCTCCGGCGTGGAGGTTCCGCGCAGTACCAACCTTTACCGCGTTCGGCATCACTAGGGCCGTTGGTGCACGGCAATGGAGTGGTCGGGCCAGCGTCCCGCTGCGGGGGTGTACCCGGCCGGGAGAGGACCCGGCCCGATCGGGACTTATGCCACTAACGAAAGGGATCCCCGGCCGTCACAGTGGGGTCGAGCTCGGAGGAGGAGGCTTGAGGCATGGGCAGCTATGCGATCATCGCCGGTGCCCACATCTCCCAACACATCCGGAGCGAGCCGATCGAGGGGGAGGGATGAAGATCGTCGAGGTGACGCTGAAAGCCATCTTGCGCTCGCCACTCCACCACGTACTGAGCAAGTCGCTCATGATCGTCCGCTACACGGGGCGCCGCACCGGGCGTCCGATCACGCTGGTGGTCCAGTACGTGGAGGCGGACGGGTACGTGTGGGCCTGGCCGGCCCGGGCCGAGACCAAGACGTGGTGGCGTAACTTCCGGGGGGGCCACCCCGCCGAGGTAGTGGTGCGCGGTGAGGAGAAGCCGGCCGTGGGTGAGGCGATCGTCGATGAGCCCGAGGCTATTGCCGACGTCATCACCCTCTACCTCGAGCGGTACCCTCGGACTGCCAAGGTGCTCGGACTGGGTCCCGACCAGTGGACCGACCGCTCGGCACTGGTGCGGGCCGCCGCCGACCAGGTAGTGGTGCGCTTCAAGCTGGAGGGATAATCTTCCAGTCGGTCTCTCCTCGGCACCGCCGGCGGGTGGTGTCGATCGTTCCCCTCGTCCTGGCTGTCGGCTTCGTCGCCATGTCGCCGGGTTCCGCTCAGCAGAACCCCGACGTCGACTTGGCCATGCTGTTGGCAGAGCCGGACGCACTGGCCGTCATCATCGACGATCGGGTCAATGCGGCGATCGACGCCTGCATGACCGCCCAGGGATTCGTCTACCAGCCGGTGCTCGGTGTCCTCTCTGCGGGCCCCTTCGATCCGCAGGCCGCCGGCTACGGCCATGCCGCTGGCTCACCGCCCGAGATCACCGACGATCCCAACTTGGCGATACTCGAAGGCCTCGACCGGGACGACCTGGGCGCCTACGAGACCGCCCTGTACGGACATCCGCTGGAGGAGGGCGATCCGGAGACGGCTCCCGGAGGATGCATCGTCCAGGGGGCGGGGGTGCTGGTCCAAGCCGTGGCGGTGGTGGGTGCCGTCGAGCAGAGCCTGGTCGAGCTGGAGGAAGCCGTAGCGGCCGATCCGGCCTACGCCGGGGCAGTCGCCGCCTGGTCGGAGTGCATGGCCGCAGCCGGCTTCGACTTCAACGATCCCGATGAGGCTCGTCGGTCGGCCCAGGCCGGGTTCGAGCAGGCGATCGAG
>CAYFYE010000180.1:0-1182 GCA_964347285.1 uncultured Acidimicrobiia bacterium
CATTTCCACTCTCCGGACACGATGGCCTCCTTCCAGACCGATTCCTTGCTGAACCTTACGCGAGACTGGTGGCTCGTACCGGGTGGCACGTCCAAGGTCTCCAACGCCCGCAACAGGCGTCGGCTGACCAGTCTCACGTAGCCCCCGGACTTCAAGAGGAACTTGCCGACCAGGTAGGTGAATGGTCCTCGGCGCGAATTGGGTAGCAGTTCGGTAGCAAACGGCCCACGCCTGGAACTCGGAACCCCCCATGAATACTGTGGCCAGGGGCAGAATCGAACTGCCGACCTTCGGTTTTTCAGACCGACGCTCTTCCAACTGAGCTACCTGGCCGTCTGCGGGCAGCGCCTGCAGCCACGACGGCCCCGGTCGACCCGAGGCCGTCTGGCGGGAGCGACGGGATTTGAACCCGCGACCTCCGGCTTGACAGGCCGGCGTGAACTCCAGACTTCACCACGCCCCCGTGTGCCCCCAAGGGGATTCGAACCCCTGTTGCCGCCTTGAAAGAGCGGAGTCCTGGACCGCTGGACGATGGGGGCAGGGCCCGATGAGGATACTGCCCGGCCGTCGGCGGCCCCGGACCGGCCGACTGAGTATACGCACGGTCCCGGAGCCGGGGGCGGCGCTCAGGCCTGTTGCGGGAGCCCGCCCCGCTGCATCAGGCTGGCCGTGGCCGCTTTCTGGGCCTGCCACAGGGAGTCCTCTCCCGACAGGCCCCGGGCCAGGGAGTCGGCCAATGCGGCGGTGAAGGCATCGCCGGCGCCGACCGTGTCCACCGGGCCGACCCGGGCCCCCGGCACCGCCCACGATTCTCCCGACCGATGGTGCAGCTCCGCCCCGGCCGACCCTCGGGTCACGCACAGCCATTCCAGGCCGGGAGCCGCTTGGAAGTAGCTGCCGGGATCGGCCGCCAGACCCAGCCGGTCGGCCACCACGGCGAACTCGTTCTCGTTCATCTTCATCACTGTGGCCCCGGCCAGGCCCCGCTCCAGGGCCTCGGGACCGACGTCCGGGGGGCGCAGGTTGACGTCGAAGACACGCAGCCGTGCCGTCGAGGCCTCGAGGAGACGCCACAACGTACCCGCCGAACGGGGATCGCGGGCCGCCAAGCTCCCGAAGTAGAAGAGCCGGTGCTCCTCCAGCCGGTCGGGGCCGGCTATCGCATCCCAGGCCACCGGCCGA
>CAYFYE010000180.1:1192-1912 GCA_964347285.1 uncultured Acidimicrobiia bacterium
ATCGACTCGCCATCGCCGTCGCGCCCGATCCGGCTGATGAGGCGAACATCCCAGCCTCGGGCCGCCAGGTGAGCGGCGACGTGAAGCGGGGCACCGGCGACCACGCGCCGGTCCGGGTACTGATCGATCAAAGCCTCTCCGAAGGCAACCGCTCGCAGCTTGCTCTGAGCCACGGGCCTAGCCGGGCGACCAGGTCGCGAACACACCGTCGGCCACCCGGACCGCCTCCCCTTCGAGCGGCTGAACCCAGATCCCCGATCTCCCGTCGCCGACGGACCCGGCATACACGAACGACTCGCCGTCCGGCGCCCAGAATGAAAGGCTCTGTGCGTACTGGTCGAAGAACGGCAGGTACTGGGTGGCGAGCACCCCGCTGGGATTGAAGAGCTCGTAGTCGACCGTCGAATCACCGTCCCAGGCGTGCCAGCGGGCCGCGTCGTCCTCACCGGTGATGAACAGCAGCCGGCTCCCGTCGGGAGACCAGAAGAAGGCGGAGATGTTCCCAACGCTCACCGTCTCCGGCTCTCCGTCGTCGATGTCCACGACGGCGAGCACGTCGGTAGCGATCTCCTGCGCCAGGCTCACCGTCTGTGCCGGAGGGGCAGAGGTCTGCACCCGGTAGGCGAGCCGGGATCCGTCAGGGCTGAGCAGGAAGTGGATGAAGCCCTCGAAGCGAACCACCTCGCGGCGGCGGTCTTCTCCGGTCCGCCGCGTCACCAC
>CAYFYE010000181.1:0-1803 GCA_964347285.1 uncultured Acidimicrobiia bacterium
GGACCGGGGCCCCGGTGAGGACAGATGGGTGCCATGTCCTTGCGGCGCAGGAAGAGGCGATGCCCGTGCAGGTCGACGAACCAGCCGCTGACTCTGGCCCGCTGGCCGTTGTGGAGTATGACGACCATGGGATGCCTCCTGGGAGGTGTTCACCGTATTCATCGGCGTTTGCGGAGGTCCGCTTGAGGCGGCTACGTCCCTCCTAAGCTCTCCGATCGATGGACGTCCAGACGATGAACAACCTGTTCTCGGTGCTGTCGCTGATGACCAATGCGGCAGTCGCGGGCTGGCTGGTGGTGATGGTGGCGTCCCGCTACTCGCCCCGAGCCGCCGAAACCCGGGAAATGCTGGTTCAGTCACTGGCCGGGCCGGCCCTCCTGTATGCGGCCCTCATATCCCTGGCGGCTACGTTGGGAAGCCTCTACTACTCGGAGATCGCCCACTTCGAGGCCTGCAAACTCTGCTGGTACCAGAGGATCGCCATGTATCCCATCTGGGTCATCCTCGGGATCGGCTACTTCCGCGGCGACGGTGCGTCTCGCCTCTACGCGTACCCGCTGGCCGCCGTGGGTGCGGTCATCGCCGCCTACCACTACCTACTGCACCACTTCCCCGACCTCTCGACCGGTGGCTGTCTGGAGGCCGTCCCCTGCACCGCGCCCTGGGTGTGGCGGTTCGGGTTCATCTCGATTCCCTACATGGCGCTCAGCGCCTTCACCCTCATCCTCGTCCTGCTCTGGGCATCATCCCTGGCCGCCCCCTCCGAAGAGGAGACCCCCCGGGCGGAGGTCATGGCCTGAAGGCGCCGGGTGCTGCACGATCGCCCCTAACCTATCCCCGTGAGCAAGCCCAAGGCCAAGGCCAAGACCCGGCCCAGCGCCAAGAAGCCCACCGCCCCCGCCGCAAAGGGCCGCCGGATCCCGATCGGTTGGATCGCCGGTGGAGCGTTGGCCGTGGCAGTCGTCATCGCCATGGTCCTCAGCTTCGGAGGGACCGAAGAGCAGGACACCAGCGGCGAGTTCGGCACTCCCCGGGTCGACGGGCAGGCACTCCCTCTCTTCAGCGACCCGGCCACCGACACCGCCATCGGCCTGGCGATACCCGAGGTCGACGGGGCCGACTTCGGCGGCAGCCCGGTCGCGATACGCAGGGACGGCATTCCCAAAGCCCTGCTCTTCCTGGCCCACTGGTGCCCGGCCTGTCAGGCCGAGGTCCCCGAAGTGCAGCAGCTCGTGAACGACGGCGCCGTGCCCGAGGGGATCGAAATCATCTCGGTTGTCACGGCCACCAACGAAGCCAGGCCCAACTTCCCACCGTCGGCGTGGCTGCAGCGGGAGGGGTGGACCTCTCCGGTGATCGTGGACGGTGAGGACAGCCTCGCCTATCAGTCGTTCGGCGCGGGCGCCTTTCCCTTCTGGGTATTCGTGGACGGGGCCGGCAACGTTTTCGGCCGCGTGTCGGGGGCCCTCCCCATCGACCAGGTCCAATCGATCTTCACGGCCCTCGCCGAGACGTAGGCCGGCCCCCCACCACCACGAACTCGTTGTAGCGAAACAGGCGCCCGGCAAAGCGCGGCAGGGGAAAAGAGTAGGAGCGCTCCACCGCCAGCCCGTGCCGTTGCAGCAGCGCGGCCAGGGCGGCATCGTCGGCGTATTCGACATGGGTGGGATCGCTGCGGAACCCGGCCTCCTGGGGGGCGATCAGGATGACCCGTCCCTCCGGATCGAGATAGCGAAGGTATGAGCCGAGCAGCTCCACCGCCTCTTCGAAATGCATGTGCTCGACCACGTGGGCGAGGAGGAT
>CAYFYE010000182.1:0-1754 GCA_964347285.1 uncultured Acidimicrobiia bacterium
ACGGCTCGTGGCGCCTCGACGGCCACACGCTCGTGGTGACGCTCGAGCCATGCCCTATGTGTGCGATGGCGGCGGTCTGGGCCCGCATCGAGCGGATCGTCTACGGTGCCCCCGACCCCAAGGCCGGCGGCGCCTGGAGTCTGTACAACATCCCCCAGGACCGCCGACTCAATCACCGCATCGAGCTCGAGGGGGGGATGCGCGCCGAGGAAGCGGCGGCCCTCCTCGAGGATTTCTTCGCCGGGCGCCGGGCATCGACCTGAGAGCAGCCGGACACGACGCATCTCCCTGCCCGGCGGTGCCTACCGCAGAGCACGGGGACCATCTCATGCACGGCGGCCGCGAAGATGGGACAGTGCGGCGGAGACCCACCGTCGACCCCTCATCTGCGTCTGGGCCACCCGAACCGGCCGGCGAGCGACCGAGACGAGCTCGTGAACATCGCACAGGGCCGATGTTTGGAATGGCATCTTCCGGGGCAGCCGGGCCCTCGGTGAAACACTGCCGCGCTGGTAACGGATCAGGGAGCACCAGCACCCCTGGGTATCATCGCCTCGGAGGGATCGCATAGTCTGGCCTAGTGCGCGGCACTCGAAATGCCGTGAGGCGGTATCCCCGCCTCCGTGGGTTCGAATCCCACTCCCTCCGCTCATCCCCGGAGGGATGGCCGAGCGGACGAAGGCGGCAGTCTTGAAAACTGCTGGACCCGGCTACGGGTCCCGTGGGTTCGAATCCCACTCCCTCCGCCGGCACGCCCACCGGGCGTGAACATGGAGAGGTGGCCGAGTGGTCGAAGGCGCTCGCCTGCTAAGCGAGTAGGGGGTGTATAGCCCCCTCGAGGGTTCAAATCCCTCCCTCTCCGCCCCCTTCCCGCCAGGGAGGGGCACCTCCCCGGAGCCGGATCGGGCGCGCCCGATGTGCCGACCGGTGTCGTCCGACGTAACCTCGCGTGATGACCGTCCTCGCCAGCATCGAGGTGGCCGGAGCCGTCGTGGCGGCCGTCCAGGGTGACCTGACCGCCCAGGAGGTCGACGCGGTGGTCAATGCCGCCAACGAGCAGTTGGCCCATGGCGGTGGGGTGGCCGCAGCGATAGTGCGGGCCGGTGGCCCGATTGTTCAGGAAGAGTCGACGGCCTGGGTGCGTGAGCACGGCCCGGTGACCATCGGCACGGCCGCCGTCACCTCGGCGGGTGCGATGCCGGCCCGATGGGTGGTACATACCGTCGGTCCTCGCTATCGCGAGGGCCAGGACAACGAGAAATTGCTGAGGGCGGCGGTGCGAGCCGCCCTCGACGCTGGCGCCGAGGCGGGGTCCAGGACGATGGCCTTCCCGGCTATTTCGGCAGGCATCTTTGGCTATCCGCGCCCGGAGGCCACCAGGATCATCGCCGGCGAGGTGGCGGCCTGGCTGCGAGAAAACCCCGGCCGCCTCGACGAGGTCCGCTTGGTGGGCTTCGATGAGGATTCCGCCGGGGACTTCGCCGCCGCCGTCGCTTCGCCGGCATCCGAGGCCTGAACGGCTGCCGCCCCCGGTCTCAGTTGGTACCGGCCTCGATCCACTCCTCGACCAGGCGCCCCAGCACCGGCAGCGTGGTCGGCCCGGAGCCGAGCATGGTGTCGTGGTAGGCCTTGATGTCAAAGCGGTCGCCGAGGTGATCCCGGGCCCGATCCCGTATCCGCAGGAATTCACGCTGACCGGCCTTGTAGGAGAGGGCCTGGCCGAAGTAGCCGATATAGCGGTCGACCTCGTTGTC
>CAYFYE010000183.1:0-1704 GCA_964347285.1 uncultured Acidimicrobiia bacterium
GCTTCACCAGGGCTACGAAGCGAGCCGCCCCGCCGTAGTCCTCCAGTCCGGACCCCGCATCGACGAGCTGCGATTCACCGTCGTTGTTGTGCAATATCGTCAATGTGAAACCAGGCGGTTCCGCCGATCCCGGTGCGGCGACGAGCGTCAGCAGCCCGGCGATCAGCGCTACGACGACAAGGACGGTGTGCCGTCGCGCCCGTAAATGGGACGTACTTCCCATGTGTTTCCTCCCCGCTCACGCCCGGCCGAACGCCCCGGCCGAGCTCCTCTTACTCTCTGGCCCCGGGATCGCCACGCCACTCGGTGGGTCCCGCCTACCCCTTCGAAGCTATTCGCCTCCTCCGAACCTACTCCTCTCCACGTGCGCGTGCCGCTTTGGATGATGGGCTGGGCGGCCCGGTCCCCCGGCCGGCCAGCGTCGCGCCCGCCTCCACCGAGGCCAGGTTCTTGTCGGCAAAGGGCCCGCTCCCGGCCGCCTCTCGCAAGGCGTCGATAGAGATCAAGCCGAGGCGCCCCGACACTGCGGTCAGCATGGCCAGGGCCAGCTCGGCCTTGGCGATCCGGGTCGGGCTCAGGCCCGGGTCGATCACCTCCACCTGCGCCGGCGTGGTCACCTCGGCGAACTCCGGAGTGGTGAAGACCACTCCCTCGGGCGTCAGCCTTCCCAGCACCGGCTCGACCTTGCCGAGCCCGTCGGCGGACAGCACCAGGACAACGTCGGGCCGGTCGACGCTCACCAAGGGGGATTGCTCGAGACTCAACACCACCTCAGAGACGCTGTGCCCGGTCTTCACCGTCACCGGGTAGTCGTCCCGCTGGGTAGCCCACAGCCCGGACCGGATGGCCGCCTCGCCGAAGAGCCGGGCGGCCGAGCGGACCTTGGCCCCGGCCGAGCCGGCCACCACCACCGACATCGGGGCATCGAGCCCGCTCCGATGTGAGATCGGGATCGGCTTCGGAGCGGCGCGGGTCCGATCGCCCGCCGCGGCGGCCGCCCGGTAGGCGACCGCGTAGTCCTCGACCTCTCGTTGGTAGAGCACCCCGGAGTCGAATCCGTACCGGGCCATCGTTTGGTCGAGCGCCTTCCGACCGAACTTGTTGGCGGGCATGAAGTAGGCGGTGCACAGCTCCCAGATGTCGAGGAGGGCGAACCCGGGATGCTCGATGGCCTCGAAGATCCGCTCGGACAGCTCGGCATCGAAACTGGTCCCCCGGTAGACGTAGCCGGCTCCGTTGACACCGACCGTGGCACAGATGTCGAGGGGATGTTCTAGGTTCCCGCCCGGGGTGGTCGACGTCACCGCTCCCTCGGGAGTGGTTGTGGAGTGCTGGCCCCCGGTCATCCCGAAGTTGAAGTTGTTGAACACCAGCACGGTGATGCCGACGTTGCGACGGGCCGCGTTGACGAGATGGTTGCCGCCGATGCCGGTTCCTCCGTCCCCCATGATCACGATCACCGCCAGGTCGGGTTGGGCCAGCTTGATACCGGTGGCATAGGTGACACTGCGGCCGTGCAGGCCGTGAAAGGCACTGGTGGTGAAGTACTGGTCGGACAAGCCGGCGCACCCGATGTCGCTGACGATCACCACCCGGGCCGGATCCAGCGCCGCCCTGGTCAAAGCCCCGTCCAGCCGGTCGAGGATGCCGCCATGGCCGCATCCGGGGCAGAACGGATACGGCGTTTCGTTGCGGTAGCTGCCG
>CAYFYE010000184.1:0-1603 GCA_964347285.1 uncultured Acidimicrobiia bacterium
TGTCGCAAAGTAGTAGCACGCCCACGGCGGGTTGTCTAGAGGGAAATCCGGATTTTCTTGCCGAGCCCGCACCGAATTCGGCAGGAATGGCGAGCGCAGGGCCTAGGGCAGAGCCGTCCCCTGCTGATCGAGGGCGGCGTTGCGCTCCTCCAGTTCGGCGGTGACGTCGCGGGCGTAGGGAACGACGCCAGTCGGCCCGCGTGCGGTGCTCTGGGAGAGGTCGGCGACCGGATCGCCGCTGGTCGTGGTTGGGACGTCGTCGCCGCCCCGGCCGCCACAGGCACCGAGTGCCAGCATTCCGGCCAGCGCCACGGCCACCAGGCGGTTCTTGGTCATTGAGCTCTCCCGGTCGATCCAGTCGTCTATCGGCACGGAGGGCGCCGAGATGAAGGGGGACCGGCTGTGCCGTACGCGCACCCGGCCGGCGAACTGGGCGCATCTCGAGGGCGCCGCGATGAAGAGAGTTGGTGCCCCGGCCTACGCCGGGACCGGGGCATCGATGGCCTCGGCCAGCTCTCGCAAACGGCTCGCCACGACCCGGTAGAACGCCCAGCGGCCCCGTTGCTCCCGTTCAACGAGGCCGGCTTCCGTCAGCAGCTTGAGGTGGTGGCTCACCGTCGGCTGACTGAGTCCGAGGGGCTCGGTGAGGTCGCACGTGCAGGCTTCGCCCGTTGCCGCAATGATGTTGAGCAGGCGGAGTCGGGCCGGATCGGCGATGACTTTCAGGATGGCGGCCAGCTCGGCGGCCGCGGCCGGCTCGAGGCTCGGTCCCAAGACGGGTGGACAGCAGGCATCGGTGGGGGCGGTGGTCATGTCCTCATATTGACATATATCGATGAGCAGTGCACGTCTTCGGCGGCCGGCCCGCTCACACCCCGATGTCGGGAGACCAGTCCTCCGGGCCGGCGGCCCGGGGAACGGCGGCGCTGATGGCGACGGCGCCCTCGGGGACCTCGACGAAGCCCCCATCGGGCCAGATGCCGGCGGTCACGGCGACGCCGGCCCGTCCGTGGCCGGGCTCGCCCCACTCCACATAGTGCACGATGGCATCGGAGCTGCCGAAGTCGCCCGTGCGATAGAGACCGATTTCTCCAGTGTCCTGCTTGAAGGTGCCCAGCGTGCCGGAGGCCGATACCACCGCGGTGACCGATGGACCAAGCGACCCTTCCAGGTCGGCGCCGTCGCCGGCGGCCACCCATACGGTCTCGCCCGGCTCGAGGGGGGTCGAAGGGATCTCGAAATAGAGGGGCCGCTGGCACAGCCAGTGGCCTCCCGGGTCGCCGGGGCCGTTGCCGACGTTGGTCACGGCGACATAGCCATTGTCGCCGAACACGACTTGGGTGAGGGCGAAGGCGGGGAAGGCGTCGGCCGGAGGCGGGACAGTGGTAGACGGTGTGGTCTGGGCCGGGGCAGTCGAGGTCGTCGTGGCGGCCGCGGTCTCGGACGGGGGGGTGGTGGTCTCCGGGGCCGCAGTGGCCGGCGGAGCAGCTGCAATGGTGGTGGCGGTTGCACCGTCGCCGCAGGCCGCGACCAAGAGCACCAGGGCCGTCGGTGCCAGCAGGCTCTTCATGATCCCCGGACATTAACTCGGAGTCCTTATCGC
>CAYFYE010000185.1:0-1603 GCA_964347285.1 uncultured Acidimicrobiia bacterium
TGTCGCAAAGTAGTAGCACGCCCACGGCGGGTTGTCTAGAGGGAAATCCGGATTTCTTCGCCGGGCCCGCACCGAGAATCCGGCGGGAAGGGGAGGACGGGCCCTAGGGAAGAACCGTCCCCTGCCGGTCGAGGGCGGCGTTGCGCTCCTCCAGGTCGGCGGTGACGTCGTTGGTGTAGGGAACGAGCCCGGTCGGCCCGCGTGCGGTGCTCTGCATGAGGTCGGCGACCGGATCGCCGCTGGTCGTGGTCGGGACGTCGTCGCCGCCCCGGCCGCCACAGGCACCGAGTGCCAGCATCCCGGCCAGCGCCACGGCCACCAGGCGTTTCTTGGTCATCGAGCCCTCCCGGTCGATCCAGTCGTCTATCGGCACGGAGGGCGCCGAGATGAAGAGGACCGGCTGTGCCGTACGCCCAGCCGGCCGATGAACCGGGGGCTTCTGCGTCGACGGCGCGGCGCCCAAGAGGGCCCAGCGCCCGCCTACACAGGCACCGGGGCATCGATGGCCTCGGCCAGCTCCCGCAACCGGCTCGCCACGACCCGGTAGAACGCCCAGCGGCCCCGTTGTTCCCGTTGTAGGAGGCCGGCTTCTGTCAGCAGCTTGAGGTGGTGGCTCACCGTCGGCTGACTGAGTCCGAGGGGCTCGGTGAGGTCGCACGTGCAGGCTTCGCCCGTTGCCGCAATGATGTTGAGCAGGCGGAGTCGGGCCGGATCGGCGATGACTTTCAGGATGGCGGCCAGCTCGGCGGCCGCGGCCGGCTCGAGGCTCGGTCCCAAGACGGGTGGACAGCAGGCATCGGTGGGGGCGGTGGTCATGTCCTCATATTGACATATATCGATGAGCAGTGCACGTCTTCGGCGGCCGGCCCGCTCACACC
This sequence comes from uncultured Acidimicrobiia bacterium, assembly GCA_964347285.1. GTDB lineage: Bacteria > Actinomycetota > Acidimicrobiia > Spongiisociales > JAOTWH01 > CAYFYE01. The sequence goes on from CAYFYE010000185.1 coordinate 879, forward strand.
CCGATGTCGGGAGACCAGTCCTCCGGGCCGGCGGCCCGGGGAACGGCGGCGCTGATGGCGACGGCGCCCTCGGGGACCTCGACGAAGCCCCCATCGGGCCAGGTGCCCGCAGCGACGGCGACGCCGGCCCGTCCGTGGCCGGGCTCGCCCCACTCCACGTAGTGCACGATGGCATCGGAGTTGCCGAAGTCGCCGGTGCGATAGAGACCGATCTCTCCGGTGTCCTGCCTGAAGGTGCCCAGCGTGCCGGAGGCCGATACCACTGCAGTGACCGATGGCCCCACGGACCCCTCCAGGTCGGCGCCGTCGCCGGCGGCCACCCATACGGTCTCGCCCGGCTCGAGCGGGGTGGACGGGATCTCGAAATAGAGGGGCCGCTGACACAGCCAGTGGCCTCCCGGGTCGCCGGGGCCGTCGCCGACGTTGGTCACGGCGACATAGCCATTGTCACCGAACACGACTTGGGTGAGGGCAAAGGCGGGGGCGGCGGCCGGGGGCGGGACCGTCGTGGGCGGTGTGGTCTGGGCCGGGGCAGTCGAGGTCGTGGTGGCGGCCGCGGTCTCGGACGGGGGGGTGGTGGTTTCCGGGGCCGCAGTGGCCGGCGGAGCAGCTGCAATGGTGGTGGTGGTTGCACCGTCGCCGCAGGCCGCGACCAGGAGCACCAGGGCCATCGGTGCCAGCAGGCTCTTCATGATCCCCGGACATTAACTCGGAGTCCTTATCGC
>CAYFYE010000186.1:0-1591 GCA_964347285.1 uncultured Acidimicrobiia bacterium
GGCGGCGGACACCGCCGCCCGCTTCATCGATGCCGGGGCCGATCACATTGTCGTGACGTCCTTCCCGCCGATTTCCCCCGACGTGGTGCCGGCGATCGGAGCCGCCCTCGCCGCCATCGACGGCTGACTCGGGTCCACTCGGGCAATTCACCTCCGATGAGCGCACGTCTCATAGGAACGTGCCGCCGGGTGGATCCGGCCGCCGCTACGAAGAAGTCCCGGTCGGAGGCTGGGCTTGTGTCGGAGCACTGGCGGGGGGCCGCTTCAAACGTGAGATCCGGTGTCTCGCCACGTCCCTCCGAGGTCGTCGTCAGAAGTAAGGTTCCGCCTCGGTTGCCGCGACGTGGCAACCTCGGCCCGGCACTCACGAGGAGGCGTAGATGAAAGTGTCGTTCAAAACCGCGCCGATGCACACCGACTGGGACGGGATCCGAGACGTATGGGTGGAGGCCGACGACATGGCCGTGTTCGAGGGAGGGTGGACGTTCGACCATTTCATGCCCATTCGAGGCGATGTCAACGGCCCGTGCCTCGAGGGCTGGGTGCTGCTCTCGGCGCTGGCAACGATCACCTCCCGGTTACGGCTCGGGGTGATGGTGACCGGCAACACCTACCGGCACCCGGCGGTGTTGGCCAACATGGCGGCGACGCTCGACATCGTCTCCGACGGCCGGCTCGATTTGGGGATCGGGGCCGGCTGGTTCTCCCATGAGCACGAGGCCTACGGGATCGAGCTTCCCGGCGTCAAGGAGCGACTCGATCGCTTCGATGAGGCGGTAGAGGTGATCCACCTCCTGCTGACGGAGACGTCGGCCGACTTCGAGGGCGACCACTACCGGCTGCGGGCGGCGAGCTGCGAACCGAAACCGGTTCAGCAACCACGTCCTCCGCTCGTGATCGGCGCCGGCGGGGAGAAGCGGACGTTGCGGACCGCCGCCCGCTGGGCGGACCACTGGAACGCCCCCGGCATGGACTTCGACCTCGAGTCGTTTCGGCGCAAGGCTGAGGTGCTGGCCTCGTGGTGCGAGACTTTCGGCCGCCCCTACGACGAGATCGAGAAGTCGATCCAATTCCCGGCCGGCGATCCCGCTTCTCTGTCGGAGCGACTCGCCCAGGCCCAAGAGGCCGGCGTGGATCACGCCGTGGTCGCCCTTGCCTCGCCCCATCGGGTGTCCGAGTTGGTGGCGGTGGCCGAAGCCATCGCGGAGGACTGAGGGCAGACCACCGAGGCCCGCGCCCGCAACCGGGGGTGCTCCGGCGGCCGCCGGAGCCGCGGGTGCGAGAATGAGCATTGGCGAGCAGCGGAGGGAATCCATGGCCCAACCCGACTTGGCGCGTACCGAGGTGGCGGACGGGATGCGCATCACGTGGCATGAGCCGATCCCCATGGACGACGGCACCGTGCTGCGGGCGGACGTCTTCCGTCCTGTCGAGGAGGGTCGGTACCCGGTGATCCTGACGTATGGCATCTACGCCAAGGGGGTGGCCTACCAGGAGGGGTATCCCCATCAGTGGGAGAAGATGGTGGCGGATCACCCCGAGATCCTCGAGGGCTCCACCAACAAGTACCAGAACTGGGAGGTGACCGACC
>CAYFYE010000187.1:0-1556 GCA_964347285.1 uncultured Acidimicrobiia bacterium
AGACATCGGGGAGGAAGTGCATCTCGATCTTGAGGGTGCCGTCTCCCTTGCAGGTCTCGCACCGTCCCCCGGCGACGTTGAAGGAGAACCTCCCCGGCTTGTAGCCCCGCAGCTTGGCGTCTGGGGTGGCGGCGAACAGCTCGCGAATGCGGTCGAACACGCCTGTGTAGGTGGCCGGGTTCGAGCGGGGCGTTCGGCCGATGGGCGACTGATCGATGTCGATGATCTTGTCGATGTGCTCGACGCCCCGAATCTTGCGGTGCTTGCCGGGAAGCTCTCGGGATCCGATGAGGCGAAAGCGGAGCCCCCGGGCCAGGATCTCCTCGACGAGCGTCGACTTTCCGCTGCCCGACACTCCGGTGACCGCAATGAACATCCCCAGGGGGAAACGGACGTCGATGTCCTTGAGGTTGTGCTCGGCCGCTCCGACCACCTCGACGGCCTGGGCGTTGAGTTCCCGGCGCGACTCCGGCACGGGGATGGTGCGACGGCCGGCGAGGTAATCGCCGGTCATCGACAACGGCTCCCCGGTGATGGTGGTCAGCGGCCCTTCGGCCACGATGCGCCCGCCGTGCTCTCCGGCCCCCGGACCGATGTCGACGATATGGTCGGCGGTGCGAATGGTCTCTTCGTCGTGCTCGACGACGATGACGGTGTTTCCCAGGTCGCGGAGCCGCACCAACGTCTCGATCAGGCGGTGGTTGTCGCGCTGATGCAGCCCGATCGACGGCTCGTCGAGGATGTACAGCACTCCAACCAGGCCGGACCCGATCTGGGTGGCCAGTCGGATGCGCTGTGCCTCCCCGCCGGCCAAGGTCGCCGACGGACGGTACAGGGTGAGGTAGTCGAGGCCCACGTCGAGGAGAAAGGCGAGGCGGGAGCCGATCTCCTTGAGCACCTGACGGGCGATTTCCCGGCGACGCTCGTCGAGTTCGAGCCCTTCGAGGAAATCGGCCGTCTGGCGCAGCGACAGCTGGGACAGCTCGAAGATGTCGAGGCCACCGACGGTGACCGCCAGGGAGACCTCGTTGAGCCTTGCCCCGCGGCAGTCCAGGCAGGGGACTTCACGCATGTACTGCTGGTATTGCTCGCGGGCGTAGTCGGAATCGGCCGCCTCGTGCCGACGCTCCAGCCAGGGGATGACCCCCTCGTACGTGGTTTCGTAGCGCCGGCGCCGGCCAAAGCGGTTCGTGTAGGAAACGGTGAGCCGGCGGTCTCCGGTGCCGTACAAGACGGCCTTCTGATGCCGTTTGGCCAGCTCGGAGAACGGAGCATCGATATCGAAGTCCAGGGCGATGGACACCGCCTCGAGTAGTCGCTGGAAGTAGCGCATTCGGTAGCGGCCCGCCCAGGGAGCGATCGCGCCCTCGGCGATGGTCAGGTCGGCGTCGGGCACGGCCAGCTCGGGATCGACTTGATAGCGGGTGCCGATGCCGTCACAGGTCGGGCAGGCTCCATACGGGCTGTTGAACGAGAAGTTGCGGGGCTGGAGCTCGTCGAACGACAACCCGCACTGATCGCACGCCAGATGTTGGCTGAAGGTCATGGTCGGCCCG